>CAYSMJ010000177.1:0-5295 GCA_964432075.1 uncultured Caulobacterales bacterium | reverse complement strand
GCACCATCGGATGCTCAGGCAGGCCGCGCTTCATCCATTCCTCGTCAATGCGCTCCTGCGACCAGAACGCCAGCGGATTCACCTTCACCCGACGCCCGTCATGCTCCAGCGCCGGCAGATGCGCCCGATCTCCGCCATGCACACGTTTGCGCCCGTTCACCCAGGCTTCAAACCCGTGCAGCGCGCCCTCAAGCGGCACCACCTTGCGCAGGTAACAACACGCATCCGGGTTCCGGTCCCACAAATCACCTTCAGGATCAGCTCCCGAAACGCCTGCCGGATCGGGCGTCACCGACCGCACATCCTCAAGCTTTAACAGCTCGGCAAGCTGGTCCCGGTATTCCAGCGTCTCCGGAAAATGCTTTTGCGTCTCCAGAAAAATCACCGGCGTTTTCGGATCGATCTCCGCCACCAGCGCCAGCAATAACGCCGACTCCGTCCCGAACGAAGACACCACGGCAATCCGCTCACGGAAAATATTCCGGACCATCACATCCAGAAGCTGTCCCGCCTCCAGCGAGCCGTAATCTTTCAACAACTCATTGGTCAGGCACTCAATTTCACCGGAAGTTTTTTCCACCATCTCCAGACTCATAACCATCCTTCACGCTCTATCATTTCGCGCGTCTTGGCCGCAACCGTTTTCATGTCGTCACCGCTATCGCGCCAGCCCAGCCGTGCCTTCGCCAACACCTCAAGCCGCGACTCCCATTCAGAGCCAAACATCTTTTCAAGCCGCCCGCGCATCATCTGCGCAAGACCGGGGCTTTTCCCGCCCGTCGAAACACTCACCAGCAAATCACCGCGCCGAACCACGGAAGGCGTATAAAAATCGCAAAGGCGATTCACATCCTCGACATTCACCAGCACATTATTTTCCCGGCAGATCCCGGCCAGCCGCTCCGCATCACTCTCATCGATATCGGCGATATAAACAATCTGCGCCGCACACAAATCTTCTTCACCCGGAAGCGCCTCCGCATAATGTGTCAGGTTTTCCGCCCCTGACTCACGCAACTGCGCCAGACGTCTTTGTGCCGACGGCCCGCCGCCAACAAGCGCAATCTTCACCTTCCTTACATCGAGAACGATCGGAAACATCAAGCCGCCACCTTTGCGTCAATGCCTTGCTGTGCAATCGCCTGCACCCATTCATCCCCCTTACGGTGACAAAAATCACCAAACATCTCACCCTCTTCGCGCTCACGCGCCCAAGCGGCAAAATACAACTCCAGAAAAGCCGGGATATTCTCCGTCTTCACCTTGTCCGCCACCTTCACCGAAAGCCGCGTGCCTTCGAAATTTCCGCCGACAAACACCGCATACATCCCTGGCGCGCGCCCGACGATCCCGACATCGCCCGTATAGGGACGCGAGCATCCATTCGGACAACCGGTAATCCGCACCGAAATCAATTCCTGCTCCAGACCGTACTTCTTCATCACCCCGGCCACCGAAGAAATGATCGGCTTACGTGCCCGCTCCCCTTCTGCCAGAGCCTTGCCGCATGTCGGCAGCGCCACGCAACTCATCGCCCAGTGCTCAACGGGCAGATAATCATGGGCCTGCTTCACACCATGCTTCGCAAGAATACCCTCAATGCCTTCCTGGTCGGCCATATCGAGATCGCACAGCAGCATATCCTCGGTCGGCATCAGCACAATATTCGGCTGATACGCCTTCATAATCTCACGCAGGGCACTGCGCACATTCACCCCGTCCGCATCCTTGATCCGCCCGCTGGTGACGTGAATGCCGAAATAATATTTGCCATCACCCTGTTCGTGCCAGCCCATGTGATCATAAATTTCAAGCTTTGGCATCGGACGCGCAGGCTCCAATTCTTCACCGAAATAATGGTCGAGTGTTTCCTTGGCCCAGTCCACGCCCTTTTCCGCCATCACATATTTCAGCCGCGCATGCTGGCGGTTCGTCCGGTCCCCGTGATCGCGCTGCAATTTGGTCGCGGCGATACAAACATCCACCACCCGTTCCCGCGGCACAAACGCAACCGGCGTGGCAAGGCGTGGAAACGTATCCGGATTGTTATGCTTCATGCCAAACCCGCCGCCAAGGCACACATTATAGCCCTCGACGCCATCATCATTCGTGAACGCTACCAGCCCGACATCGTTGGTCATCACATCGACCGTATTGTCCTCGGGCAGCGTCAGCGAGAATTTCCATTTGCGCGGCATCCAGCTTTCCCCGTACACCGGATCCACAGGCTCAGGCGCCTTGGTCACCTTCTCCCCGTCCACCCAGATTTCATGATAGGCAGGCGTCACCGGCAGCAACACATCGGAAATCGCCTTCGCGTCCTCGACAATCTGCATATGCTCCGGCGTTTTCACCGGCGAAACATCGGCCATCACATTCCGGCAGACATCCCCGCACCCGCCGAGCGTTGTAATCATCGCCTGGTTGATATGATGGATCAGCCCGTGCAGATCACCCTTGACCACATTGTGGTACTGAATCCCCTGCCGCGACGTAATTCTGAGCGTCCCGTTGCCATAGGTATCGGCCAGTTCATCCAGCGCCAGATATTGCTCCGCCGAAAGCCGCCCCGCCGGGATCTTGCAACGGACCATCATCTCCCATTCTTTATCGAGCTTTTGCTTCTTGCGCTCGGTCGCCGTGTCGCGGTTATAGCCCTGATAAGAGCCGTGGAACTTCAGCAGCTCGTAATCGTCATCCGTGAACTTATCCAGCGCAGAATCCGCCAACGCCTCCGCGATTGTCCCGCGCAGGTTCCGGCTGGTCTTTTTGACCTCTTCCACGTGCGATAATTCCCGTTCGTCCGCCATTCCATGCCCCTATATTTCCGAACAGAGCAGTTAAAGACATTTTCCCGTAAACTGCAACTTTTTCCGATTTTTCCTTTGCCCGCACCCGACAGACCTTATATATATGTCGACCAAGTAAAAACCACCCGTAATAGAGAAGGAACGCGCCATGACGTTCGTCGTCACGGAAGTCTGCATCAAGTGCAAATACACGGACTGTGTCGAGGTCTGCCCCGTTGACTGTTTCTACGAGGGCGAGAACATGCTGGTCATCCACCCCGACGAATGCATCGACTGCGGTGTCTGCGAGCCTGAGTGCCCGATCGAGGCCATCGTCCCCGACACCGACGAACAAGGCGAAAAATGGCTGGAGCTGAACCGCAAATACTCCGAAGAGTGGCCGAACATCACGACCAACAAAGGCGCCATGCCCGAGGCCGAGGAATTCAAGGAGACCAAAAACAAATACACAGACCACTTCAGCCCGGAACCGGGCGATGGGGATTGATCCCATGCCCGAAGCTGACGGTTTCGTTATCCCCGCACCGCAGCTCAAGGCCTTCGCCGCCGCAATCCTTGAGGCTGGCGGGTTCACAAGAGAAGAAAGCGAAATAACGGCAAAAAGCCTGATCCTGTCCAACCTGATGGGTCACGACTCTCATGGCATCATCCGGGTTGTCGAATATACCAGCTACCTTAAGAGCGGCGATGTCGTCAGCGGCGCAGACTTAAGGATCGAAAATGAGACTCCCGCCTGCCTCACCGCCGACGCAAATCTGGGCCTTGGACAGGTTCAAATGACCCGCCTTCTGGATATCCTGATCGAAAAAGCCAGAGAAACCGCTGTCTCCGCCGGAGCCATGCGCAACTGCGGCCATACCGGACGCGTCGGAGAATGGGCCGAATATGTAGCCGAGCGGGGACTAGCCGTTCAGATCACGATCAACGACAACGGCACCTTCACAGCCGTTGCGCCGCCGGGCGGCAAACAAGGGGTCACGAGCACCAACCCAATTGCATTTGGCTTTCCCTTAAAGAATAACGAAATCTTTGCCGCAGATTTTGCCACTAGTGCTACCGCCATGGGCAAAACCCGCCTTGCCTATCTCTCAGGTGAGCAAGTCCCGGCAGACCAGCTTCAGGATGCAGGCGGAAACCCGACCACCGATCCTTCTGTCCTCTATGAATCCCCAAAAGGCTCTCTCCTGCCGATGGGCGGCCCTCAGCAAGGCTATAAAGGATTTTCCCTGTCGATGCTGGCTGACTGCCTGAGCGCAGGCCTTTCCGGAGGCTTCACCCCTCCGGCCCCGGATGGCACAAAAATCGCCAACAACGTCCTCGTCACCATCTGGCACCCGGACAGTTTTGCCGGCCTTGAGCACATGCAGACACAGGCGCAAAAATATATCGACTTTGTCCGCGCCTCCGAACCCATCGACCCGGCCAGCCCCGTCCGCATCCCCGGCGACCGGGCAAAGGCGGAAAAAGCCAGACGCGAGAAAGAAGGCATACCGTTGAGCAAAGGCGCGCTTGAGACTATTATTAAGCGTGCCGAAAAACTCGGCGTCCCGGTCCCGGAAGAATTTCACAGATGAGCAACAAGACAGGCGCCTATATCAAACACATCGCCGCGCTCCCGATGGCCGCCCTGCCCGGCTGGCGGCACTGGTACGACGTACTGTTCTACGCCGGCTACCGCATGCAAAAGCACCTGACGGAAGAAGGCGAGTACCGCCTCCTCGACCGCAAACACAAGCTTGTCTGCCGCAGCTCCGAAGAAGTCTGCCGCGCCGCCCTTGCCCGCGAAAAAGAACGCGGTCTGAAGCCGGAAAGCGGCCATTTCGTCATGATGATCCCCGGCCTCAACGGCCTGCCGAGCCAGTTCCGCTCCTTTGAAAAACCGCTGCGCAAGGCCGGCTTCGAGCCCATGACCGTCGATTTCCCCAGCAACCGTGCAACGGTCGACGTCCACGCAGAAATGATCGGTCAGTTGATCGCCGGACTGGAAGACGTTGAAACCATCTCCTTCATCACCCACAGTTTCGGCGGTATCATCCTGCGCAAACTGCTGGCCGAAAACCGCCACCTGCATGAGAAGGCAAAACCCGGCCGCATCCTGATGATAGCTCCGCCGCATGGCGGCTCTTTTGTCGCCGACCTTGTCCGTGACAAACTCAAGCTTGACGGCCTGTACGAATGGGTCTGCGGCCGGATCGGCGACACCCTGACCACGGAGGGCGCAAAAGCCCTCCCTCCGCTCAAAATCCCGGTCGGCATCATGACCGCCGATATCGGCATCGAACAAATCGGCGATTTTCTTGTCGCCCCGGACTCATCGCGCATTGATCTCGAAATGGATTACTTACGCCTGACCGGCTCACATACCACCATGCTCTGGCACCCCGAAGCCATCCGTCAATCCATTGTTTTCCTTCAGGAAGGCCGATTCGAACTGTTCCCCGTCAGCACAAGTTGGACAGATAGAGGCTCATTGTTAAGGTGATGT
>CAYSMJ010000176.1:0-5311 GCA_964432075.1 uncultured Caulobacterales bacterium | reverse complement strand
GCCGCAGCCGAGACCGGCGCGCCGCCGCCCGTGGAACCGCGGGTTGAGGCCCCGTCGCGCCAGGCGGCGCCAAATCCGGTGCAACGGCTTGCCTCAGTGCTGACACCAGCCCCAGCCGACCGGCCAAGAACGCGGCCCGAGATCATCAAGGCGACCCTCGCCGCACAGGCTGCAGCCTGGAATGAAGGCGATATCGAGGCTTTCATGGAAGGGTACTGGCGCGATGATGCTCTGCGTTTTGTGTCGGGTACGGAAATTTCCAGCGGCTGGAACGCGACCCTGCGCCGGTATAAGCGCCGCTATGGCAACGGCGCTGCCCTTGGTACGCTGACTTTCGACAATCTCGATGTCGAGATGATCACGGAAGATGTGGCTGTCATTGTCGGTCGGTTTAACCTCCAGCGACAGGCCCAGTTCAATACCGGCATCTTCTCGCTTGTGATGAAACAGATTGATGGTGCCTGGCGGATTGTTCACGACCACACCGTGGCGGATCAGGCCGCCCTGCCAGCAACGCAGGCCGCGGCAGACACGCCGGAATGACGATGAACCGACAGACCGCTGGAGCCCGCCCTGCGCAAGTCTGTCGCAAACCGGCGCGACCGCCACGTCGTAACTTCTTCTGTATGACAGGAGAATAATGATGACGTTGGCGTATGAGCAGCATGAAACCACGACCCTCGACAAGCGGTTAATCAGTGATTTGCGGACGGACCATGCCGGCGAAACCGGCGCTGTCTATATTTATCGAGGCATCCTCGCGGTCAGCCGTGACCCGGCGGTGATCGCCTTCTCCAAAGCTCATCTGAAAACCGAGCAATCGCACCTCGAAAAGATTGAGGCTGTGCTGGCAAAACCGGACCGCTCTCGGCTGATCGCCTTGTGGCGTGTTGCCGGGTGGCTCACCGGAGCGCTGCCGGCCCTGTTTGGTCGCAACGCCGTGTATCATACGATCAATGCTGTCGAGACCTTTGTCGATCATCACTATCAGGAGCAGATTGATCGTCTTGAAGCGAGTGGAGACCAGCTGGAAATCCTCGCTTTGTTGCAAGCCTGTCAGGCCGATGAGCAGCACCACCGCGACGAGGCGGCCAGGCTGGGCACGCAAAAGCGTGGACCAATTTTGCGTGTGTGGGCAAAACTGGTCGATGCCGGATCAAAAGCAGCCGTCGGCGCAGCGCGGGTGATCTAACTTTTTACAACTGTTCTGGCTGGGCGACCAGCCTAAAAACAAGTTTAAGACGCAAACCCTGTAACGCTTGACAAAAAACCGCCATTAAAACGCGTGTCGCTACATCGGTGGAAAGTAACCGCGCCAGTCAAGATTTTCTATTCAGGCGTGAGTTGTGTACGTTCGAAATCTGAAAACAGGACCGTATATTCCTCGTCGACGGATGCAAAGAGCCGTTTGCCTCTGGCGCGCCAATAGACCCGCGTCATCAGGGGCGGGGTGGCATCAAGCCGACGCTCGAACGTCTGGATAAATTCAAAATCATCGAGCTTTGAAACCGGGTTTGGCTTGAACGCCTGTTTTGCCCTGACTTGGTAGCGCACAAGGCCGAGGTGGGTTTTATCAATCGCGATTTCAGTATCGACAAGCGTGCGGGCCTTTTCGAGGTCGCCGGGGGTTTGTGGCGAAACAAAATCATAGGTGATCAGCTTGCCGTCCTCGCCGTCGCGGACCACGCTGTCGAGGTGATCACGATAATCCGCATAGGTTAGACCGCCCGGTTTTGATTCGACGCGTTTGTAAGTCTCGAATTTCTTGCGGCCATTCTCATCAAGACCGTCAGGCGAGCCTTTGATTACAGACCAGCGATCCTGATTGGCATCATACCGCGTGACAATCTCCGGCGCACCGCGCCAGCGAAATGTCATCGTATAGGACACACGCAGTTTGTTCTGTGCCTCCGCCTCCCGCAGGGCCCGGTCTACCGGCTCGGGCAGGGCACTTGCCCCGGCGGGGGTGATGCACGCGCCAACGCTAAGACACAGGCTTGAAAACAGGGGCAGCACAAAACGCATGAAGGTCCTTTCATTGCTCACATGGCAGACATGGCGTACACGGGAAGCCATCTTTTTGTTTCATTTTATGGGTATTCGCGCCGTGGCCGTCCATGCATCATCGATCAGTTTTGCGTTACCGCCGGTGCTTGAAACCGCGCGTCTTCGTTTGCGGCCCTGGCGGGAAGACGATCTGGCGCCATTCGCCGCCATGAGCGCTGATCCTGACGTCATGCGATGGTTCGAGGCTCCTCTTAGCGCGGCTGAAGCCACGGCTTATGTCGCAGACCTGCAGGACCGCTTTCGCGCCTGGGGGTTTGGCTATTGGGCGGTGGAGACCGAAGCGTTGCCATTCATCGGTTTTGTCGGGCTTGGCCGCCCGAAGATTGACGCGGCTTTTACCCCGTGTGTTGAGATCGGCTGGCGGCTTACACGCACGGCTTGGGGCATGGGTTATGCGAGCGAGGCGGCCCTCCGGGTTCTCGACCATGGCTTTGGGCTTGACGATGACGGGGTTGGTGGCGGGCCAATCGGCGAGATCGTTGCCATGGCAAGCCGCGGCAATACAGCGAGCTTGAGGGTGATGGAAAAGCTCGGCATGACCCGTAACCCGGCCGACGATTTCACCTATCCGGGTCTCGCCGAAAGCCATCCGGAAACGGCTGATATGGTGCTCTATCGACTTGGCCGGAAAGCGCAAGAATTGCAGGAATAAGCCTGTTCAAAGTCACGATATGAGTCCGGCTTGACCGTGCAGTTTTCAGGGCTCACCAAAGGCGATCCAGCGCCGAACAAAGGCCTGACATGGGTGTGCGTGTTTTTGATGTTATGGCATCTATAAATCCATTCCGACTCTGCTAAATCAACTCCATGCCGAAAACAAAATCGAAAGCCCGCAAGGGTGGCGGTGTGCCGCCCGAGCCTGAAGACATCTTTCCGGAACCGCTCGACGAGGCGCTGGCCCAGCGCTATCTCGCCTATGCCCTGTCCACAATTACCGCCCGGGCGTTGCCGGATGTGCGCGACGGGCTGAAGCCTGTGCACCGGCGGATCCTCTATGCCATGCGCCAGATGAAACTGACCCCTGGAGGCGGTTACAAGAAATCGGCAAAAGTTGTCGGGGAGGTGATGGGTAATTTTCACCCCCATGGCGATGCGTCGATCTATGATGCCATGGTGCGGTTGGTGCAGGATTTCTCCGTACGCATTCCGCTGGTCGACGGACAGGGAAATTTCGGCAATGTCGATGGTGATAACCCGGCCGCGATGCGGTATACGGAAAGCCGCCTGACGGAAGCTGCAGAGATGCTTCTCGAAGGGATTGATGAAGACGCCGTCGATTTCCGGGAGACTTATGATGGGGAAGGCCGCGAGCCGGTGGTCCTCCCGGCAGCTTTTCCAAACCTTCTGGCCAATGGTGCTTCCGGTATTGCGGTGGGGATGGCGACGAGTATTCCGCCGCACAATGTGGCTGAGCTGATCGATGCCTCGCTTCATCTCATCAAAAGCCCGAACGCCAATATCGCAACACTGCTTAAACATGTGAAGGGCCCCGATTTTCCCACCGGCGGTATCTGTATCGAAAATGAGGAAAGCCTTGCCGAAGCTTATGAGACCGGGCGCGGCAGCTTTCGGGTTCGTGCACGGTGGAATAGGGAGGATCTGGGTCGGGGCCGGTATCAGATCGTGATCACCGAAATTCCGTATCAGGTCGCAAAATCGAAACTGATCGAAAGGATCGCAGAACTGATCCAGGGGCGCAAGCTTCCCGTGATCACCGATGTGCGCGATGAAAGCGCTGAAGATGTCCGCATCGTGCTTGAACCCAAATCCGGCACGCTTGAGCCGACGGCGGTGATGGAATCGGTATTCCGGCTTACCGATCTTGAATCGCGCTTTTCACTCAATCTCAATGTGCTCGACGCCGAAGGCGCCCCGCGGGTCATGGGTC
This sequence comes from uncultured Caulobacterales bacterium, assembly GCA_964432075.1. Taxonomy (GTDB): domain Bacteria; phylum Pseudomonadota; class Alphaproteobacteria; order Caulobacterales; family Parvularculaceae; genus CALLPQ01. The sequence continues at coordinate 1,356 of CAYSMJ010000176.1, read as the reverse complement.
TGCGCGAGGTCCTTCGCGCCTGGCTAGACCACCGGCGGGATGTTCTGATCCGCCGGACGACATTCCGTTTGGAGAAGATTGCCAGACGGCTTGAGATTCTCGATGGTTTTCTGATTGCCTATCTCAACCTTGATGAGGTGATCCGGATCATTCGCTATGAAGACGAGCCAAAGCAAAAGCTCATGGACACCTTTGAGCTTACTGATATTCAGGCTGAGGCAATCCTGAATATGCGTTTGCGAGCGTTGCGCAAGCTTGAGGAAATGGAGATCAAGCGTGAGCACAAGACGCTTAAGGCTGAACAGAAAGAGCTAAAGGAACTGTTGAAGTTCGAGGATGATCAGTGGAAAGCTGTCGCTGATCAGCTGCGTGATGTAAAAAAGAAATTTGATCCCAAATCTGATCTTGGCCGTCGTCGGACGGATTTTGCTGATGCGCCGCAGGCCGATGACCTTGATCTTGACGCCCTGATTGAAAAAGAGCCGATCACCGTGGTGATCTCTGAAAAGGGGTGGATCCGCGCACTCAAGGGCCATGTGGAAGATCCGGCGTCGGTCAAATACAAGGATGGTGACAGGCCGGGGCAGTTTGTTCATACCATGACAACTGACCGCTTGATGCTGTTTGCGACCAATGGAAAATTCTACACGCTTGATGTGAAAGATCTGCCCGGCGGGCGGGGTCACGGCGAGCCGATCCGTCTTGTGCTTGATCTTGGTAATGATGATGCAATTCTTTCGGTATTTCTTTTTCAGGGCGGGCGGCGCTTTCTGCTTGCGTCGTCCTCAAGCCATGGTTTTATCGCCCTTGAGGATGAATGTCTGGCAACGACAAAAAAAGGCAAACAGCTGCTCAATGTCACTGTCGGTACTGAAGCTATGGTGTGCCGGACAGTCCCGGAAGGGGCGGACCGGATTGCGGTTGTCGGGTCAAATAAAAAGTTCCTTGTCTTCGGGATCGATGAGTTACCGCAGATGAGCCGTGGTAAAGGGGTTGTCCTGCAGAAATATGCGCAAGGCAGCCTGTCCGACGCGAAAGCATTCGACTCACGGCAAGGACTGACGTGGAAAGATCGATCCGGACGTATCCAGACAATTGATAACTGGATGGAATTTCTCGGAAAAAGGGCGCAGGCCGGAAGGATTGCGCCAAAAGGGTTTCCATCGTCAAAGAATTTTGGCGTTTAGAGCGCGTTCACAAAAAGGGTGGTCGTCGATGGTTCCCATCCATCGACTTGGTTTAGGACGCGCGACCCCTGGAAAATCTGGACTGCGTTTTAATCAACAAAAAGGTAACGCAGTCTAGTGGATCGACCCAGACATTTGTGTCCGTACCGTCCATCATTTAACGACTGAT
>CAYSMJ010000175.1:0-5322 GCA_964432075.1 uncultured Caulobacterales bacterium | reverse complement strand
GGCCATTTGCCCGCAAGGCAGAAAATGGTGGGCCCGGAGGGACTTGAACCCCCAACCAATCCGTTATGAGCGGACGGCTCTAACCAATTGAGCTACAGGCCCGAAGCGGACATTACAGCGGTCGCGGGCGCTGACAAGGGGGCGCTTTGCCTTGCGAGGGTGCGGGCTGCGGTGGTACGGTGCGGGTCTCCTGGAGGTTGACGCATGGGTGATGATCTGGATCCGGCCCCGTTCCGGCAGCAATTGCTTGACTTGCGTGCGGCTCTTTTGGCGGCGTCGGCGGACAGTGCCGGGGCCCGCGAGGCGGTGGCGCTGGATCCTCAGGTGATGGGTCGGCTATCGCGTCAGGATGCCTTGCAGCAGCAGGCCATGGCCAAGGCCCAGGAGGTGCGGCGCCGGGGCGAGCTACGCAAAATTACCGCTGCGCTTGCGCGGATCGAGGCTGGCGAATTCGGCTGGTGTGAGATGTGTGGCGAGCCCATTGCCAGGCCGCGTCTGAACATCGATCCGACAACCTTGTGCTGTGTCGGTTGCGCGGGCTGACCGCGGAAAAGCCCGTTCAGGCCGCTTCTTCGGGGGCCGCGTCCGGATTGCGTTCGCGTCGTTCCTTGAGAATGACATGATAGGCATAATTGACCTTTTTGGCCGTCTGAATCGCGGCTTCCATCATGTCCTCATCAAGATTGAGGCTGGTGAGTGTGTCCGGATGGACCGCCCTGATCCGGCTTTTATAAGCAGACCGGACCTCTTCGGTTGTGGCATCGGGGGAGATTTTCAGGACCGCATAGGCGTCAAATCCGCCACGGCGGCGGCGATTGCGCCGTTTGCGCTGACCCTGCGCATCCGTTCTGACATCGGGATCGTCTTGTCCTGACTGACCTGTGCCGGCCGTTTCCGTTTCGGCCTTCGCGGCCTCCTCGTCGAACTCTTCCTCGGTTTCTGCGAGGGAGAAGGATGGTGTTACCATTTCCGGCTGCTCATCTTCGAACGGATTTTTCTCGATGATCGATATAATCGACGATTTGGCAAGGATCATCACCGAGCCGTCCATCAATTTCACCGGAATAAAGCTGCGCATGTCATTCAGGAGATCGATCAGCCGGTCCCCGACGGACAGAAATACGACCGCCTTTATCGGTTCCTTGCCCTCAAGCGTAATCTCAACATATTCCTCTACTTTGAACTTGGCGCCGGTTTTCTGAAACATTGGACACAACTCGCATGGGACGGGCCAACACACGCTGAAACGGTGGTTCGCCGTCATTATGTCCCAACTATAGAAAATGACCCTTAAAATCCGGTTGCAAAAGACAGTGCGTTTGCGCGGGGGCCTGCGGTCAGGACGGGTCGCCCGGCTCGCGGTTCATCCAGACCATCAGATATTTGACCGGGAAGATCCACGCGATCCCGGCAATCGCGAAATAGACAAGGTCAAGGAACCGATTTTCCGGCAGTATGTCCGCGATATTGATCGCAAGAACAAGGTAGGCAAAAAAGCCAATAAGCAGGCCGAACATGCCGATCAGTTTTTTTGTGCGGGGCGACATGGGCGATCCCTTCATTGTCCGGTTTTTGCGGCGCCTGCGACGTTTCACCGATTGCCGCCGGTCATTGCCGGGCTTATTTGACAAGGCATGATTGATCAAGACGACGCAACAGCGCGAAGTGGCAGACCCGGAGAAGACACCCGGTTGGAGCCGGTCCGCTTGTGGCTGTACGGCATGTGTGTGCTGGTGGCGATCATGGTACTTGTGGGCGGCGCCACGCGGCTGACAGATTCAGGCCTGTCGATCACCGAATGGAAGCCGGTCACCGGGGCCGTGCCGCCGCTTGGCGTCGAAGCTTGGCAGGCCGAGTTCGAAAAATACAAGCAGATCCCGGAATATCAGCTCATCAATAGCGGAATGAGCCTTGCCGAATTCAAAACAATTTACTGGTGGGAATGGGGGCACCGCCTGCTGGGCCGTGTGATCGGCATCGCCTTTCTGGTTCCGTTTGTCTGGTTTCTGGCCACGGGCCGGGTGCGTGGTCGGCTGGCCATCCTGCTTGGCGGGCTGTTTCTGCTTGGCGGGGCGCAAGGGGCACTCGGCTGGTTCATGGTCCAGAGCGGGCTTGTTGACCGGGTCGATGTCAGCCAGTACCGGCTTGCGGCGCATCTGGGGCTCGCGGTGCTCTTGTTTGCCCTGATGTTGCTTCTGGCCTTATCGCTGCGTACTGGCCCCGTGCCTGCAAGCGGGCCGGTGAGCCGCCCGCTGGCGACGGGCGCCGCTATTCTTACAGTTGCGGTATACGGACAGATTATTCTGGGGGCTTTTGTTGCGGGCCTTGACGCTGGCTATGCCTATCCGGACTGGCCGTTGATGCAGGGGCAAATCGTTCCCGATGGTTATTTCTCTGCCACGCCGCGTCTGCGGGATTTGTTTGAGTCGATTGCAGCGGTTCAGTTCAATCACCGAATGGGAGCCTATCTCCTGCTGATCGGGGCTGCGGGCTTGTTTTGGGCCGCCCGGGGGACAACGCTGTCTCGTCCCGCGCTGATCGTTCTGCTTGCGATTACCGGTCAGGCCGTCCTCGGTATCTTGACGCTGAGGCTGCACATGCCGCTTGTTGTTGCGCTGGCACACCAGCTTGGGTCGCTGTTTGTCCTGAGCGCGGCGTTATGGTGTGCAGTCCGGGCCCGGTGGGCCGCTTATTCCGGCATGCGATCAGTGCCGGTATCGAAATCATCGGGCAGGGCTGGCAGGTCAACGGTCGCAGCGTCGGCGGGCTGAGAACGATCCCCCGGACGGGTATTGGCGCCATCTTTAAGGGAAAGTCCAAGGGCCCGGCCTAGGGCGGTAACCGGCGTCAACCGAACCGCCGGGACGTCGCCGCGGCTTGCTAGAGCGACGGCACCAAAGCGGTAGATACCGCCAAAATTGCCCGGTGCTGCGGCGACAAGATTAGCCCGCTCCGTCCCTACCGTTTCGTCGAAAGCGCCCAGCCTGACCTGGCCCTGCCGTTTGCCCGTTTCCGGATTAAGGAGCGTCAGGATCCCTGTTTCCGCTTCAAGCAGTATCAGGAGAACCTCTTCGCGGTCCCCGTCGTCATCGCTCACGACAAATCGAACAAGTGCCAGATCGTCCGCTCCAGGATTATCGACAAGTGTGCTAAGTCTATCTCCATCATAGCGTGAAATCCGACCATCCGAAAAAAGCAGATAGACCGATCCGGCAATCAGATCGACGGCACAGTCAACAGCCGGCTGTTTGCTGAGATCATCCGGTTGAGGCGCGGCTTGCAAAAAGGAAATGCCGGCACCCTCGTCGGGAAGGGTGATCGATTGAATCGTTACGCCGTCGGCGCCCGCTGTGATAAGACGCAATTCGCCAGACCCGTGCGGGCCCTGCGGTCGCGGGGTTGTGATCAGACATAAAGCGCGCGGCATATCTTGCGGTAGACGGATGATCTCATCGAAACGACGAGACATATTGTTGATCCCGTACAGAACCACTTCCCCGGCATCGACATCATAGGTCGCCGCAAACGCCTGGTCCGGCGCGTCAGTCGAGGGGGTCGCCCGGTAGGTCAGCGTCAGCGCGCGGGCCTCGAATAGGGGTGTTTGCGTGACTTGCAGCCTGTCCTCAAGGGTATGGGCAACGAGCCCGTCTGCCGTTGCGGCGATCACCATCCCTTCATAATTCACCGACGGATGTTCCCAGAATGCAATCCCCGTTGCCGGGGTGTCGAGCGTGATCGGCTCGTCGGTCGTTGCGACGGAGACAACCTTATCCGCAGTTTCCACAGGCTGCGACGCCGTTGGGTTGTCTGGCGTCTGCTCCGGCGGATTGTCGGAACAGGCTGCCAGCATGATGGAAGCAGCGGCAAGTGTGATCGTAAAAATGACTCTCAAGGAAGACCTCCGGTCGGCTGGATTACAGGGGCGCGATCGCATCCTGCGTAACCGAGAATGCGTCGGTGCGAAACTGCAAAGGTTGCGGTTGCGGGTCCGTTTCAGAAAATACGGTATTGAAATACCGTATTCCCAACCCTCTGGTCTGTATGGGAAAATTCCAAGGAGGGTTGACCAAATGGTAAAACCGGTTATGTCTCCGGCTTTCGTTGAACCGAGCCGATGGTCGGGCATGGATGTCTTACCCATCGCAGAACTCTGGAATGACCCATGCGTACCTACTCCGCCAAACCGGCCGAGGTCGACAAGAAATGGATCCTGATCAATGCCGAAGGGCTTGTCGTCGGGCGCGTCGCCTCGATCATTGCCACACGCCTGCGCGGCAAGCACAAGCCACAATATACGCCGCATATCGATTGCGGGGATAATGTCATTGTCGTGAACGCCGACAAGGTCGTGTTTACCGGCAACAAAATGACCCAGAAAAAATTCTACTGGCACACCGGTTATCCGGGCGGCATCAAGGAGCGAACGATGGAAAAGCTCCTGACCGGACGGTTTCCGGAACGGGTACTGACCAAGGCTGTCGAACGGATGATGCCGAAAGACAGCTCGCTGGCCCGCGGCCAGATGACCAATCTGCGGGTCTATGCCGGCCCGGATCATCCCCACGAAGCGCAGTCGCCGGAAACCCTCGACATCGCCGCCATGAACCCCAAGAACAAACGAGAAGCCTGAGCGTATGAGCACGACCTCCTTTGAAGACCTGAAAGATATTGCCTCTGGTGCGGGGCTTGACGGTGCCGCCGGTCAGGAGACCGACGAGGCCATTGTCACCGAGCCAAAGATCGACGAACACGGTCGGGCCTATGCAACCGGTAAGCGGAAGACGGCTGTTGCCCGTGTCTGGATCAAACCGGGTGCCGGGCGTATCTTTGTGAATAAAAAGGACCATACGGAGTATTTTGGCCGTGCGGTGCTCCAGATGATCATCAAACAGCCCTTGATGGCCGCCGAACGAAATGACCAGTTCGATGTCATCTGTACAGTGACAGGGTCCGGCCCATCCGGACAGGCGGGCGCTGTCCGCCACGGAATTGCACGGGCACTGACCTATTATGAGCCCGGGCTTCGTCCGGTTCTGAAAAAAGGCGGCTTCCTGACCCGCGACAGCCGGGTTGTGGAACGGAAAAAATATGGTCGCGCGAAAGCCCGTCGGTCCTTCCAGTTCTCGAAACGCTGATACAGCATTTTATGACCCCCTGGGGCAAAGCTTGTTCTGGTTGGATCCGTCTTTTGCCCCAGACTGCGTTACCTCTTTGTCGAATCAAAACGCAGGCCAGATTTTTCAGGGCCAGATTTTTCAGGGGTTGCTCGTTCGAACCCAAGTCGATGGATGGGAACCATCGACGATCACACCTTTTGTGAAC
>CAYSMJ010000174.1:0-5393 GCA_964432075.1 uncultured Caulobacterales bacterium | reverse complement strand
CGCGCACGCAGCCTCGCTGACGGGCGGGCGCCCGGGCGTTCTCCATGGCAACCGGACCTACCTCCTTCAGGATGCGGACGGTCAGATCATCGATGCCCACTCGATTTCCGCCGGGCTCGACTATCCCGGTATCGGCCCGGAACATGCCTGGCTCCACGAGACCGGCCGCGTGGCCTATCTCTCGGCCACCGACGCGGAGGCGCTTGACCATTTCCAGCTTTGTGCCCGGCTTGAAGGCATCATCCCGGCGCTGGAACCGGCCCATGCGCTGGCCCGTGCCATTGATATCGCCGCGCAAATGGGCCGCGATAAGCTCATGATCCTGAATATGTGCGGACGCGGCGACAAGGACATTTTCTCGGTGATGGACGCCCTCGGCGCAGGATAGTGAATACCCTACCCGGTTTCTCTCGTCGGCGCGCCAGCATGTGACCCATACGGGATTTTGCTTTTGTAATCCGGTGGGAATTTTGCCACCCTCACAAGAGCACAGCGAGGAGCGCAGCATGATCGATAGGCTTTTTTCAGGCAAACCGGGTAACGGTGCGGTGTTGGCGGCCGCGATGTGCGCCATTGTTGCGTTCCTGCTGCCAGCCGCAGCGCAGGAAAAAGCGCCGGTCGCCAACGCGGCAGCGTCCGCGCAGGGCGAACCGCCCGCGCCCGGGACCGCCGAGGGTGGCAACGAGGGGGGCGACGAGGGGGCTGCCGAGAGGACAGACTGGGCATCGGGGCCCTATGAGCGGCTCGTTATCCGCAATGCGATCCTGATCGACGGGACCGGCGCGCCGCCGCAAGGGCCAATGGATATTGCGATTGAGGGCGGGCGTATCGCCGAGATCCGGAATATCGGCGCGCCGGGCATCGCAGTGATGGAAGACCGGCGCCTTGAAAAAGGCACCCGCGAAATCGATGCGGCGGGCCAGTATGTGCTTCCCGGTTTTGTCAATCTCCATGGGCATATTCACGATACCGATTCAGGCCAGGGCGTGCCCTATCAGTATATCCTCAAGCTATGGCTTGCCCACGGAATTACATCCGTACGGGAACTGGGCAATGGCAAGGGCGCGCAATGGACCGCCGATCTCGCTGCCCGGCTAGAGGCTGGCGAGGAGCATGGGCCGCGGGTTTATCCCTATCCTGTGTTTCGTGGCTGGTCCGCCGGAGAAGTCGACACACCGGAACAGGCGCGTGCGCGGATCCGGACCCTGAAGGAGGAAGGCGCTTATGGCGTCAAGTTTTTTGGCGCGCCTGAAGAAATCCTCTGGGCCGGTCTCGAAGAAGCCAAAAAGCTCGGCCTGCGCACAACCATGCATCACGCCCAGCTTGACGTGGCCCACGCCAATGTTCTGACCACCTCGGAACACGGCCTTGGCTCCATGGAGCACTGGTATGGCCTGCCCGAAGCCCTGTTTGAAGACCAGGTGCTACAGGATTATCCGGCCGATTACGTGTATCATAATGAACAACACCGCTTTGAAGAAGCAGGCAAACTCTGGGCGCAGGCGGCTGATCCGGGTTCTGAGCACTGGGCCTATGTCCGTGATACGCTGCTCGGGCGCGATTTTGCGATTATCCCCACCTTTTCGATTTATATGGCCAGCCGGGACTGGATGCGCTCGCGGCGGGCCGAATGGCATGATACCTACACCATGCCCTCACTCTGGCAGTTCTTCGCGCCGGACCGCAACGCCCACGGGTCCTACTGGTTTGATTGGGGTACAGAACAGGAAATTGCCTGGCGCCGGAATTACCTGAAATGGATGACCTTTATCAATGAATATAAAAACCGTGGCGGGCGTGTTGGTATTGGCGAGGATGCGGGCTATATTTACTCCACCTATGGGTTCGGGTATGTGCAGGAGATGGAAATGCTGCGCGAGGCCGGATTTTCGCCGCTTGAGGTTCTCCGCTCGGCCACATTGATGGGCGCCAGAATTCTCGGTGTCGAAAGCGAGACCGGTTCGATCCAGGTGGGCAAACGCGCTGACCTCATCATTGTGCGTGAAAATCCACTGGCAAACCTCAAAACGCTTTACGCCACCGGCCATATCAAGCTCAGTAAAGAGAACAAACCGATTCGCGCGGGCGGCGTTCAAACAATCATCCGTGACGGGATCGTTTATGATGGCGAGGCCCTGCGCGCCGACATCAAGGAGATGGTCGCCAAAGCAAAACAGCAAAACGGGATTGAACCGGGCCCGATGCCGATTGTCTCGCCATAGGGGGCGGCTCACTCAACAGGGTTGCACAAAATAAAGGACAGCCGCAGAGCCAGACCCTCAGATAACAAGACACCATCATGGCGCCGCGCCAGATTGATCGGGCCTCGCCGAACAGGGTCGAGCGGATAGGGCCCGGCCCGAAAAAAAAGGACAGGAAAATTCCGATCAGCACGCCATAACGCCGCGCCTTTGCCAGTTCCGCCGGGCTTGCACCGCCCCATTGAATCGGCACCGAAGAGGCTGAACAGGTTCGCCGGGGGTGGCGATGGCCATCAGGGCAGCGGGGACCGCTGAGCCCTTTTAGGTTGCTGAAGGTGAGCGCGCCCGCGCCGTTCTGAACCGGCCCGTTCTTCTTGTTACCGAAAGCCGGTTTCATCCCCAGGGCTGCGATCGCTTGAAGTGACGTCAGGACCGCTATAGTGTTAACTATAATTGAACAGACCTTAAAATAAGAGAGGACGTCCATGACCCCAAAATCAATACTTGCCGGGCTCATTTTTCTGGTGACAGGGCATGGTCAGGCGTATGCCGCCGATGACCTGACAAAAAGCGTTGCGGAAGATTTTCCGTATATCGAAGATCTCTATAAATACTTCCATGCCAATCCCGAACTTTCCTTCCGCGAAGAGAAATCGTCCAAACGGATCGCAAAGGAGTTGAAGTCGCTCGGATTTAAAATCACCGAGAATATCGGCCGCGACTGGACCCGCGCTAAGGCAAGGGCCGACGCCGGCGAGGTGTTCACGGGGGTAGACGGCTATGGGCTTGCGGCGGTGTTGGAGAATGGCGAGGGTCCTGTCGTTCTGATCCGCGGGGATATGGATGCGCTTCCGCTTGAGGAGAAAACCAACGTGCCATATGCCAGTAACGTGGTGAGCACCGATTATCTGGGTCAGGAAGCCCCGGTGATGCATGCCTGCGGGCATGATGTGCACATGGCTTCTATCGTCGGGGCAGCGCGCCAGCTTGTTGCGATGAAAGATCAATGGTCAGGAACGCTGGTCATGGTGGCCCAGCCCGGTGAAGAGCTGGGTATCGGGGCGCTTGCCATGATCGAGGATGGCCTGTTCAAACAAATTCCAGTCCCCGATTATAATATTGCCCTCCATGTGACGGGCAGCGCGCCTGCCGGGGCGGTCACCTATTCACCGGGTTATGCGCTTGCTGCTGTTGACAGCGTCGATATCAAGATCAAGGGCGTAGGGGGGCATGGGGCCTATCCCCATCTTGGAAAGGACCCCATATTGATTGGTTCACGAATTGTAACGACCTTGCAGTCGATTGTTGCGCGCGAGATCAACCCGCTTGAGTCCGGCGTGATCACGGTCGGGTCTTTTGAGGCCGGCTATAAACACAATATTATTCCTGATGAAGCGCACTTGAAACTCACCGTGCGCTCCTACAAGGAAGATGTGCGCGAACAGTTGCTGGACGGAATAAGGCGAACAGCCCGGGCCCAGGCGGTCTCTGCCGGCTTGCCTGAAGACCTTTACCCAGAGGTTCGTATCGAGGAAGACAATCTGATCGCCACCTATAACGACCCGAAATTGTCGGCGCGGGTTACCAATGTCCTGCGCGCTCGTTTTGGCGAAGGCGCGATCATCGAGGTGCCGCCTGTGATGGGGGGCGAGGATTTTGCCTATTTCAGCCAGACGGATGAAAAGATCCCGTCCTTTATCTTCTGGCTTGGCGGTGCCGACCCGGAGGCGTTCGCGGCCGCGCAGATCGGCGAGGGACCAAAACCGGCTTCAAACCATTCGCCCAATTTTGCGCCGGTTACGGACCCGACGCTCAAAATGGGTGTTGAGGCGCTGACTGCGGCTGCGCTTGACCTGTTTGACCGCTAGCGCATCCTTATAGGCTCCGATTGAATTGAAGATGCGCTAATGGATCGACCCAGACATTTGAGTCCGTCCCGTTCAACGTATAACGACCGCTATCTCACTCAAATGGCTGGATAAGTTGATCCATCAGAAAAATGCATAGGGGTGCGAACCGTCAGATTCGTACCACTAGACTGCGTACCCTTTTTGTTGAATCAAAAACGCAGTCTAGATTCTCGAGTTGTCGCGCGTTCGAACCCAAAAGCCGATCACACCTTTTGTGAACGCGCTCTAGGCTGCGAATGCGTAACGCACCAGTAAAAAGGATCGCCTGATGGCTACCGTTTCAAGACTGATTTCGATTGCCACGCTGCTTCTCGTTGCCGGGCTTGCCCTGGCGGGGCCGGGCAGCCAGCTTGGCTGGTGGGATTATGGCACCGGGTTGCGCGCCTTGCGCAATGGCATGCCCTATGTCCAGGGGGCCATGGCCCTGACCCTTGCCGGGGTCGTCGTCAGCCTGATCATAAGAAAGAAAGGCACTGTTATGTGGGGACTATTGGCCATCGCTGCGGGCGCTATTTTTGTCATTACAGTCACCGGTATGTTCGCCAAGGCCGGGGGAAATCCGATCCATGATCTGACCACGGATTTTGATAATCCGCCGCAGATTATTGCCGGCGCCGGTGCGGAGAGGAAAAACCCGGCCCGTTATACCGGCGCTGATCCGGTGGGCAAGGATGATGGCAAGACGGTTGCCGAAACGCAAGCCGAGATATATCCCGATCTGGCGCCACAGACAGTGTCGGCTGACGCACAATCGGTGTTTGATGCGGCGCTGGCCGTTGCCGAAGCCATGCCGGGCTTTACGGTGCTGGCCACGATCCGCCCAGGGCAGGGTACGCCTGGTACAATCGAGGCCACTCACAAATCCCGGGTATTCGGATTTGTCGATGATTTCATTATACGGATCACCCCGATTGAGGCGGGCGGCACCCGTGTCGACTATCGCTCAAAATCGCGCGTTGGCCGCTCCGACCTCGGCGCCAACGCAGCTCGGATCCGCAGCTTTCAGAATGAGCTGCGTGCACGGGTGGAATAGGGGCGGGCAAAATACCCGCCCGGTTTTTTACTTGGCGAGAAGAACAATTGCTCTTTGTGCCTCGATCTTGTATCTGTCGCGATCGCACTGCGCCCTGGGCCCCCGCACTGCCGGGCCACGGCTTCTGTTGAGCAACCGGAACTGGATCCCGCATTGATCGGCGATCCTTGGCATCAACCCGCCAAATGCATCGATCTCCTTGACCAGGTGACCCTTGCCGATGCCGCCAATTGCCGGGTTGCATGACAT
>CAYSMJ010000173.1:0-5429 GCA_964432075.1 uncultured Caulobacterales bacterium | reverse complement strand
TGCCAATGGCGCCCAGGTTATCATCGACCAGTTCATTTCATCGGGCGAACGCAAATGGCTGCGGATGTCGGGGCTCGTTCTTCTGCTTCCTCACGGTTATGAAGGTCAGGGTCCGGAGCACTCGTCGGCACGGCTTGAGCGTTTTCTTCAGATGTGCGCCCAGGACAATATGCAGGTCGCAAACTGTACGACGCCGGCAAACTATTTTCATATCCTGCGCCGACAGATGCGTCGGGACTTCCGCAAGCCGCTTATCCTGATGACACCGAAATCGCTGCTGCGCCACAAGCGCTGTGTTTCCACGCTGGAGGAAATGGGCCCCGGATCATCGTTCCACCGCATTCTGTGGGATGATGCGGAATATCGCAAGGGATCTACGGTTGACCTTGTCGAAGACGATAAAATAAAGCGGGTCGTCCTTTGTTCTGGTAAGGTCTATTACGATCTCCTTGAGGCACGAGAAGAGCGCGGCATCGATGATGTCTATCTGCTTCGCGTCGAGCAATTCTATCCGTATCCGTTCCATTCGGTAAACAAGGAATTGCAACGGTTCCAGAATGCAGAAATGATCTGGTGTCAGGAAGAGCCCAAAAACATGGGGGCCTGGACCTTCATGGAACCCAATCTTGAATGGTCCCTTGGCCAGATTGAAGCCAAACATCGCCGACCGATCTATGTGGGGCGTCAGGCCTCCGCGGCGCCGGCAACCGGGCTTGCAGGCCGCCACCGACAGGAACTCGAGGCCTTTCTTGATGAGGCCCTGACCGTTTAACCAGCCCCGCATGCTTTGGGGTTGCCTACAGATGACAGTCTGGCCCGAAACCGGGCCTGCGCAGGAGACAAGAAATGGCTACCGAAATTCGCGTCCCGACCCTGGGCGAGTCCGTTACCGAGGCTACCGTTGCACGCTGGCTCAAGGGTGAAGGCGACCCGGTCAATGCGGATGAACCGGTCGTCGAACTTGAAACCGATAAGGTGTCGGTGGAGGTGCCGGCGCCGGTATCCGGTGTGATCGCCGGGATCAAGGCGCAGGAAGGCGACACGGTTGAGGTGGATGCCCTGCTTGGCACCCTGGAGGAAGGCGCGACAGCCAAGCCCGCAAAGGCAAATGGCAAAAGCGCGACAATGCATAAACAGCCTTCCACCACCTCAGAAGACACAAGCAAGCAAGCGGCAACGCCGCTCGACAAGGCGCTTGTTGACGTGACCGTGCCCCAGGCCGGGGAAAGCGTTACCGAAGCGGAAGTTGGCGAGATCATGAAGAAAGTCGGCGATCGGGTCGAAGTTGATGAGCCGATCCTGAGCCTCGAGACCGACAAAGCCGCGATGGACGTCTCCGCCCCGGCATCCGGCACAATCGAGTCGTTGAATGTATCGCAAGGCGATGTGGTTGAGGTCGGCGCCCTTCTGGCCAGGATTCTCACCGGCGCTGGCGCGCAAATTGATCAGGCCAGTGCATCATCGGCAGCATCCTCGGATCGTAAGATATCCTCAGAGCACGATCTTTCACCGGCTTCACGGCGAGTTGTTGCTGAACATGGTCTCGATCCATCAACAATTAAGGGCACCGGCAAGGATGGCCGGATCACCAAGGGGGACGCGCTGGCTGCCGTAAAACGTCCTGTCGAGAGTCGCGCGCCCGACGCTGATCCCCCGCGCGACACCGGGGCCCGGGAAGAACGGGTACGAATGAGTCGGTTGCGCCAGACCATCGCCCGGCGGCTCAAGGAGTCCCAGGACACCGCGGCCATGCTCACCACCTTTAACGATGTGGATATGACCGCCATCATGGCCGCGCGTAAGCAGTATAAGGATCTTTTTGAAAAGAAACACGGCATCAAGCTGGGCTTCATGTCGTTCTTTGTCAAAGCCTGTACCCACGCGCTCAGGGAAATCCCGGATGTCAATGCCGAGATCGATGGCACCGATATTATCTACAAAAATCACTATGACATCGGCATTGCTGTCGGCTCTGACCGCGGCCTTGTGGTGCCGGTTTTGCGCGACGCTGAGCGGATGTCGCTGGCGGAAATCGAGCTCGCGATTGCCGAATATGGCAAACGGGCCCGGGATGGGGAACTGACGCTGGCGGATATGCAGGGCGGCACTTTTACGATCTCCAATGGCGGGATCTACGGCTCGATGTTGTCAACGCCGATCCTCAACCTCCCACAGTCGGGAATTCTTGGCATGCACCGTATTGAAGAACGTGCGGTCGTGCGTAATGGCGAGATCGTCATTCGGCCGATGATGTATCTTGCCCTGTCCTATGACCACCGTATTGTCGATGGAAAAGGCGCGGTGACGTTCCTCGTCCGCGTCAAGGAGAACCTTGAAGATCCGCAGCGCTTGCTTCTCGATCTTTAGATTGAGTTGCGCTCGGCCTGCGGCGCCGGGCGACTTGTGGTTTTTTGTCCGGGCATTTTATTTTGACGATCAGCCGGGTTTCATCGGGACGAAAAACAAGGGGTGCGCTCAGGCCGCGCCCTGCCTCGCAAAACCGGCAAAAACCGAGATTGTCCTGACGAGGAGGTCACCGAGTTCGTCTGTTACGGTTTCTGGCGGACAATTTGCGGCGCGCAGGCTTTCCTCGATTTTTTCCAACCGGTCGACCATGGCGATGGCACCGACATTGGCTGCCGCCCCTTTCATGGCATGGGTGATCTGCGCAGCGGCCTCCATGTTCGAAAGCGCAAGCGCTGAACAGAATTCATCAATCAGCGCTTCGATTGACGCGCGAAAGGCCATGATTATGGCCATGAAGCCGTCAGGCCCGGCAGAGGCCAGCAATTCGTCAACCTGTTCGCGGTCAACAAGATTTTCTTTTCGCGCATATTGCTCATCCATGGATGCAAATCCGTCCGTAGTTTCATGCAGCCGTACCCCATCACAAGCCCCGTCAGACTGGTCATTGTGAGATGCGCGCATCCTGTTTATTCGGAAGTATTTGCTATCACCGTAAAAAAATCGTCTAAACTATGAAAAAAATTGTCGGTCCGACGCGAGTGGCGCCGGACGGTAAGGTTGAGGGTAACATTCATGGCAATTCAGGAAACCAACGGCGATCATTGGTCGTCCCGCGCCGCCTTTATTCTTGCCGCCATCGGCTCTGCTGTGGGTCTCGGTAATCTCTGGCGGTTCCCCTATGTCGCTGGAGAGAATGGCGGCGGCGCTTTTGTGATCTTCTACTTTATCTGTGTGATTCTCATTGGCCTGCCGGTCCTCGCGTCAGAATTATTTATCGGTCGGCGGGGCGGACGTTCGGCAATCGGGAGTGTGGTCAAAATCGCCAAGGCCGAGGGACGGTCTTCCCTGTGGTCGCTTCAAAGCTGGATCGGGATGTTCGGCTCCTTTGTGATCCTGACCTTTTATTCGGTGATCGCGGGCTGGGTTCTGGCCTTTGCTGTCGAAATCGCGGTGAATTTTGTTCGCAATATCGGCGCCAACGGGCTTGGCGCCCTGACAGCTGGAGCGTTTGCTGGCGAGACGAAGGAGGAAATCGCGGCCCGCTTTGTTGCCCTGCTGCGTGACCCGGCCCGAATGATCACCTTCCACGGCATCTTTATGGTTGTCACCGTGTTTATCGTTACCCGCGGGATCAGCGGCATTGAACGGACGGTGACGATCCTGATGCCCGCCTTCTTTATCATGCTGGTGATTCTGATGGGTTTTGCCATGGTTGAGGGTGAAGCGATGCGCGGCCTTGATTTTTTGCTTGGCATTAGGCTTGAAGATCTGGGCCGCGGCATGAGCGATGGATCCGTGATCTCCGCAGCCCTTGGCCAGGCCTTCTTCTCAATTGGGCTTGGCTCGGCGCTGATGGCAACCTATGGCGCCTATATGAGCAAGGAAACGAGTATTCCCGGCTCAACCCGGATTATTGGTGTCGCCGACACTGTTGTCGGAATCGTTGCCGGGCTTGCCCTGTTCCCGATCGTTTTCGCAGCCGGGCTTGAGCCGGGCGCCGGTCCGACGCTGATGTTCCAGACCCTGCCCCAGGCCTTTCGCGAAATGCCGGCCGGAGCTATCTTTGGACTGATTTTCTTTGTTCTTGCTTTTTTTGCCGCGATCACGTCGTCGATTGCTCTTCTTGAAGCCTCAACGAAATGGCTCGATGAACAGACCAAGTCCGAACAACAGGCGCTCTCTGCCATCGGAATTGGCGTCGTCGTCTTCCTGATCGGCTGCGCCAATGCACTCAGCCAGGTGCCAACAACAGACGCCGATGGCAATCCGGTCGATAATGGATTCAACACGCTCCACCCGGGCGGCGATTTTCCGCTTTTTCTCAACGGTGACGGCAGCCCTATGAATCTGCTCGATTTCCTGTCTAAAACGACCGATCTCATCCTGCCGCTGGCAGGGCTGATTACGGCCATATTTGCAGGCTGGATCGTCTCGCAGGCCACCTCGCGCGAGGAACTGGGCTTCAAAACGGAAGCCTGGTACCAGCGCTGGCGCTTCCTCATCCGCTGGGTTTGCCCGATTGGCATCGGGCTGGTCTTCCTCTACGGCCTTATTATTGCGCCGTTTGTCATCCCGGCCCTGCAGGGCGGCTGATCACTTTCAAATCGGGGCGCGCCGGAAATCCGCCGCGATGGTCAGGCGCGTGCCGCCCGTGCCAAATGGCACAGTCCCGTGCCAGACATAGCTCGGAAAAATCACCATCACGCCCGCCTCCGGCTTATGGAAATGCTCCGGCGCAAGGGACGGTTCGGTGGCGATACCCGGCTCACCGAATTTCAGCCAACCTGCCTGTGCATCGGTCGGGTCGGGCCCAGCCGGGCGCAAATGGCATGCCGAAGAGAGCCAGCCCGCCGGATGGACATGATTGACGTGAAAACCCTTTGCGGGCAGACATATTGACCAGGCGGCAATCAAGGCGGCGCGGTTTTTGACCATATCGCGCATCGGATGATCTGATGGCAGATCATCGGTAGGCTGGCTAAGAATATGATCCCGATAGACCTCGAACGGACCGGCAACAGCTTCGGGATAAGCCCTGAGCGCCGGGTCATCGAGACATTCGATAGACGCAAGCTGACTGCCGTTTCGGACAGACAATCCAAAAGGATGCGCCTTATAGGGGTGGAGCCGATCAAGCCCTTTTTTCAGATCCTCAAGATAGGCCTCAAGGCTGGTCCATCCAACGGGGCGCAATAGCGGGGCAGCCCGAACAAAGCGCTCATAATCATAGGTTTGACGATAGACCGTGGTTTTTCCCGCCATCCGCCAGGCGGTCGCTTCCAGGGCGCGATAATACTGATTTCCGGGATGGTCTGCCCGCAAGATGGCAATGATCGCCTCAGCCGCCGCAATATTGCCTAGCCCGAGCAAGGCCCGCGCCCGCGCCTCCGACATCGCCTCGTCCGCAGCCGCGGCCGCGGCCGCCGGATCATTTGTCAGATCAAGCGCATCTTTTAAACACC
>CAYSMJ010000172.1:0-5489 GCA_964432075.1 uncultured Caulobacterales bacterium | reverse complement strand
GTGATTGCTGCCCGGCCGCGCGCGACTGGCTTTTCCGACTGCACCGAGACGACGATTACGCCACCAGATGCGTTTTCCACGCTATTTTTTGGGTCTAACGAAAAATCTATCTTCGCCATCTGCAAGTGCTTTTTTCTGCGCTTCCCGTTCTCACCTGCCGCACATACGCTGGGCTCCGGTTCTCGAAAACCGCGTTTTCGACAGATGAAACCGATTTCGGTTAAACTTCCAGACAATATCGGACTGTCAAAAATCGAGGCTGTTGCTCCAGAAAAAAACCCGGCTCGTTTGGAAACCAGCCGGGCTTTTTCGATATTCGCTGAAAAACCGAATTACCGGTTACGGTTACGCTGACGTTTCTTTTTCTTCTTTTTGTTGTCGCCATAATTGTTGTCGATGAAATTGTTGGTGATTTTTGGCTCCAGACCTTCGCGCACGAAGATTGCAAGTCCGTCATTTCCGACAATATCATTATCTTCGATGATGGAGTTTGCCCCGAACGGGATAGCGACGCCGTCGCCTTCGTTCTGCACAATTTCATTATGCCGGATCAGGGAGAGTTTCGAATATTTATCGAGAATGATCCCCGCGCCCTTATTGTTGCGGATCTTGTTGCCGATCATTTTGGCGCCGCCATAACCGGACGACTTTACGCCGCTGTCGAGATTGTCAAAGATCTCGTTCCCGGCAATCACCACATCAGAATAGCTGCCCGAAGCGATATCAACACCGATCTTGTTCCGGTTGATATGGTTATCAACGATAAAGCTCTGCGAGAGGGTATGCCCCTGATCGACAAAGACCCCTTCTGACCCTGCCGCAATACGGTTCTTTTCAAGGGTCACCGTGCCGCCGGAAATCTTGATCGCCGGTCGCACGCCGCTGCCCAGAACGTCGCTTTCCTTGAGGGTGAAGACCCCCTGTATGACATCGACACACGCATCCGCCCCGGAATTGATCTTGGCCGCGAATTTCACATTGGCGACAACCGCGTGCGAGACGACATTTTTCGGGTTGAAGGACAGACAGGGCTCGTTCATCGGCGCGTTGATCTCGACACCAGGGCCCGGCCCGCGCTCGCCCTGAATAAAGACGGACTTGGTCAGCTTGATACTCTCATTATAAACACCCGGCTGAACATAGATGACGCCGCCATCGGCGATATCGTCAATGGCAGCGTTTATGGTTTTGTAGGGACCCGACCGGTTCGCATCGACAACGATCTGCAACGGGCCCTCTTCCTTTTTCTTGGGCTTTGTCGTGCCTTTTCCGCTTGCGCGCGCCCCGGGCTCGCGAATGGGAAATCCCCCGAGGGACTGGGCTTGCGCGGCGCTGGCAATAACCAGCGTCAGGCTGCCTGCGACGGCGAGGCCGATGCGGGCTGGCGTCGATGACAGGACTGTTGAGGGTTTTACTTTTGCCACAGCGATTGCTCCATCCCCTGTTTACTGAATATCACGAGGCGCTTCGAAACTCAGACGTTCGAGCGCGTCATTTGCCGGCGAATAGCCGAGCGAGGCAGCCTGTGCGAAATGGAAGGCCGATTTCGCGGCGTTCGGCTTGGTTTCATTCAGGCCCGTTGTACCATCACGGAAAACAATACCAAGCGCGTTGTGGGCGATCGCCAAATTCTGGTCGGCGGATTTCTCCAGCCACTCCACGGCGATCGAACCATTGCGTTCCACACCAATCCCGCGGACATGCATAATGCCATAGATATATTGTGACATCGGGTGTCCCTTGCGGGCCGCCTCGTGAAACACTTCTACCTTCTGCTGCGGGGTCAGGGAACCGGTGACGATCTCCTGCTTCTCAGCTTCCGACATCTTCAGGTCTTTGGCGACCTGGGAATACTGGAACCGGCGGATGGCAGCCCGGGTACTCGGGCCAAGTTTGTTATCGACCGTTCCAGCCCGGAAGCCGAGTGCATTCAGGGCCCGTTGAACAAGCTCGGTGTCGATATCACTGACGCGTTCAAGGGCCTGTTCGCGTTTGATTTCCTCAAGTTGTTTGCGGGCAAGCTCGAGTTCTTCCTGCTGTTTTGTCTTGCCGGTATATTCAAGTGGCAGCGGCGGTTGCCAGACCTCGGCAAGATCAAGCGATCGCTCGATCTCTTTTGCGGTCATCAGCCCTTCGAGAAACTCGTAGGCGGCACTGGCCTCTCCGACGCCGCGCTCTTTTGCCAGAGCAAACATCTGCAATGCCCGGCTATTGTCTTTGCCAACACCAGCTCCGCGCTGGTACATCAGACCCATATTGTAGAGGTCATAGGCTGTGCCCGACTCAAACTTCTGGGCAACAAGCGCTTCGGCTCGCCTCACATCGGTGGAACTCATCCGGAACCGGATATCGGTAAGCCGCTGTTCGGCAATAATCTTGTCATTGACTTCAAGCGATGTCGGTTTCTGGTAACTTGAAAAATTATGGTAGGCCGCGAGCGTATACCACAAAAGTGCCTGGACATTATCCACCGGGATTTCCTCAAGCGGTGTCGCGGCGTTGCGCGCACCCTCAAGGGCTTTGCCGGAGTAAATGTCGCCAAGGACCTTTTTTGACCGGATATCGCCGGCCAGCGCATACCGGGTCCAGGTATCAATCGATTTCTGGTATTGCCCGGCAAGATAGGCTTGCATGCCTTCGTTATAATCGGCCCGCACCGGCGTCCCGGACAGGAGCACGCCAGCGCCAAGCACCATGGCGAGCGTAGCCTTTACTGTGCGTTTTCTGCTCATAACCCCTTATCCCATTCTTCAAAAGCGCTGGTTGGATCGAAGCGCCAAATCCATTTTCGAACTGTCGAGGCAGGCCCCCACCTGATGGCGATACTGCCTTGTTAGCACGATATGCCTCCAGTGATGTTTGCAAACGGCGCAAGCAATGAAAAGACATTTCGAGGTACCCAACTTGTTTCAGTTTAGCACCATGTCCAAAATAGCACAATTTTTACCTTTTGGGCGAACCGGCACAACGGAATCAGGTCATTTCCGTATCGATATTGTGCTCAATCGGGCCACCGCCGCCGACGCGGGTGACCAGAAAGCAGCTTAGGGCCGCATCAGGGTCAGTCATTGGCACGGGTGTCACAGCGTGACCCTCGGCACGACAAAAGTGCGGAATATCCACCCGCGCAATCGGATCATCGGCGATAATGCGCACGCTGCGACCCGGCGCGAGATGTCGCAATACCGCCTCAAGCCGGATCACCGGCAGCGGGCACCGCAGCCCTGTTGTATCGAGTTCAATGGCGGGGTCCGGGGGCGACGTTTCCGTCACACGGTCACCGTCCCCTCGGCAATCCTATCACGCAACGGCATCAGCGCGGCGGCAAGTTCCTCGTAGACATCTCGCTTGAAAGGCACAATGAGTTCCGTGACTTCCTCAAGCGCCGCCCATCGCCAGGCGTCGAATTCCTGATGGTCATCGGCTTCGAGGTCGAAATCGCCATCGACACCGTCGAACAACATGACGGCATATTTCTGGCGCTGGCCCCGCCATGTTTTGCGTTTTGTCTCCGGCGGAAAATCATAGGCAAGCCAGCCGGGTGTCAAGAACAGGAGGCGCCCGCCACCATAGCCGGTCTCTTCCTGCAGTTCACGCCGCGCTGCCTCCGCCGGTGTTTCGCCCTGATCGATCCCGCCCTGGGGAAACTGCCAGCGATGGGCGTCAT
The DNA here is from genome assembly GCA_964432075.1 of uncultured Caulobacterales bacterium. GTDB lineage: Bacteria > Pseudomonadota > Alphaproteobacteria > Caulobacterales > Parvularculaceae > CALLPQ01. Next base: position 1,822 of record CAYSMJ010000172.1, on the reverse strand, counting down.
TCGTGATTTCCGGATCCGCCGGGTCGGCATCGGCAAGCCGCTGACCAAGCCAGACCTCGCCATACCGGTTGAAAAGGACAATGCCGACATTCGGTCGGTAATCGGCAAGAAGGGTTTCAGAAAGCAGCACGTCGGGCCTGGCGCTAATGGTTTCAGGGAGCCATCCCGAGTGGTCTGTAAAGAAGGCTTGATGGCGGAGCAAGGGCTGCATCCTCGGTGGTCAGACCATCAAGGAAATTCTGCAGGGTATATAGACTTTCGGCTGTGGCGGCGACCTTGGCAAGCGGCCGCGACTTTGTATGCGCCGCATCGGCAAGCGCGCGAAGCCGTCGCAACAGGGCTGCCTGTTTTCTGTCCCCGGGAATAGCGGTCAGAACATCGCCGATCTCATGCACCGGAAGTCCTGCCCTTCTGGCCACGGCAATCGCCGCGCCGGTGTCGTCGTAATAAGCAACACCAAGCGATTTCAACCGTCCAAGCACTGGGCCGATCGCCGAAGGGTCCGCAGAAAACTTCGCACCCTGATAATTTGTTACCGCAAAATAGCCGCTCCCGCGCGACAACAGCCAGTCGAGCCGTTTGAGATTCTCGGCCGGGCTACGCCCCGTCAAAAGCGCTGCAGCGCCCAGGGAACGATTGCTGGCCGGTCCAAAGCCCTCAAGTGGCAGTTCGAGAAAAATCTCGTGACCTGCCGCGCGCGCGCGTCTCATCTGCGCATCAAGGTTTTTTGCATAGGGGACAAAGGCAAGGGCAACCGGTCCGGGCAGGCTGTCGATCGCGACCTGGGTCAGAACCGGGTCAAGACCAAGACCGGTGACCATCAGCGCAAAGGCAGGTTCATCATCTCCGGCCTCGGCAGGACGGATATAGACAGTTGCCGCCCGACGCCCGTCGGCAGCCACGGCCGGGATCTCGCCATAGACACTCGCCTGCAAAAGCGCGGGGACGGGGTCGGGAATCTGAACCTCCTGATAGGCGCGTTTGGGTGTTTCCCGCTGGATGGGCCGGTCGATGTCCTGGCCGTCAATGGTAATGCGAATGTCGCCCGGTGGTGGTGGCGGTGGGCCTGCGGGGAGTGCCGCAATCAGCATGGGTTCGACAACCGGGCCTTCCAGAACCGATCGTGTTTCTATACCGAAAAAATCCTGGTCTTCAGGCGTGTTTTCGGAAAAGCTGACGGTTTTTGCGGGAAGCTGAACCGCTTGCGCCGTGGCTTCGCCGCGCGTGGCTTTACCGCGCGTGGCATCGGCCGCCCAACCGGGCGGTGTCGCCGGTTCCAGTATTAAGGGCGCTGGTCCGGTCGTGGTGGTATCCGGGTCTGGCGATGACAATCGGAGGGCCGCGCTCGGCGGTGCCATCCGGACAAGGTCATCTTCGACCGATAGGGATATGCGCTCCAGCGGCGTCTTTTCGTGGGAGCCAGGCGCGGCCAGATAGGCAAGACCAACAAGCCCGGCCACACCAAAGCCGAGCCAGGCCCAGGTGAGCCGCCCCAGAACCGGCCGTTTGAATGCCCAGCGCCGCATACGCAATCCCAACGTGAAAATTCAGGGTCGATCGGTACCAGACCGATAGTTAATCAAATGGAAACATGACGCGCAAAGGGGCGTGTGAGATCGGCATTGTGCGCCGCGATGGTTCAGGCAGCGTCAACGTTTCGAAACAGGGAAATCCCCGCAAGACCGGCCGTACCGCCCCCGAGAAGCGTGCGGGCCCGGGCAACCGACAAGCCGCCAAGGGCGAGCACCGGCAATGGGCTGCGGCTGGGGATCGCGTGGAACGCTGCAGGACCAAGCCCGCGTTTGTCATTGTGAGAGCGTGT
>CAYSMJ010000171.1:0-5497 GCA_964432075.1 uncultured Caulobacterales bacterium | reverse complement strand
CAAGAGCGCCGGCGGCTGTGACAACTCGAAGGCCTGCAGGGCGGCAAGCACTTCGGACAGGGTGGCTTGTTGTGTACGCAAATCGGCTTCCGCATCCATCTCCTCGGCAGACAGGCGGACAAGCTCGGTTTCGATCCGTGCGATTTCCCGTTCAGAGTCCTGTATCGTGTTGGCGGTTTCAATCAGTCGGTATCGAAGGGACTGGATTTCGCGCGCCCGGGCGGCGGCTTCTTCGATAAGACGGGCTTCTTCCTCCGCCTTTGATATCAACTGGGCCTCGATAGACCGCAGGGTCGCCGCCGGTTGGCGTTGGTCATCCGTCTCCTGTGCCTGCGTGGCAAGGCTGCCCGCAAGACAGGCAGCCGCGATGGCCACGCGGTCATGAACAGAAAGCTTCATGAAAGTGGGTATGCGGCAAGATCGCGCCTGCCACAAGCGTTTCAATGCCGGCCCCCGCCGGGACACTCCAGCGCTCGTTGTGGGTGTGCAATCCCTGAGCCCGGCGCGCCCTTGCGGGATTGCCGCTTATCGAAGGGCGGTTGCAATATCACTTGCAAAACGGGCAATGTCGAAACGGGCCCCGCCATTATCATCAAAACCGCGCCGGACAATGACAAGGTTCTGCGAAGGAATGATCACCAGATGCTGACCGCGATTGCCAAGGGCGGCAAAGGTGTCGCCGGGTAGTCCTTCAAACCCGCCGAGCAGCCACCATTGCGCGCCATAGCCAAACCGTTCTGACCCGTCTGCCCGCGGGGCAGGTTGCGCCGGGGCTGGCGTGGTGATGAAGTTCACAAAGCCTTCCGGCAGGATGCGCTCTCCCTCCCACATCCCATCATTGAGATAAAGCAGGCCCAGCCGACCCAGATCGCGGGCGGTGGTGTAGACCTGGCTCGACATGATGAAGTCACCGTTCCAGTCCGTCTCCGGATAAGTGTGTTTCATGCCAAGCCGGTTCAGAACCGCCGTAAACGGAAAGTCGCTATAGGCTTTATCGTCGCCCATCGCCTCGCGCAGATAGCGCATGGCAATCAGGGAGTCGTTATTGGCGTAATACCAGCGCGAGCCCGGTGTCACGATCAGACGCTCCGTCGTCGCATGGTCGATCACCCGGCCACCGCCCCAGTAGATCTCATCTGTTCGATTGCCGGCCGGGCCATTGTCGAGCCCGCTTGCCATATGCAGGAGATTTGTCAGGCTTATCTCCCGGCGCGGATCGCCCTCCGGCCACTGGGCGAGCATGATCTTGTCGTCAAGCGAAATGATGCCCTGATGCACCGCCGCCCCGATAACTGTTGCGGCAATCGATTTTGCCACCGACCAGGTGCGCTGCGGCGTGTACAGATCAAAGCCATCCCGGTATTGCTCGCCGATAATCGTACCATCCTTGATGACAAGCACGGCAGACGTCTCGGTGCCCTCGCCATAGGTTTTGCGGGTGAACGCCTTCTTGATTGTGGGACGGATTTTCTGGCCAAGTGAGGTCTTGAAAGCGGGAGACTCCCTGAGCTGATCGCCGAGGGGCCATGCCGTCTGTAAAAAGCGATCTTTAAATGACCGGCTTACTTCTGCTGGCGTCTTTCTTTCTTCTTCGGGCTCCGGATCAGCCGGCACCATCATGCCTTCATGAGGAAGCCGCCTGTGGTCGGTCGTTCCGGGAGGCATTTGTCGGCAACCGGTATTGCCGGTCCAATAAGATGTTCGCGGGGGAAAATTGTCCAGATAGTGCACAGTCACCTGGCCTGCCATTTCATCAATCTCCGCTTGCGGCAGGGTGGCCATGGCCTCGCGGAAATCGGGATAGATCCGGTTTAACTCGTCGCCGGCAATCTGTTCGAGGGTGCGGCCGGCGTTGAAAAAGGATGAGCAGGTGAAGGTCGCCTTGTAGCCCGCGGCAAGTGACAGGAGGGCAGGGTCGATGGCGCTTTTCCTGTCGCTTTTCTGCGCCTCGGCGGGCAGGGCTGGTATGGTCAACAAGGCAAGCGCTGCAATAATCCGTTTCCGCATGATGTCCTCTTTTCGTCCGGCACAAGTCTTTTTTGTCTCTTATTGCCCGATGCCCTCCGGGGCGAGCAGGCTCATCAGCCCTATCGTGGCATAGGCGGTGGCAAGCGCAAGTCTTCCCCGACCTGTCGGATCGACCCAGACATTTGAGCCCGTACCGTTCAACGGTTAACGACCGCACTCTCACTCAAATGGCTGGATAAGTTGACCCATCAGAAAAATGCACAGGGGTGTGAAACGTCAGCTTCGCACCATTATGTTGTCAAGTGCCTCGCCCGAGGCCGTGACGGCCGGCCCTGTCGACAGCGACACCCGGATTCGATTGGTCTGTTTTACCGGCCCGATGGCCCTGGCGATTCGCGAATCGCCAGCGCCGCCCGCCATCAGCGCCGCCCGGAAAAGGAGTGACGTCCGCAAGGTCAGACGGGCGTCCGCCAGACAAGGCCTGCCACGAATCGCCGCGAAAAAACTCTGGCGCGCCGCCATCGCCGGACCTGGCACTATGCAGTTCGGTAAAGGCCGCGTCGACCGCATCGCGCGCGGATTTCAGCCCTTCCGCGGTCAAGTTACGGGAGTCGACAAGATCGCCCGTCAACACGGCGCCATGGTGAGTGTGGTGCATTTGCATCATTTCCCCTTCAGCAATGGCCTCTGCCCCGGTTGGCGATAAGGCGAAACAGGGTTATATATGGGCTACACACGATTGTGTGGGCAACAGGGAGCATTGAGCCGTTTGTTCTGCAAGATCTGCCAAAAGGCATTTACCGGGAAGCGATTCGTCGCCGCCGGTGCGCCCATGGTATGGAAAACGCACGCCTGATGAACGGCCCAACCGATCGTGACTCCCCGAATTTGCCAACCTCATCCGAAACCCATGGTAATCGTTCTGAGGCCGGATCAGTCGATGACCCGGCACAAACGATCCCCGAAAACGGAAACCCTATGAGCACTCAGACTGAAGCCGGTATCATTACCGGAGCATCCGGAACCGTAACCCCGATTTATGGTCACCCGCACCCATCGGTGAGGGATATCCCTGCCCTCGAAGGGCTGTCAGGCAAGGCTTATGTCCGGACCCTGTTTGAATTTATTTCGGCGCGTCTTGATGATGAGCAGGCTGAGGATGTGACCGTCATTGATCTGACAGGAAAATCCGAGATCGCAGATCGGATGGTTATTGCCTCCGGACGATCGGCCCGACATGTCGGCGCGATTGCCGATAAATTGCTCCGCTCGCTGAAAGAGGCCGGGGTTCCGGGTGTCAAGGTCGAGGGTCAGCCGGCCTGCGACTGGGTCCTGATCGACTCTGGCGATATCATTGTTCATCTGTTCCGGCCCGAGGTTCGCGCCTTCTACAATCTTGAGCGTATCTGGTCGGAAACGGCGCGTGCGCCTGTCCGTCAGCCGCTGGAACAATAACACCAGCGGCGTGAAGCTTTCTGTCATCGCGATTGGCCGCCTGAAGGCCGGTGATCCCCATGCGATGTTGATCGCCGATTACGAATCCCGGATCAACGGCATGGGCCGCCAGGTTGGCCTGCGCGGCGTGGAAATCGAGGGGCTTGACGCTGCCCGCAAACGTTCGGGCCGGTCCGCTGCCATGGCTGATGAAGATCGGCTCCTCCTGACACGGACAGAACCGGACGACCATGTGGTCATGCTTGATGAGCGGGGCGATGATCTGTCGAGTGAAGCGCTTGCTGAAATGATTGGCGGGCGGCGAGATTTGGGGACGCCCCGGATGACCTTTCTCATTGGCGGTGCCGATGGGCATGGCGCCGGAGTGAGTGATCGGGCCGACAGGCGAATGGCCTTGGGTCGGGCAACCTGGCCACATTTGCTGGTGCGTGTCATGATTGTTGAACAACTCTATCGCGCAGTCACGGTTCTCGCCGGCCATCCCTATCATCGCGGTTGATCCGGTTGGGGGGGCTTTTTCGGCATAAACACTGCAGCAGGGAACGCGCGAAGGGTGCGCAGCCATGATGCAGTCGCAGGGTCGACCGGTGCCGCTATTACCGGGGCGGCTTGTTTCCCTGCGGTGCGGGGGTTATCCCCGGCAGCACGCTTGCCGATAAAGGACGCCACCTATGGATTACGCCCGTGCCCGCGCATTGATGGTTTCGAGCCAGGTCCGCGTGAATGACGTCACCGACCGTGCCATTCAGGACGCGATGGCACGCATACCCCGTGAACGCTTTGTGCCTGCGTCGCAACGCGATTTTGCCTATGTCGAGCGAGAGTTTGTTTACCGGGCCAGCGACGATCCCGGGTCAACACGGGTCCTCTTGACCGCGCGCGATTTTGCCAAGCTGCTCGCCGCTGCCGAGATTTCTGCTTCTGAGCTTGTTCTCGATATCGGCTGTGGCACAGGCTATTCGACCGCCATTCTGGCCGATCTCGCCGAAATGGTTATTGGTGTTGAACCGGTCGAGGCGCATCGAAAACACGCGCAGGATCTCCTTGCCGACCTGAAATGCGACAATACGGCCATTGTCGATGGTAATATGCTGGAAGGGACGCCGAACCAGGGGCCGTTTGATGTGATCGTCATTGCGGCGACCATTCAGATCCTGCCGGATGCCCTTATTTCACAACTAAAGCCCGGCGGTCGGCTTGCCGCGATCTGGCGTGATTCCGCGTCGGATAAAGGGGTGATCATCAAACGCACCGGATCGAGTTTCAGCCGGGTCCCGCAGTTTGATGCCGGCGCCGGGCAGGTTCTGCCTGGCTTCGAACGCACCCCGACCTTCGTTTTCTAAGAAGGCTGTAATTTCCCCTACAGGGCGGTAGGCATTGTTCACCAATCCGCGTTATAGAAGCGCGAAATGCTGGCTTTGAAACGCTGGCAAACCACCGGATTGGGACAGGGTTATGGGATGTATGCCACGCCGATCGCTTGCTGCGGTCTCCTTTTTGGTTCTGGGCATGCTGGGGCAAACGCAGGCCTCGGCTGAATCCCTTCGCGATGCGCTCGGGATTGCCTATCGCACAAACCCGTCAATCCAGTCGCAGCGGGCGCAGCTGCGGGCCACGGGTGAATTGAAGTCCCAGGCTCTGGCCGCCTTGCTGCCCCAGATCAACGGGCAACTGGCGATTCAGCGCTCTGACCAGACACAAGTGCTGGCATTTCAGGGGCAGCCCGCTCAAACGCAGGAAGCCACGCTGGATCAGTTCAACTACGGTGTTTCGGGCGAGCAGCTTATTTTTGACGGCTTTCGGTCGATGCATGCTGTCAAACAGGCTGCAGCCCAGATTGATGCGGCCGAAGCCCAGCTGATCGGCGTTGAACAGCAATTGTTGCGCGATGTTGCGATCGCTTATTTTGACGTGGTTCGGGATGAAGCGGTCTATGGTCTTAATCTGTCAAATGTCGAAGTGCTGTTGAAGCAGCAGGAACAGGCGCAAGTGCGGTTTCGGGTTGGAGAAATTACCCGAACCGATGTTGCCCAGGCTGACGCCCGGCTCGCCGGGGCCCGGGCTGATCTGACCA
>CAYSMJ010000170.1:969-5604 GCA_964432075.1 uncultured Caulobacterales bacterium | reverse complement strand
TGACAGCCCATGTGGATTTCGGCATGCTGACCCGTTCGGCCATTGATGCAGGTGCGTGCGTATACGGACCACAGATGCAAGGCAATTTTCTGGACCGGCTTGGCATTGCGTTTCGTGTCGAGGCGATCTCGCGTGGCAAAAACGAAGCTGCGCAAGCCGAAATCGCAGCCGGGGCGGACCGGCTGACAAATCCCGCAAAAATGGGCAGCCTGTTCAAGGTGTTTGTGATTGCCAGCCCTTCACTGGACCCGCCGCCGGGCTTTGAGAGTGATGGCCATGAACGCTGAGACCCCGCCCTTTTTCAGAAGTGCTGCGCTTGGGCGGATGCCGGGCATCGCCCACGGTTTTTTTGGCCGCGATGGCGGGGTGTCGGCGGGGATTTATCAAAGTCTCAATACCGGGACAGGTTCCGATGACAAGCGCGATCTGGTGGCAGAAAATCGCCGCCGGGCCACAGCGGCAATCGGCGACCATGATACCGTGCTTGTCACCCTCCACCAGATTCATTCGTCTACGGCACACTTTATAGACCGGCCTGATTTTGCCCCTGTCGAGGGCGACGGCCTTGTCACCGACCGGCCGGGCATTGCCCTTGGTGTTCTCGCAGCGGACTGTATGCCCTTCCTTTTTGCTGATCTGGATGCCGGTATTATCGGGGCCGCCCATGCCGGATGGCGCGGCGCGCTTGCCGGTGTGCTTCAGGCGACCTTGACCCTGATGATTGAGAAGGGCGCGCGTCCCGAACACATAAGGGCCGCGCTCGGCCCCTGTCTGCGGCAGCCGAATTTCGAAGTCGGCATGGATGTGTATGATGCATTTTCCGGGAAATATCCCGATACGGAACAGGATTTCGGGCCCGGCGCGAGCAAACAAAAACGCCAGTTCGATCTGGCCGGCTTTGCCCGTCGGCGACTTGGTGAAATTGGCGTTACGGGTCTTGATGACCTCGGTGTGTGCACCCTGGCCAACCCCGAGCGCTATTTCAGCTATCGCCACGCACGCAGACAGGGCCACTCCGACTATGGCCGAAACCTTTCGGCGATTGTGCTGAAATGATGCAGCGAGGCAGTGGTTGCCAAGCTGTCAGAAAATGGTCATGAACGCGTCAGACCCGACAGCAATACGCGGCCATGAGGGGCGGAGACGATGAAACTCATTGCAGGCAATTCCAACCGGGCCCTGGCCCATGAAATCGGCGAGCGTCTGTCGGTGGACCTTTGCCGCGCCGAGATGAAGACCTTCAAGGATGGCGAGTTTTTTGTTGAGATCGAGGAAAATGTCCGCGGCGAGGATGTGTTTGTCATCCAGTCCACTTCTTTTCCCGCCAATGACAATCTGATGGAGTTACTGATCACCATCGATGCGCTGACCCGCGCCTCGGCAAGCCGGGTGACAGCCGTCATCCCTTATTTCGGCTATGCCCGCCAGGACCGCAAAGCAGGCCCCCGAACTCCCATCTCCGCAAAGCTTGTCGCCAATCTGATCACGACAGCCGGGGCCGACCGTGTTCTCACCGTCGATCTTCATGCCGGTCAGATCCAGGGATTTTTTGATATCCCTACGGATAATCTCATGGCCGTCAAGGTTTTTGAAGAGCGTATCCGTGCCATGTATCCTGACAGTCTTGACGATATCATGATTGTCTCTCCCGATGTCGGCGGGGTTGTCCGGGCTCGGATCCTTGCCAATCGGCTGGATGACCGGCCGCTCGCCATTGTTGATAAGCGCCGCGAAAGTGCTGGTGTGTCCGAAGTCATGAATATCATTGGCGAGGTCAGTGGCAAACATTGCATCCTGTTTGATGATATTGTTGATTCGGGGGGCACACTCGTCAATGCTGCTGCTAAGCTGATGGATAAGAGAGCACACAGCGTGGCCGCCTTCGTTACCCACGGCGTGCTCTCAGGTGAGGCAGTGGCAAAGATCACGAATGCCGATGCGCTGACCCGGCTGATGGCAACCAATTCCATCGCTGAAACCGAGGCGGTTCGCGATTGCGCGAAAATCGAACGGATTACGATTGCGCCGCTTCTGGCCGAGGCAATCCGCAGGATTGCCAATGAGGAATCGGTTTCGAGCCTTTTTGACTAAGGCGACGAGCTTGCGGGAGCCTTGCCGATGGCCAATGCCCTGACCCTTGCGCGCATCGGGCTTGCGCTACCGATTTTCCTGATGCTGACTTCCGGCGGGGTCGACTGGGCGCTGTTTGCCTTCGGGCTGTTTATCCTCGCAGCGGTGACCGATTTTCTCGATGGCTGGCTTGCCCGTCGGTACGCAACCGTGTCGCCGCTCGGCGCTGCCCTTGATCCGATCGCCGACAAGGTGCTCGCGATTGCCTGTTTGATCGCGCTTCTCGGTTCCGGCGCGTTGCCGCATATTGGCGGGCTTGCGGTTGTGTTGATCGCCATTCGGGAGCTGCTGGTGGCTGGCTTGCGCGAGGCGGTGGCCCTGCGGGGCCAGACCCTTGCCGTCACCGGTTTTGCGAAAACCAAGACCGCAGTTCAGCTGATCGCCATCGGTGTTCTGATTGCCGAGCAGGTTCCGGCTTTTTCCGTCGTCAGGGGGCTTGAGGCCGGTCCCGGGCTTCTTGGTCTTGCCGCTGGCCTTACAATTTTTACCGGCGCACAATATATTGCGAGAGCTTTCAAGATTCTCCGGGCTGCGGACCCGCTTGTCGATGCCAAACCAGGTCAAACTCGCCCACCCCGTTGACGAAGGGGCCCCTCATATTCTGGTTGTCGATGATGACGACCGGATCCGCGCGCTGCTGTCTGATTTTCTGACCCGCAATGGCTTCCGTACAAGCCTTGCCGGCGACGCAAGACAGGCGCGCCGACTGCTTGGCGCCGTTGATTTCGATCTCCTGATTCTTGATGTCATGATGCCCGGGGAATCCGGTTTTGATCTGACCGAGAATGTCCGTGCGGCTTCAAACGTGCCGATCCTTCTGTTGACCGCGCGGGGACTGCCCGAGGACCGGATCGAGGGTTTTGAACGCGGCGCCGATGATTATCTGCCAAAACCCTTTGAGCCGCGCGAACTTCTGTTGCGGGTTTCCGCCCTTCTGCGCCGGGCAAGGCCCCAGCGTGAAAAGCTCCGTGAACTGCATTTTGGCGCCTGTATATTCACACCGGAAAAGGGCGAATTGCGGCGACAGGGCGAGCCGGTAAAACTGACAAGCAGCGAGCTTGCGCTATTGCGCGCTCTGGCCCGAAAGCCCGGCGAGGTGATTTCCAGATCGTCTCTCGCCACGCAGACAGAAACCGCGCTTGAGCGGACAATCGACGTACAGGTAACGCGGTTGCGAAAGAAAATTGAGGATGATCCGCGCACGCCGCTTTACCTGCAGACGGTTCGTGGTATCGGCTATACCCTGATGGCGGACTGAAGCGATGTTTCGCCGTTTGATGCCAAAAAGCCTGTATGCAAGGACGCTGCTGATCGTCATCTTGCCGATCATTCTGATGCAGACGGCGATCACCTATTTTTTCATGAGCCGCCACTGGGATGGCGTGACCGCAAATCTGACGGCCAATGTGGCGAGCCAGATCGCGCTGATAACGGACGAATTTGACAAGTCACAAACAGATGCTGAGCGCGAGGGTGTGATCGAAAAGACAACACAGACGCTTGCGATGCCGATGCGTTATGAGGCCAATCGTTCCTTGCCACAAAAAGACAAGCGCTCGATCTTTACCCTGTATAATTCCCTGTTTGACCGTCAGTTGGGCGAACGGCTTGACCGCGATTACTGGTTCAATACCTCCAGCTGGCCGGCTTATGTTGAAGTCCGTGTGCAGCATGACAGCGGCTATCTTGTTTTCCTGCCGCTGCGTGAGCGGGTGTTTGCCACCACAGGGCCAATATTTCTGCTATGGCTTGTGGGGGTCACCCTGCTTCTTGTCTATGTCGCCATTCTGTTTTTGAAAAATCAGGTTCGCTCGATCCTGCGGCTTGCGGAGGCGGCAGAAGCTTTTGGCCGGGGACGGGAAGTCCCGGACTATCGTCCAACCGGGGCGACAGAGGTTCGCAAGGCCGGTTATGCATTTATTGCCATGCGTGAGCGGATCAACAGGCATATCCGGCAGCGTACAGATATGCTGTCAGCTGTGTCGCATGATCTGCGCACGCCACTGACGCGGCTTAAACTCGCGCTGGCAATGATGCCGGATGATCCGGCCCTCGCTGATGCCCAGTCCGATCTGGCCGAGATGGAGGGCATGCTTGAGGAATATCTGGCCTTTGTGCGCAACCAGGCGATTGAAGAGGAAACAGAAGCCGTTGATCTGCCCGGTTTTCTTGCCGAGGTCGGTGACAGTATGCGCAGGGCCGGCGCCGACATTACCTTGTCTGCGCTCCCGGCAATCCGTATCGAATTGCGTCGGCTTGCTGTCAAGCGGGCCCTTGAAAACCTGATCAATAACGCAAAAACCCATGCTTCGCATATCTGGCTCAGTGCCCGGAAGATCGAAGGGCATGTGGAGATTCTGGTCGATGATGACGGGCCGGGTATTGACCCGACCGATTATGAAGATGTGTTCAAGCCGTTTACAAGGCTTGACAGGGCCCGGAGCCGAAATCGTTCAGGGGCGGTGAACCCAAAACCGGGCAGCCGAAACCAGAACGATCAGGTTA
>CAYSMJ010000170.1:0-959 GCA_964432075.1 uncultured Caulobacterales bacterium | reverse complement strand
CTGCGGGTGTCGGGCTTGGCTTGTCGCTCGTGCGCGATGTGGCCCGCGGCCATGGCGGCGATGTGCTGCTTGATCGCGCGCCCCAGGGTGGCTTGCGTGCGATCCTGCGCTTGCCGCGTTAAATCAGGACGCCAGACCCCACCCATGGCTGATAGTGATGCAGAGGGGCGTTGAGGTTCTGAGCCAGAGCGCGTTCACAAAAGGTCTGATCAGGACGAACCGGTCTGGCGCTCGACGCAGGGTCACAAATGCTGGTATTCCGGTTTTGGGGCAATGCCGGCGGTCCGCTCGATCAGCGTTTCAAGCCGCTGGAAAAACCGGATCCGTTCCAGTAGCGGATTGACCCAGTTTGTCATGGTACAGAAATAGACATCCTTGTCACCGCGATGGTGTGTGAAGTGGTGGCATTGGGACTGGATAACCCCGACCTTTTGCAGCCAGGTGATGACCGGCCCGTTGACCCGGGGTGCGCGGTGGGCCCAGTAGTGGGCCTGGGTCGGCAGGAGGGAGGAGGCGGCAGCAAAGGTCCCGCTAAACCAGTTCACGGTGCCCGTTGCGAGGAGAACAAGGCCCACGATGACAGCCACCACAAAACTGGCCCAATTGCGGATCAGAAACCCGTCACGGGTAAAGGCTGCCGGTTCGGCATGGTGTAATTCGTTCGGCACAACCAGGATGGATCCGATAACCGGCCATTCGCGCCTCAGATAGCGATCCTGTAACCAATGCAGGACGCCGGACAGAAAATCCGTCACGAGATAGGCTGTCACGATCTGTCCGGCTATCCAGATTAGTGTCACTGTGCCCCCACGCACATTGTTTCGCCATCTCTGATCTTACCGGATTTCGGGCATGGTTATCTCCCCCATTTGAGGGATAAGTCAGCGGGCAAGCTCGCCCGCACGCCGGGCTGCGGCGACCGTGGCCTCGCGCACAAGCGTTTTGAGACGGCCAGGCTC
>CAYSMJ010000169.1:0-5628 GCA_964432075.1 uncultured Caulobacterales bacterium | reverse complement strand
GGCTATGGCGACTGGTGGTCGAAATATGATGAAAGCGGGCTTTTCCCGGGTCAGACCCCGCCGCCGCCACTGATGGAACGGACCAAAACCGTGGCGAAGGCATATTCTTCGCCGATGCCAAGGGCTAAGGAGACGGCCCAAGTTCTTGTTGGCGGGCGTCTGTCGGTCGTGGAAAATCCACTTTTTCAAGAGGCGCCCCTTCCGCCGCCGCCCTGGCGCGGGGTACGGCTGAGCCCCCGGTTTTGGGGTATTGTCTCGCGGACCTATTGGGAAATGGGCTTTACCGGCACGAAAGACCGCCATCCGGTAGAACACAAACGCGAGACGTGGAAACGCGTTGATCATATCATTGCCTTTCTGACAGCCGAGGCAGAGGCGGGTGACGTCCTGTTATGCGCCCATGGCTATATCAACTGGATGATATCGCGAAGAATGGCCAACCACGGATGGACGTTGCAACAGCATGATATTGGCAACAAATACTGGTCGTGGCGCGAATACGCCCGTGAGCCGGCGTCGGCGCGACCCACTTGAGCACAATACCCAAAGTGCCCAGATGAACACTTATCCGCGCGTTCGGCGCATAAGCGCCGTCACGCTTGCTTTCGTTGCGTGGCTCGGCTTCGATCCACGCAACCTGGTATGAAGACTTCCCCCAAATCGAGGATTGCCCAACCCTAGCCCGGCCCTGTAACCTTGGTGAGCACATCAGGGGAGAAATCCGTGGCTTATTACCAGTCTATCAAACACGATCGTGAGATCTATCCGCTTGGCACCGCCGCCCCGGGGCAGGCCGGCTGGATTGCAAATCGGATCCTGCGGCTTCGCGCCTTGCTCAATGGGGATATCGTTTCCAAACGTCAGCCCAACTCACTGATCATCGGCTCCTGGAACATCAAACATTTTGACGGTGGCCGCAAACGCCTGCCGGAGAGTTTCCATTATATCGCCGAAATCATCGACCATTTTGATATCTGCGCCATTCAGGAAGCAAAGGACATGGCTTCCTTGCGCCGCCTGCAGCGTCTGCTTGGTCCAAACTGGGATTATTTTGTCAATGACCAGACGACAGGCAGCGCCGGAAACAATGAGCGCATGGCCTACTTCTTCAATCGCAACAAGGTTGCGTTCCGAAATCTAATCGGCGAACTTGTCTATCCGCCTGAGGAGCTTCTGAACGGTATAGCTCAGCCAAGTCGTACACCTTTCTTTGCTTCGTTTCAGGCAGGCTGGTTTCGTTTTACGCTGTGTTCTGCACATATTGTCTCGACCGACAAGCCGGGCAAACCGACCCGGCAGCAGGAAATTGCCCTGATCGGCAAGACCCTGAGAACCCGCGCTGAACGTGAAGACGAGATTCATGTCTTTCTGGGTGATTTTAACCAGAATGATATGGACGATGATGGCATTAAAGACCTGAAGAGGATGGGGTACACAATACCCGACTTTGGCCCCACAAACCTCGGGCAGGAACGAAAGTTTTTCGATCATATTACATTTATCGGCCCACAGAACGAAGGTGATTTGCTTGAGAGTGGCGGTATTGACTGGACGCAGGCCGTTTATACAGATGCAGACCGGGACCACTATGAAGCCATTGCCGCACAAATTCGCGAGCATCCGGATACAGGTGTTCCCTATGCCAACTGGTCATCTTTTTTTTCCCGTTGGCGTACGGATGAAATGTCAGACCACCTTCCCATCTGGATCGAAATTCGCACCGATTATTCAAACCGATATCTGCAAGAGATCACGCAAATGATTTAGAGCGCGTTCACAAAAAGTGTGATCGTCGATGGTTCCCATCCTTGCAGCTTGGTTCCACCACCGTTTTCAGCCGCCCTATTCCAACATCATGGAGCCCCTGAATATTGTGGGGGCGGTCCCATGGCGGCATTTTCCATGCCACCTGTCTTGTCGATGTCTGTCTTGGGTCGAAAAAGGCGTGGAAGGCAGGCGGCGGACATGAACCTTACGAATTAAATCTGCCGATATGTTGTCAATCAAACTGTGCAGCTCGCATGACATGATCGTGTCGGGCGTGTTGTGTAATCTCTGTGATTGCGGCGATCTCATCAGATGACAATTCTGTTCGCCATTTATGCAATGATGCCGTCGGGGGACGCAGGATATCAAAATAACTGACGTCTGATGTTCTGACGTTTTTGAGACGCTCGACAAAAGCGGTGACCTCGTCGGTCCAGTCAAGGCCTGCGAACGCAAACAGGGGGGTCAGGCCACCTACAATATCGGCGCAGAGCTTTTCATAGATCACCGTTCGGATCCTTTCTTCGCCGTCTGCGTCGATCGCCGCCTTGTCGTTCTGGATCATCCATGAAAAAGCAAGTTGAGCGGCCGGGGGGCGGGTTATCATATCGTCGTGAGTGAACGGATAAAGTTTGGCTTCCGGCAAGGCGAAAAGGGACGGCAGATAGGCCTCGGTCATATCAATGCCGACATCGCGAGCCCGAAGCCGGGAGGCAATAACCGCAGCCGGATGACGGATCACGTGCAGGAATCTTGTCGCCGGATCGGCTGCCGCAAAAAGAGATGTTCGGCACAGGGAATTGACCGATTTGATCACGAGCAGCGAAGGCGCCTTGCCGCGGTCAAACAGGTCGGGGAGGGTGACCAGGTTTTCCGATACACCGGGAACATGGGTTGCCCCCTTTGCAGCAAGGGTCAGTTGCCGGCGAAATTCGGCGCGCAGACCCGAACGGTAGGATTTCGGAAATTGCGGTTGGTGCGCTGTGGCCTTTGGGGTCCGCACCGTCTTGAGCGTTGCGAGGTAGTCTGCAGCCGCTGTCTTCAGGCCGGGAATGTCGGCGCGGTCCGGCATAAACGGGAGATCGTGATTGCGGCGGATCGAATCCGGTTCGTGCAGGTAAAAGACATCCCGGTGGCTGTCAAAAAGCTTCGCGACCCAGGTTGTCCCTGACCGGCCTGTTCCCATAATCAATAGCATCGTGCCCGCAGCCTTTTGTTCTCATCGCCATAGCGCAGATACAGGCAAACCAAAAACATGGCTGTTTTTCGACGGCGCCATCGGCCTCATCGGTACGAGCCCCTTTGACCGCAGCGGGCTCGGTCATCCGGTCCTAAAGCAGTTTTACGGCTATTCTTTCTGCCCGTGCACCCACAAAAACCCCCGCGCGCCAGCAGCGAGCGGGGAGGTTGGTAAGCAGACACTTTTTCTTATTGGATCGGGCGCGCGGCATCGTGCCGTTAGAGTGGTGTCCGGTTTGGCTGGCAATGATGCGCAATCAAAGGCTTCGAATCTCACCGAGAAATCCGTTTTCGCCGTCTGCAAACGCCTTTTTCTGCGCTTCCGGTGCTCACCTAAGGGCGCGAATCTGACGTTTCGCACCACCAGGCATTATATTCTGTTGGATCACCTTATCCGGCCATTTGAGTGAGATAGCGGTCGTTAAACGTTGAACGGTACGGCCTCAAATGTCTGGGTCGATCCACTAGGCGCTGAGGGCGGCCGGTTCTTCTGCCGGGTCGCGAAGCACATAGCCGCGCCCCCAGACGGTTTCGATATAGTCTTCACCGGAGGCAGCCTTGAGCTTTTTCCGGAGCTTGCAGATAAAGACGTCGATGATCTTGAGTTCAGGCTCATCCATGCCGCCATAAAGGTGGTTGAGGAACATTTCCTTTGTCAGCGTCGTGCCCTTACGAAGCGACAAAAGCTCAAGCATCTGATATTCCTTGCCCGTCAGATGGACACGCTGGCCATTGACCTCGACTGTCTTGGCGTCGAGATTGACGGAAAGGGCGCCTGTATTGATGATCGACTGGGCATGACCTTTGGAACGGCGGACGATGGCATGAATCCGTGCGACCAATTCGTCTTTGTGAAACGGTTTGGTCATATAGTCATCAGCGCCAAAGCCAAGCCCGCGGACTTTTGTTTCAATATCGCCCTGGCCGGTCAGGATCAGGATCGGGGTGTTGATTTTTGAAACCCGGAGCGACTTGAGAACGTCGAAGCCCGTCATGTCCGGCAGGTTGAGGTCGAGAAGGATGATATCGTAGTCATAGACCTTGCCGAGATCGACCCCTTCTTCGCCGAGATCGGTCGTATAGCAATTGAAACCATCCGATTTCAGCATCAGCTCAATGCTCTGCGCCGTTGCGTTGTCATCCTCGATCAGCAATACCCGCATTGCCCGCTCCTTGTTTTTCTTGCCCCAGGCTTTCCGTTATGCCGGCGGTTATTTCCACGCGGCCTCGCTGCCTGTGTGTTGTGACGATAGTCAGGTTAATCTTCATGATCTTTCATAAAGGTTAATTTTCAGACCTGTTCGCGGAAGATTTGAAGAGGGAATTTAAACACTCGCCAATTTCTCTTAATTGCCCGGCATGGTGAAATGCGGAAAATCCGCGCGCGGTTTAACCGATCAGGGCAATCGGGGCGGTGGCAAATTCTTATTGGCGTTAGGCGGTTTAGACGGTTTTAAGCCTCTGCGGATTAATTTCAGTGAAGAATTGTTACGCACTGCCCTGGCAGGGTCTGGGCGCGGAAGGGTAGATTGATTGTGGAAATGGCAAAGGGCGCGTTTTTGGCTGGTGATGGCGCCTACACTCTGGCCGCTGATCCGTTCGTGCGTGCCCGGTTTCGCATTATCGCGGTGGAAAGTGGGCGGGTTGAGGTTTCTGATCGGCTCAATCTCCTGAAAATTGGTCAGCGCGTGTGTTTTGGCGCGGTGAAGGCTGCCAGCGCGTCGGGGACAGATGATCTGCAGGGAGAGGTCATTGCAGCGCGAACCGGTCAAGCCGTGATTATGCCGTTTGGGGTAACCGACCAACTGCGTGTCGGGGGCACGGTTCGTCTTGCATCCGAAACCGGCGTTGGGGTTCCTGACGAACGCTGGTTTGGCCGGGTGATTGATGGTCTCGGTCGCCCGCTCGATGGAAAGGGACCGCTCGGTCATACCCGGCCATCCCCACAATCAGGTCCCGGCCTCCGATTGAGGGCGAAGGCGCCGGATGCGCCGCAGCGGGCTGGCCTTGGCCCGGTTGTCGATTTTGGCATCAAGGCGCTTGATCTGTTTACCCCAGCCCTTGAGGGACAGCGGCTTGGGCTCTTTTCCGGCTCCGGTGTTGGCAAATCCTCGCTGCTTGGCATGCTGGCGCGTCACGTCGACTGCGATGTCAGGGTCGTGGCGCTGATTGGCGAGCGTGGCCGCGAAGTCCGCGATTTTATCGAGGACACGCTGGGCCCGGAGGGTCTGGCCCGGTCCATCCTGATTGTTGCGACGGCCGATGCGCCGGCGCTGATGCGCCGTGAGGCGGCTTTTATGGCCATGGCCATCTCCGAGGTGTTTCGCGACCGCGGTTGCCATGTCCTGTGCATGATCGACAGCCTGACCCGTATCGCCATGGCCGAGCGCGAAATCGGCCTTGCTGCCGGCGAACCGCCAACAACACGCGGCTATACGCCATCGGTGTTTTCCCTTTTGCCGGCACTTCTGGAGCGCGCCGGGCCGGGCTGGGCAAACACGAGCGGACGGATTACCGGGTTTTTTACGGTGCTGATGGAAGGCGATGACCGCCACGAACCGGTGGCCGACCATGCCCGTGCTATCCTTGATGGTCATATCATGCTCGACCGGGCTATTGCGG
>CAYSMJ010000168.1:0-5659 GCA_964432075.1 uncultured Caulobacterales bacterium | reverse complement strand
AATCGCGCACCATCGCCGGATAGGGATGCGGCCCGGCGGCCGTGCCGATAATGTAGAATGTATCCTCCACATTCGTGACCCAGTCGCGCAGGGCTTCGTTCATGGCGTCTTTCAGCGTGCCCGTGCCCGAGGTAACCGGAATAACTTCCGCCCCCAGCAGTTTCATGCGGAAGACATTCGGCTTTTGCCGCTCAACATCGGTCTCGCCCATATAGATGACACAAGGCAGGTTGAACCGTGCACAAACGGTTGCCGTGGCGACACCATGTTGTCCGGCACCGGTCTCGGCAATGATCCGGGTCTTTCCCATCCGCCGGGCGAGGAGGATCTGGCCGATACAGTTATTGATCTTGTGGGCGCCGGTATGGTTCAACTCGTCGCGCTTGAAATAGAGCTTCGCGCCTTTGTCCGCATCCGCCTTTTCGCGGATATGATCGGTCAACCGTTCGGCAAAATAAAGCGGCGACGGACGCCCCACATAATGGGTGAGATAATCGTCGAGCTCTTCGGTATAAGCCGGGTCGTCCTTTGCCGCCATATACTCGCTTTCCAGCGACAGGATAAGCGGCATCAGGGTTTCGGCAACAAACCGGCCGCCAAACCGGCCAAAGCGCCCCTCCCCGTCAGGGCCGGCCCGATAGGAATTGGGAATGGCAGGATTTATCTGATTGCGCGCCTCGGCGGATGTCATTGCGGCTCTTTCTCTGGCAGAGCCCTTTCCATAGCGCGCCGGGCGCCCGCAATAAAGCGCGTCATGAGCGCCGGGTCTTTCTGACCGCGCCGGGCTTCCACGCCGGACGAGACATCAACGCCGGCAAAGCCGGGCACGGCCCGCACCGCGTCAATCGCTGCGCCTACCGTATCGGGCGTCAGCCCGCCTGCCAGCAGCCAGGGGGATTTTCCGCGCCAGCCGGTCAGAAGCGCCCAGTCAAACACGTCGCCATGCCCACCTGTGCGGTCAGCCCCCTCGGGCGGACTGGCATCGAACAGGAGAAGGTCGGCAATATCGTCATAGGCGAGCGCCGCCTGCAGATCCGTCGCGGTTCCGATGCCCACCGCCTTCCAGATCGCGGACCCGTCGGGGAAAATGGCGCGCGCCTGCCTGAGGCGTTCCGGCGTCTCCTTGCCATGGAACTGGATCGCATCGAACGCCTCGGCATTCGCAACGCCCCGCAGCAGATCATCGGACGGGTCACTGACCAGGACCACCGTTTTCACTGCGGACCGGGCTTTTTGCGCCAGCCCGACCAGCATTTCGAGCGGGCGATAACGCGGCGAGGCGGCCACGGCGACAAAGCCCGCATGGCTGGCCCCAGCCAGCGCCGCAAGGCTTTCCTCGTCAGCCAGACCGCAGATTTTGAGGTAATGCCCTGGCGCCGGACTGGTCATCGCAAGGCTAGTCGGCAGTCAGGACGGGCAGGTTGGTTCCCGTCGGCTCGGCTTCGTTTCGTGCGGCGAGCGCATCCTTTGTCGATTTCAACTCGGCCCGCAGAACCCGCATTTTCCGGCGGTTCGGCGCATTCGAGGTCCACATGCCAATCGAGCCAAGCACCACCCCGACAAACAGCATCATCATCAACCATGCCCACAGCGGCAGCGCCGGCGAGCGAAGCGCCGATTCCGGTGTGTTGAAAGGGTCAAAACTGAGCGCTACGGGCTGCTGGTTGGCCACCAAAAACACAACCGACAATAGCATCAGCGGCACCCAAACGATATAAAGCAGTATCTTCTTGATCATGACCCCTCTTTGCCCCGTTTTGGCAGGGGTTCGCAAGTCGGCAATCGCACTCAGGCAGCGCCGTTCTGCTGATCCCCGTGACCATTGAGCCTTTCGCGCAATTCCTTACCGGCTTTAAAGAAGGGAGACCATTTTTCCTCAATCGCCACCGCCTCACCCGAACGCGGGTTTCGCCCTACCCGTGCGGGGCGGTGTTTGACGGAAAACGCGCCAAACCCGCGAATCTCCACCCGGTCGCCCCGGGCCAGCGCGTCAGCAATCTCATCAAACACGATTGAGACGATTCGTTCGATATCGCGGTGATAAAGATTGGGGTTTTCATCCGCCAGTTTCTGTATGAGTTCCGATTTGATCATACGTCCCCGCTCCAATGATTCTCATGATCCCGCCAGATATTCGCAGATCACCCGCCGGGCTGGCAAGGGATGGAAAGGCATTATTGACAAATAAATCAAGAATTTCATGACCTTAATATTGTACTCGCGGCATTGTCGGGTCCTGCGGCCATGACGCCTTTGCCTCGGCGCAAAGACAGCGCTAGTGGTGCGAATCTGACGGTTCGCACCACTATGCATTTTTCTGGTGGATCAACTTATCCAGCCGTTTGAGTAAGATAGTGGTCGTTAAACTATGAATGGTACGGACTCAAATGTCTGGGTCGATCCACTAGGAGACATCGCATGACGACAGAACCACCCGTCGAAGAGTTCGGGTTTGAGCCGGTGCGCCCCGGCGAGAAACAGATCCGCGTGCGATCCGTGTTTGACAGTGTCGCCAGACGCTACGACCTGATGAACGACCTGATGTCAGCGGGCGTGCACCGGCTTTGGAAAAAAGCCCTGCTGGACCGGCTTGCTCCTCGACCCGGCCAACACCTTGTGGATATGGCCGGCGGCACCGGCGATATCGCCCTTGGCTTTCTGCGCAGGGCCGAAGAATGGTCGGCGCTGAATCCGGGTCGGTTATGCGATGATGACAGCATGGCCCGCGCAACGATCTGCGACATTAATTTCGAAATGTTGCGGGCAGGCCAGCCCCGGCGCGACGTCGCCGCGTTTACGCAGCAGCTTGCGCGTGTGTGTGGCAATGCCGAGGCAGTTCCGCTCAAGGACCGATCGGTTGATGCCTATACGATCGGTTTTGGCATCCGTAATGTGACGGACCGTATGGCCGCCCTTGAGGAAGCCCTCCGGGTCTTGAAGATTGGGGGACGGTTTGCCTGTCTCGAATTTTCCCACATGATTACCGGGGGTCTGCAGACCCTTTATGATGCCTATTCCTTCACGGTGATCCCGCCGCTTGGCGCGCTTGTAACCGGGGATCGGGAGTCTTACCAATATCTCGTTGAATCGATCCGGCGGTTTCCGGCGCAGGACGCGTTTGCCCGGGAAATCGAGGCCGCCGGTTTTTCTCAGGTTCGCTATGAAAATCTGTCAGGGGGCGTCGCGGCGCTGCACCTTGCCTGGCGCCTTTAACCTTTCGCCCGCGCTCCGAGCCCGCTGTCATGTTTACCATTCTTGCCGATCTGATGCGTCTTGCGAGGGCCGGCTGGGTCCTGTCCCGGCATGATGCCCTCTTACCGACGGAGTATGCGGATTATTATCCGATCCCGTTACGCCTCATCGGTCACATGTCGCGTATCGGCGCACGCAGCCATGGCGATGGTCGCCGGTTGCGGCCCGGTGAGCGCATGGCCGCAGCCTTCGAACGGCTGGGGCCGTTTTATGTCAAGACCGGGCAGTTCATGGCAACGCGGCCCGACATTATCGGCTTTGAGATGGCAACCGATCTCGGGCGTCTGCAGGACCGGATGCCGCCCTTTGACAAAGCGATCGCCGTGAGCGAAATCGAGCGGACCTTTGGCAAGCCACTTGACGAGATCTTTTCTGAATTTTCAGACCCCATCGCCGCAGCTTCGATCGCCCAGGTCCACAAGGCGCAACTGTTGAATGGCGAAACCGTAGCGGTCAAGGTGCTCCGTCCTCGGATCGAACAGCGTGCCCAGCGTGACTTCAGGGCCTTTGGGCGGGCGGCCGCCGGGATTGAGGCCGTTTCACGCTCAGCCCGGCGGCTGGAGCCGCGCAAATTTATCGAGACCCTACGCCAGGCTGCTGTGCTTGAATTCGATCTGCGACTTGAGGCCGGGGCTGCCTCGGAGATGGCAGACAATCTCAGTGATGATGAACGAATGCGTATTCCCGAAATCATCTGGGCGCATTCAAGCCGCCGTATCCTGACGATCGAATGGATTGACGGCACACCGCTGGGCGATCTCGAAACGCTTGACCAGAACAATATCGACCGCAAGGCGCTGGCCGTTTATATCTTGCGTTCATTCCTGACCCAGGCCCTGCGTCGCGGCTTTTTCCATGCCGATATGCACCAGGGTAATATGATGATCGATGACGCGGGTCGGCTGGTCCTGATCGATTTCGGGATCATGGGCAGGCTCGACGAAAAAACCCGGCGCACCTTCGCAGAAATTCTCTACGGGTTTATCAGCCGCAATTATCCGCAGACAGCAAAAGCCCATTTTGACGCAGGCTACGTTCCTGAACATCACAATCGCGAGGCTTTTGCCCAGGCGCTTCGCTCCGTAGGCGAACCGCTTTATGGCAAGAATGCCGATGTCGTTGATATGTCCCGCGTCCTGCAGCAGCTATTTGACGTGACTGAATTGTTTGACATGCATTTGCGTCCCGAACTTGTGATGCTGCAACGGACCATGGTGACCGTAGAAGGCGTCGCGCGAATGCTTGATCCGGGCATCAATATGTGGGAAGCGGCGCGCCCTGTGGTTCAGGACTATCTGAAAGAAAGCCTCGGGGCGAAGCGTCAGGTGGACAATCTGCGCGAGGCCGCCCGCAAGAGCGTCGAGATCGCACCGCATTTGCCGGCTTATATCGAGGCGATCGGAAAATCGGCACAAGCCCTGAACAGTGGCAGCCTGACCCTGACCGATCCGTCTACGGTACAGATGATGGAAACCCTTGCCAGAGAACGCCGCCTTACCAGGGCGGCCCTGTCTTTTGCCGGCTTCGCCATCCTGTGTCTTGCCGCTGCGGTGATGTTGCAGGGGTAGATAATAAAATCATCCGCCCGCAACAGGTTACAGGAATACCGTGACTTGGGTCAGACGATTTCGAGATATCCGACCGTGGTTTCGTCGGCCTCACAGGTCATCTTCTTGAGATAGGACGCGCCGGAAGAAGTGCTCATGGTAAATTCGGTTTCAAGACGCCAGACACCGCCTGCGATCGAGCCGCCATCCTGCGGATCTGAGGGCACGGCCACACGCACGCCCTGGCGGCCAAGACGTTCCTGCAACTCACTCGTACACCGACGATAGGCATCAAGATAATTCCCGTCGAGCGGGCCAAGGGCGACAATTTCGTCGCCAGCATCAGCGCCATCAATCCCTCCACCTTCAAGCGGCGGAATCCCGTCCGTATCAGGATCGTCAAGCGGGGTGTCATCATAGTCGCGTTCAGCCGGGAGGGGCCGACCATTCAGGCTGGGGATCGTGCTGCGTGAACCGCGATAGTCTGGTAATGTCCCCGCGTCATAGCGGGTATACCGCGCCTCGCTGCGATCAAGGGCGTTGTCGATGAGGATCGCCCCGCCAATCACCCCGGCAGCCAGAAGCGCCGCGTCGCCCGCGCCAAAACCGCGGCGATAGAAGCGGTTGCCGTAGAAGAAGCCGGGGCCGCCAAAATAAAAGCTGGGCCGGAAACCGGGATAGTAAAACCGGGCACCGTAGAAACGATTTGGATAGTAACCCGGACGGTAAAAACGACGTCCGGCATAAAAATGTCTCCGTGACACGTTGCGATAGGGCCGACCATACCGGGCACCGCGATAAACGCGTGCGCCTTGATAAGCGCCCGCCCGCCCGACCCTGGAACCGCGATAGGCCGGCCC
>CAYSMJ010000167.1:3763-5682 GCA_964432075.1 uncultured Caulobacterales bacterium | reverse complement strand
GCGCTTTGCGGGGCAGGCGAACTGGCCGGCTGCCCTCGGCGCCGCGACGGAACTGGGAAAAATCCTCGATTCTTTTTATACTGAAGAAATTCCGCTTGGCGCGATAGACCAATTGCGTCCTGAAAATCTTGATCTTGCCGAACACTGGGACCGTCAGCGGACGTTCCTTTCCATTATCACGGACTTCTGGCCCGCCTTCCTCGCCGAACGCGGCCAGATGGATCCGGCCGAACGGCGTATAGCCCTGATCAATCGCCGTGTTGCCTCGTGGGCGGAAAACCCGCCGAGCCATCCGGTGATTATCGCCGGAACAACCGGCTCAACCCCGTCTGTTGCTGCGCTGATGCGTTGCGTTGCGGCCTTTGAGCATTGCGCGATCTTTCTGCCTGGTGTGGACCTCGGACTTGACGATAGCGCCTGGACCACGCTCGAAGACACCCACGCCCAGGCAGGCCTGAAGGCCTTGCTTGCAGATCTTCAAATCGACCGGTCAGAGATCATGGAGCTTGAAGCGCCAGCGGACGAAAGCGACACCCGGACCGCGCGTTCTTCCCTGCTTCGGCTTGCGCTACGCCCGGCCGAGCGAACCGATGACTGGGTGCGTCAACTGGCGCGCGCCGACCGCGCGGCGCTTGTGGAAGGTCTTGGGGGCCTCAGCATTGTCAATGCACAGGATGAAGAGGACGAAGCTTCGGTTATTGCCCTGATGATCCGTGAGGCGATCGACGTTCCGGATCAAACTGTGATGCTGGTTACACCGGATCGCGATCTCACCCGCCGGGTGAGCGCAAAACTCAGACGCTGGGCCATTGAAACCGATGATTCCGGCGGGGTGCCGCTTGGCAATAGTTTCTGCGGGACTTTCCTTGCCCTGACGGCTGAATGGCTAGCGCGGCCCAGCGACCCGGTAAGCCTGCTCGCTCTGTTGCGTCACCCGCTTTGCGCTGTTGGTGAGGCCGGGTTCTGGCGCGGGGTGAACGCGCTTGACCTTGGCCTGCGCGGACTTGCCCCTGGCCCGGGGTTCGCCGGTTTGCGCGCCCATCTGGCAAGAGGAGATAATAAAAATCGTGCCGATGAAGGGCTGGCGCTACTCGAATGGCTGGAGGACGCAGCGGCGCCCTGGCTGGCGCCTGGCGAGGAGAAGACAGCCTTTTCAGAACGCCTCACCGCCCATCTGCAAGTCGCTGAAACACTGGCGGGCGATGCGCTCTGGTCAGGAGAAGATGGGCTTTCTGCCAGTCTTCATCTGCAAAATGTTATGGCGGGTGCAGATTTTGTTGGCGCTCTTGGTGAGCGCGATTATCCATCGGCTTTCGCACAGGCGTTGGCGGGTCCGGTAGTCCGGTGGCGGCGGCCGGCTCATCCGCGGGTGTTCATTCTCGGACCGCTTGAGGCTCGTCTTCTGTCTGCCGATCATATCATTCTGGGTGGGCTGAACGAGGGGATCTGGCCGGGCGAAGCGACGGTGGACGGCTTTTTATCCCGCCCCATGCGTGCAGAAGTTGGTCTGCCGTCTCCGGAGCGTCGGATTTGTCTGTCAGCGCATGATTTTTCCCAGCATGCCCACGCATCGCGGGTGACCCTGACCCGGGCCGAACGGGTTGGCGGGGCACCGGCGAAATCTTCGCGCTGGCTTGTTCGTCTCCGGACGATCATGGCTGGGCTTGGCGATGACCCCCGTGTCAAAACCCTTGACCGGTCGGATCACTGGCGGCTGCTGGCCAGCATGATCGATATGCCGCCGAGCGTGTGCCCGGCTGCGTCGCCAAGGCCCTGCCCTCCCACCGAGGTGCGACCGGACAGTCTTTCCGTGACCCGGATCGAAAAACTGCTCCGGGACCCTTATTCAATCTATGCACTTTTTATCCTTAAGCTGAGCAAGCTCAACCGGCCTGCCGAGCCTTTTTCACCC
Organism: uncultured Caulobacterales bacterium; assembly: GCA_964432075.1. Taxonomy (GTDB): domain Bacteria; phylum Pseudomonadota; class Alphaproteobacteria; order Caulobacterales; family Parvularculaceae; genus CALLPQ01. The sequence continues at coordinate 3,770 of CAYSMJ010000167.1, read as the reverse complement.
GCTCATC
>CAYSMJ010000167.1:0-3753 GCA_964432075.1 uncultured Caulobacterales bacterium | reverse complement strand
CTGGGATCGGTCCTTCATGCTGTTTTTGAACGCTATGCCAGGGGCGAAGTCCAGAACCGGGATGAACTAGAGCATCTGTGTGGTGACGAGATGTCAAGCCGTGCCGTGCCCGACCGGGTGGTGGCGTTTCTCCGCCCACGGCTGACAGAAAGCCTTGACTGGTTCCATGCATGGCACAAAGCGCAGTTGGAATCGGGGGAGGTTGTTGTCGTCGAAGGGAAGGGGAAGTGTTCGCTCCTGATCGGGCAGCGCACCTTTACGCTTAAGGCCCGGGCAGACCGGATTGACCGGACCGCCGACGGGCTGGAGATTTTCGACTTCAAGACCGGTACGATTCCAAGCCTCAATCAGACACAGGCCTTTAGCCCGCAGCTGCCGCTGACTGGCCTGATCGCTGAACAGAATGGATTTGTTTCGGCGCAGGGTGAGCGGGTCGCCCGGCTTGGCTATCTCAAGGCGCTGGGCCGGAGTGGAGAAAAATCCGATGTCCGCGTTGATGGCGCCGAGGCGACAGAATTAATCGCGAATGCCCGCGAAAGCCTTACCGCGCTGCTGACCAAATTTTTTGATCCGTCAACGCCTTATCTGTCCCAGCCGCGCCCGCAATATGAAGACGACTATGGTGACTATGACCACCTGGCGCGGCGTGCGGAATGGATGAGTGAGGGGGAGGGCGAACAGGATGGCTGAGACGGGCGCATCGGTCACCTTTGAAGAGACGGTTGCAGCCCAGAACATGGCTGCTGATCCGGCCCGTTCCGCCTGGGTGGCGGCCAATGCAGGCTCGGGGAAAACCCGTGTTCTGACCAACCGGGTGGCAAGGCTGTTGCTTGCCGGGGCTGACCCGGCAAAAATTCTCTGTATCACCTATACCAAGGCCGCGGCGGCGGAGATGGCCGAGCGGCTCTCGACCATGCTGGGCGCGTGGGCGCTGCTTGCCGATGATCCCTTGCGCAAAGACCTTGCTGAGCTGACGGGAAAACCGATTGATGCATTTGATAACGCTGCCCTGTCGGCATCACGCCGGTTATTTGCCCGCGCACTGGAAACACCCGGCGGGCTGCGTATACAGACAATCCACGCCTTCTGCAGTTCTGTTCTGCGGCGGTTTCCGGTAGAAGCGGGCGTACCGCCCGGGTTCAATGAAATCGAGGATGCCGAGCGCAACCGGCTGATCGACCGCGCGCTCGACCTTGTTGTCACCCAAGCCAGCCCTGCGCTTCAGACTGCCATTAGTAGGCATGCTGATCGGTTTGGCGCTGGTGCGGTATCCATGGTTACAGATGTCCTGAAGAGCCGCCTCGCCTATGAACGGGCGCGCGCCCGGTTTGGTGGTCGCGCGGCGATGCTTTCGGTATTGGCCGAAGCCTGCGCTATTGATCCTGATACAAATACTGAAGAAATAATCAGTCAATTCTTCGACATATATGACAGCGCCACCTTTCTGTCGCTGGCAGAAGCTTTGCGTGCGGGCGCAAAAACTGCAAATAATTCTGCAGATCTGCTTGAGCAAGCTGCCGAGAGTCCTGGACTGAACGACAGGTTTACGTTTCTTTACAAGTGTTTTTTTACAAATAATGATGACCCGCGAAAAAAAATCGCTGACGCTGGAGTGAAAAAAACCTTCCCCGAGGCGGCGCAATCGATAGAGGGTTTGAAGGCCGATTTTGTTTCCCTGGTCGAACATTATCGTAATCTTGGCCTTTATAATGGCACCGCCGATTTTCTTTTTGTCGTCGACGAAACTCTTGAGGCGTACACTAAGCAAAAACTGTTTTCCGCTCGTCTCGACTTTGACGATCTGATTGCACGCACCGCTGACCTGTTTTCGGCTGGCTCGGGTCAGGCTGCATGGGTTCTCTACAAGCTCGATCATGGGATCGAGCATATTCTGCTTGATGAGGCGCAGGATACGAGCCCGGATCAGTGGTTGGTGATCGAGGCTCCGTTAACCGAGTTTATGGCTGGAACCGGCGCAATCGAGCGTAAGCGAACCTTTTTTGCCGTGGGGGATCAGAAGCAGTCGATCTATTCGTTTCAGGGGGCCGATGCCGGCCTGTTTCTGGAAAAGGAAAAAGATCTTGGCTCCAGTCTCGGGGCGGCAGGCGCGTTTCATTCGGCGCCGCTGCGGCTGTCATTTCGCAGCACGGCGGCGATACTGAGCTGTGTTGACGCGATATTTGATGACCATAGGGTGAGCGCCGGGCTCGGGATCACGGACCGGCTGGTTCATGGTGTTCACCGGTCCGGCGAGGCCGGGCTTGTGGAAGTCTGGCCGGTGGTGCCGAAACCTGAAAAGGCTGATCTTTCGCCCTGGGATGCACCGCTGAACCGGATGGCGGCAGACAGTCCGGTTCGCACCCTGTGTTCTCATGTGGCCGATACGATCCATGGCTGGCTCGATCGGGGCGAAAGGCTCGAAAGCAAAAATCGCCCGATTGTTCCCGGCGATATCATCATTCTTGTTCGCAAGCGCGATATGGCGTTTCGGGAAATTCTCAAATGTCTTTCCCAGCGTGGGCTACCGGTTGCGGGGGCCGACCGCCTCACTTTGCAGGCCGATATTGCCGTGAAGGACCTGATCAGCCTTGCCCGCTTTGCGCTCACACCGGACGATGATCTGTCGCTTGCGGAAGTTCTGAAGTCACCGCTGTTTGGCTGGGATGATGATGCGCTTTTTGCCCTGGCGCATGACCGGGGTGGCCAATCCCTGTGGCAGGCCATCCGCGATGATGAGGCTCATCGTGGCCTTGTCGGGCAACTGGCTTCGGTCTCGGCGATTGGTCGGCGGGAAGGGGCGTATGCGTTATTTTCCCATCTTCTGGAAACGGGTAACCCATCGGGGTGGAGGCGGTTCTATGCCCGGCTGGGAACGGCCGCGCGCGACCCATTGCAGGCGCTGTTAAAAGCAGCGCTGGACGATGAACTGGATCATCCACGCAGCCTGTTGGGGTTTTTGAATCGGTTCGAAACCCAGGAAACTGAGATCAAACGGGAACTGAACAAGGTAAAAGGCGCGATCCGGGTCATGACTGTCCATGGGGCAAAAGGTCTTGAGGCGCCGATTATCTTTTTGCTTGATGCCCATGCGGAAGCCTCAATCAAGCTTCGGGCAGGCATTTATTATACCGATCTTGATGGCGATGAGGCGCGGCCTGCTGCGCGGGCCAATCGCCCGTTGTTGCCGATCGTCAATACAAATGACTTTGGATATTCCACCCTGTTTACGGTGGCAACAGAAGAACAGAAGGATCGTGAGTATCAGGAATATCGGCGCCAGCTTTATGTGGCGCTGACACGGGCGCAGGATAGACTTTATATTTGCGGTACGGCGAGAAAATCTCCGTGGGACCCAAAAAAGGCAGCAGAAAACCCGGAAAAAGCGTCGTGGCATCTCCTGGCAACGCTTGGCATGCAGCGACTTGTGGAAACGGGCGCGGCGGAGGAAGCGGATTTTGCCTTGCCCTGGGAAGGCACAGGGTATCGTGTAATCAGCCCACAGACAAAATCAGTCGACTCGGAAAGTGCAAAACAAGGTGACAGCCTGCCGGAGGCGGCGCGACCTGACTGGATGGACAAACCGGCCGCCCCGGAAAGCTCGCCTGTCTATTTGCAGCCGTCCCGCCTTGCCGAGCGGTTTGAAACCCTGCAAGCGGCGCAGCACGACAGGGTTATCCCCGATCTGCCAGTGGCGGTGTCGCCAAACAGCGCCAGCGTTGCCCGGTTGCGGGGTATGGCGATTCACCGGGTGCT
>CAYSMJ010000166.1:4772-5721 GCA_964432075.1 uncultured Caulobacterales bacterium | reverse complement strand
GCCGCCTCCTCAGTTTCGTCCTCGGTCGCGTTCGGCAGGTCGTCGCCGCGCAGGGCGTAGCTGTAGTCATACCCGCCGATAAGCTTTGCCGCTGCCGCCAGCTGATAGCGATGATAAAGATAGATCGGGACGATCACATCCCGCAGCCTTGCGATCGGCTGCCCGGCCCGGACAGCTTCCAGCCCGAAACGCTCAAGGGCATGGGCGCGCACCGCAAGTGTTTCCTCCAGCGCCCTGACCGGATCGGCGCCATTGTCCCACAGTGCGCCATGACGATGGGCCGTACCCGGATGACGCGCATGGGCATCGCTGACATAGCGCAGGCCCGCCCCATAGGTGCGGCCAACAAGGGCATCAAGTGCATCCTGCTCATTCACCTCGTCGGAGAACTGCCCGTAAAGCCAGGCCACCGTTGCCTTGTCCCATTTGCCGATGCCGCTGTCATAGGCGTTGGAGAAGTCAAGTCCATCCTCACCCAGACGGATATCCGGGGCCGGGTAATCCATCACCGATGCGCGGTCATTGGTGGAGGCGGCGAAATTGTGGGCAAAGCCCAGCGTATGACCAACCTCATGGGCAGACAGCTGGCGGATACGGGCAAGGGCAATCTGTATCGGGTCGTCGGGCAGGCCGGTTCCGGTCTTACCCGTGCTGGCAAGGCCCTCAAAGATCATCCGGTCCTGGCGAACCCGCTGGCTGCCAAGGATCACATGGGCCTTGAGCATTTCGCCTGTACGCGGATCATATACCCCGCCGCCATAGGACCAGCCGCGCGTCTGGCGGTGTGTCCACTGAATGACATTATAGCGCACATCCATGGGGTGGGCGTCCTCCGGCAGGATCTCCACCCGATAGGCATCCTCAAAACCGGCATCGCGAAACGCTTCGGCCCACCAGCGCGCGCCCTCCAGAAGCGCCGAGCGGACCGGCTCCGGTGCGCCGCGATCGA
>CAYSMJ010000166.1:0-4762 GCA_964432075.1 uncultured Caulobacterales bacterium | reverse complement strand
GACATAAAAGACGATCGGTTTTTCAACCGGCCCGAAGGCGGTGTTCGGCGCTTTTCGCTGCAACCGGAAGCGCCGGGCAAAGGCCCGGTTGATCGGCTCGCCGAGCCCGGCTGAAAAGTCTGTATAGGGAACATCGATCACACCCATACGCGGGTCATAATCACGGGTTTTGTAGCCGTCATCGGGCAGGTGCACGAAGGAATGGTGCAGGGTCAGGGTCGGTGCCTCACCATTGGCGGCGGTCCGCGCCACTTCGGGGCCGGCATCCTCGGCGGTAAAGGTCAGGACTGCATCGATTTCGACATTGTCGGGAAAGGCCAGCGCGCCAGCAGCCTGCGGGAAGGACCGGCCCGGATCGAGCCGGTAGCCGCCCTGGCCGCGCGCTTTGAGTTGACCGGCAATATCCATGGTGTCGCTGGCCAGAAAGGGGCTGAGATCAACCAACATGTCGGCGCGCCGCGCCGTTGCGGCAATCGGCCCGGCCCACAGGATCGACCTGGCAAAGGAGCGCGCGACGGACTCACGTTCTGCCGGATTGTCGGCGCTTGCCCGAAAGGCGGTGTTCTCCGCCTCGATCACCACCCTCCCGCCAATCCGGCGGATGGCAATCACCTGGCCCCGGCTTGTCAGCCCGCGATCAAGCCCGACCGGGTTCGAGCCTAGCCCCGCTGTAAGGCTGTTGGCATGGATCAGCCGAAGCGACAGCCCTGCCTCATCCGGCTTTGGAAACCGGGCAAAAACCTTGCCCCGGCCGACATAAAGATCAAACACGCCCGCCCGCCGGTCGAGCCCCTCGGTCAGGTCCTTGAACGACTTTCCGTCATTGCCTCCGCGCGGCGCACAGGCCGCAACAGCCATCACCAGCGCAAACAGAAAAAACCGAATAAAAACAGACACGGGCGCCATCCTCCACAGCATCAAACCCGAGAAAGGACCGCAATTGGCGCCGGATTGCAAGCGCGGAGCGCGAGGACGCGACCCCGGCGGGACACCGTCGAAACTGGCAGCCCCGTCCGGACGTGCGGCGCGGGGTTGTTATCCGGGTCGCAAAGGCAATCCGGGATCGACGATGGAACGGGTCTAAGCGTCTTTCATGGGAGGGCGCCTGTTTTCCTAAAGCCGCTACCGGCCAGCCGTTCCCGTCGTGATCAGTCCGGGACAAACCCGAAACTGATGCTAGAAAAGGTCGTGTCGTAATCAGCACGCTTTTCCGTTTTCGTCGGCGAGGACCAGACCGTATGCAGAATATAGCCGCCCTCCTCAGGCCGGGGGACACTGGCCGTCCCATCATTGCCGGTAACCACAGCCATTTCGTCCTCGCTTCCAAGCCTTATCAGCTTGACCGTCGCCCCGGACAGGGGCTCTCCCCGATAGGTGACGAGGAAGGGCACCGGATCACCAGAATTGATCGCATAGGGGTTTTTTTGCGGTGTAATTTCTAGCGTAAACCCAAGTGGCCTGGTTCCGGCCTCGGGGTCAATCTCGTCACCGACCTGGATCAGGGCCTTGCCACGGCGGGAATAAATTTCGGTTCCCTCCGTGTCCATCATGCGCCGCTGGGTCCGGTCAAAAGCGATCGTGGTGATACCTTCGTTCTTAACATAAGTGTTGAATTTTTCCGCCTCAAGCCGGCTCACGGCATGGATGGTTTCCATCCCCACGATCGTCAGCCCCGGCTCTTCAATATCGATGGGGAGCGGCCCGTTGCGCGGTGCCGTGTTCAGGATCGCCTGCCGGTCGATGATCTGACCATCGCGATAAAGACGCAGGCTGATGACCCGCTCCGGCGCGCGGGGCCAGTCATTTACCTCGCCCGCATGGCCAACAAAAACATTGACACCGACGGTGCCCGGCGCGGCGAGATCAAACCTGTCCGGCTGAAGCCAGAAATCATGCGCCCGGCTGATCGGGGCAAAGAAAAGCGCAAGCAAGACCAGACAGAAAAATGCGCCCCGCCAGCCCTCATCCGTTTTTGCAATCATCGAACACCCTTTCCGCGAAATATTACCTACGGGTTTTTATCACATGCATCGCGGGTGAATAAAGCGGGCCGATTGGCTCAGGGTTATGCAGCTCAGGACAAGTCCTCCATAGGCGGTGGCAAAGGTGGTTGACCTCAGCCCGTGACTGCGGGCATCGATAAGACTTGCAAGAGGATTGAGTGGATATGGTAGCCTTGAGACTTCCCGATGGTGCGGTGCGCGACTTTGACGGCGCGGTGACCGGCCTTGAACTGGCGGAAGACATTTCGAAATCGCTTGCGAAAAAGGCGATTGCGGTGAAGGTGGATGGCGCGCTGACCGATCTGTTCGTGCCGATCACGCAGGATGCAAGCGTCGAGATCGTCACCCGCGAGGGGGAGGACGCGCTGGCGCTTGTCCGCCATGATGCAGCGCACCTTCTCGCCCAGGCGGTGCAGGCGCTTTATCCCGGTACGCAGGTGACCATTGGCCCCGTCATCGAGGATGGCTTCTATTACGATTTCGCCCGCGACGAGCCGTTTTCGACCGAGGATTTCGAGAAGATCGAAAAGAAGATGGCTGAGCTTGTGGATGCGGACCTCTCGACCCGTAAGGAAATTGTCGACCGCGACGAGGCGATCGCCCATTTCGAAGCGATCGGCGAGACCTATAAGGCCGAGCTGATCCGTGATCTGCCCGACGGCGAGGAAATCAAGATTTACCATCACGGCGACTGGCATGACCTCTGCCGCGGGCCGCATCTGCCGTCGACAAAACATATCGGCAAGGCCTTCAAGCTGATGAAGCTTGCCGGGGCCTATTGGCGCGGGGATTCTCGCAATGCCATGCTCCAGCGGATCTATGGCACGGCCTGGCTGAACGAGAAGGACCTCAAGGCCCACCTCACCCGGCTTGAGGAAGCCGAGAAGCGCGACCATCGCCGACTTGGCCGCGAGATGGACCTGTTCCACCTTCAGGAGGAGGCGCAGGGCTCGGTCTTCTGGCACCCCAAGGGCTATACCATGTGGCTGGCGCTGGAAGGCTACATCCGCCGGCGGCTCGGGCAGGCCGGCTATCAGGAGGTCAAGACCCCACAGCTTCTGGATTCGAAATTCTGGGAACAGTCTGGCCACTGGGCAAAGTTCCGCGAGAACATGTTTGTCGTGCCCGATGAAATTCCGTCAACGCAAGAGGATGCCCCGGTGGTCTCGGCCGACGCCAGGCTGATGGCGATCAAGCCGATGAACTGTCCGGCCCATGTGCAGATCTTCAAGCAGGGCATAAAGTCCTATCGTGATCTGCCGATCCGAATGGCCGAGTTTGGCTGCTGCCACCGTAACGAAGCCCATGGCGCGCTGCACGGGCTGATGCGTGTGCGTCAGATGACCCAGGATGATGCGCATATTTTCTGCCGGGAAGATCAGGTGACGGAAGAGGCGATTGCCTTTTGCGATCTTCTGCACACGGTCTACACCGATCTTGGCTTTGACGAAGTGGCGATCAAGCTGGCTACCCGGCCCGAGGTGCGCGCTGGCGAGGATGCGGTCTGGGACCGGGCGGAGGCCGGCCTTGAGGATGCGCTGAAACAGGCCGGGCTCGACTATATTGTCGAGCCGGGTGAGGGCGCGTTTTATGGGCCAAAGCTCGAATTCCACCTGAAGGATGCCATCGGCCGGGACTGGCAGTGCGGCACGCTGCAGCTCGATTTCGTATTGCCCGAGCGGCTTGAGGCGACCTATGTGGACGAGGCGGGCGCGCGCCAGCGCCCCGTAATGCTCCACCGGGCGATCCTCGGCTCGATGGAGCGGTTTCTCGGTATCCTGATTGAAAACTATGCCGGCAAGATGCCTTTGTGGCTGGCGCCGGTCCAGGTGGTGGTCGCGACCATTACTTCGGAAGTTGATGGTTATGCCGAAGAAGTCGCGGCCAGCCTGCGGGCGGCAGGGCTTCGGGTTGAGACCGACATCCGTAACGAGAAGATCAATTACAAGGTGCGCGAACATTCGACCGAAAAGGTTCCCGTCATTGCTGTTGTCGGTGCCATGGAAGCCGAGAACAGGGCGGTTTCCCTGCGCCGTTTGGGTAGCCAGGGCCAGACCGTTATAAGCCTTGATGAAGCGCTTAAATCGCTGGGCGAGGAAGCCCTGCCGCCGGATCTCGCACGCGACGCGGGCATTGAGCGCCCTGCCGCCGCCCCTGCCGCTGCCGAATGACCGACGCGCCAGCGGGCAGGGGCCTTTTGGCAGTGTTCCCGGCAGGGGTGATCGGTAGTCTGATAGTAAGCCTTCCGATTGTCCTTGTCTTCATGCATCGCGCGCTTGCGCCCCTTTTGATTGTTGCCGGGCTTGCAGCCCTTTTTTTGCCGGGCATGGCGGATCGGCCAAGAGCCTTGTTGCAGATGCGTTTGGATAATGCCGGGCCTGTCTCGGCCCTGTGCCTGGCGGGGTTTTGTGCATATGCGGCCCTGTCAGGGGTGTGGGCACCGCTTGAGGGGCGAGCGAGTCTGGGGCTCAATGTCGGTGTGCCGGCCCTTGCGGCTGCGGGCCTTGCGATGGGCTTTTCCATCGGCCTTGCCCACAGCCGGGTGGTGATGTTGGGGCACATCTTGCAGGGCGCGATCGTTATCACCGCCTTTGTTCTAGCGTTTGAGGCGGCAACGGGCGCGGCCTTACGGGATATCGTGCCGCCTGCGGATGACTCCTGGTTTCGGCACAAGGACTGGGCGGCGCTTGGTCGGGGCACGACGGCGCTGGTCGTCCTCTGCGTCCCCGCTCTGGTGATGTTGGGGCAGGGGCCCCGTG
>CAYSMJ010000165.1:0-5771 GCA_964432075.1 uncultured Caulobacterales bacterium | reverse complement strand
GTGGCGCATCTGCTTCGTGTGGACCGATCAGGGACCGGCCGACGTCGAGATCGTCAACTACCATTGAAAGGATGCGACATGACACTGATGAAGACCCCTTCTCACCCTGGCGAGGTCCTGTCGGAGCTGTATCTGGACCCGCTCGGCATAAGCCCGATCATGCTTGCAAAACGCCTCCACGTCCCCCGTACGCGGATCGAGCGGGTGGTTAAGGGCGAGACCGCGCTCACCGTGGACACGGCGATCCGGCTCGCGACGTTCTTCCGGACGACCCCTGAATACTGGATGAACCTGCAGCGCGCGTGGGATCTGGCCCGCGCGCGGGAATCGGTTGACGTGTCAGAAATCACACCCTTCGAGGCCGCCTGACGCCATCTGTTCGTTGAGCTTGGCGACCATCCCCGCGGCGCAGCCCCAAGGCACCATCAAGCCTCTTGCGAGGTAGGCCGGGCTCCAATCCTCGGGCGGCGTGTTGACCGGACGGCCATATTCCTTTTTCCACTCCTGATATGTCGGATATGCTCACTGATCAGGGGCATCAACGAGCCCGTGCTTCACCGGGTTCCACTTGATGTAATCGACATGCCTGTCGAGGCCGTCGCCACCGCGAATGCAATAATCCGGCAGGATACATATTGCGACGGTGCCGGACGGGTGACGCGATTGCCCGTGAGGACAAGCCGCACGCAACAAATCGATATTGGCAGTCAACAGCTTTTTCCGCCGGTCGAGAAGATTGACGGTGAAAAACGACGCACCGCCGGGAACGACTATGCCTCGGTCATTCGGCATACCGGGAATTTAACCCGCGCAGCGGCCGTTCGACAGGTTTATGTTGTATTTCACTTCTCTTAATGCACCCTGCTTGCTTTACTTGAAGATTGAAAACATTTCCCTGTAACCCAGGGTGTTTATTGAGAGAACTCGCGTTGCTTCCACGCTTTAAGCCCACAGATCTGTCGTAAACCCCTACCGGCCGGCGGTCATGCCGCCGTCGATGACGAGTTCGGTGCCGGTGACGAAGCGCGATTCGTCCGAGGCCAGATAAAGGACCGCATAGCCGATATCTTCCGGTTCGCCGAGGCGTTTCATCGGAATGTTGCGGACAAGCTTCTGCTCGCCCACCGCGCCCCCGCCGCCAAGCGCGATCACCGGGTCGATGATTGCCGTTCGGGTAAAGACCGGGTGGACCGAATTACAGCGTATATCGAGCTTTGACTTCGCCAGATGCAGGGCCGTCGATTTTGTCACCATACCAACCGCCGCCTTTGACGCATTATAGGCCAGCGAATGCGGCGAGGCGATCAACCCTGCCACAGAGGCAATATTGATGATCGAGGCCGGCTGGCTGCGGGTGAGAAATGGCAGGGCAGCCTGCGTCCCGAACACCACCGCATCGACATTCACCGCATGAACCGCGCGCCAGTTCTCCGGCGTTTCCGTTTCAATATTGCTGATCGGCCCGATCCCGGCATTATTGATCAGGATACTGATCCCGCCCATGGCTGCTTCCGCGGTGCGCAGCGCCGGCTCCCAGGCGGGCGTATCAGTCACATCAAGCGCAATCGCACGGGCACGGCCGGGATGGCGGGCATTGATCTTTTCGGCCTCAGCCTCAACCGCTTCGCCCGACCGGTCGGTCAGGGTCACGCGCGCCCCTTCATCGGCCAGCATTCGCGCAAAAGCAGCGCCAAGCCCCTGCCCGGCGCCGGTGATAAAGGCGGCCTTGCCGGCGAGACGGCCAGGCCGCGAGGATTGCTCTGCCAAGGTCAGACTTCCGTGCGGATCTGGTCTTTGGCGGTCACCAGAAGTTCGGCCATCTTGGCCCGGATTTCATCGTCGCTGACGTCAGTGCCGGACTTATCGAGATCGCCCCGCACCTTGCGAAACACATCTTCGTCGCCGGGCTCTTCCAGATCCGATTTCACAACCGCCTGGGCATAGACACCTGCCTCCTCGCCCTCATGGCCAAGCTTTTCAGCGACCCACAGGCCAAGCAGCTTGTTGCGCCGCGCTTCCACCTTGAACCGGATGGCCGCGTCATGGGCAAACTTGTTTTCAAACCTGTCTTCCCGGTTATCGAATGTCGTCATGGGGATCCTCACTAAGGTTGGGGAAAGGCCGGGGGCCGGCAGTAGCCGATCCATATCCCCTGATTTTCTAATGACCGGCCACGGGGAGATCAATCCGGAAAGCACCTTGTCGCTTGCAAACCCCGGTGGCAGGTGCTTTCCCGGTGCCGGGACTTGTGCTAGCCAAAGGCGCTCGACGCGCGCCGGTGACCGCCGCGCCCCCGCTGGCTGGACAAAAGGGGGCCGGTCCCAATGGGAAGGAAATTCATGTCCCGCCGAAAACAGATTTATGAAGGCAAGGCCAAGATCATCTATGAGGGCCCCGAGCCCGGCACGGTGATCCAGTATTTCAAGGACGACGCCACGGCCTTCAACAATCAGAAACATGCAGTTCTTGAGGGCAAGGGCGTCCTCAACAACCGGATTTCCGAATTCATCATGCGCGGGCTGGAGACCATTTCGATCCCCACCCATTTCATCCGGCGGCTTAATATGCGCGAGCAGCTTGTGCGCCAGCTCGAAATCATCCCGCTTGAGGTCGTGGTGCGTAATGTCGCCGCCGGCTCGCTGGTCAAACGCATGGGGCTGGAAGACGGTGCCTCCCTGCCCCGATCGATCATCGAGTTCTATTTCAAGGACGACCAGCTTGGTGATCCGCTGGTCTCCGAAGAACATATAACCGCCTTCAACTGGGCCAGCCCGCAAGAGATTGACGATATGATGGCGATGGCCCTGCGAGTGAATGACTTTCTGTGCGGGATGTTTTCCGCCGTCGGCATCCGCCTGATCGATTTCAAGCTCGAATTCGGTCGGCTTTATGAAGGCGATATGATGCGTATCCTTGTTGCCGACGAGATCAGTCCCGATTCCTGCCGCCTCTGGGACGCCGAGACCGGCGAGATCATGGACAAGGATCGCTTCCGCAAGGATCTTGGCAATGTTATCGAAGCCTATCGCGAAGTCGCCAAAAGGCTTGGAATCCTGCGCGACCCTGAACAGAATATGACCAAGGGGCCTGTTCTGGTCAGCGACAATATGCTGGCCGGCAAGAAACAGGGCGAAGCCGCGGCATCGGAATAGGCAGATATCGGAGATGAAAGCGACCATTCTTATCCGCCCGAAATCCGGCGTTCTGGACCCGCAGGGCAAGGCCATCCAAAACGCCCTGGAGGGCCTCGGCTTTGCCGGGACCGACGGCGTACGCCAGGGCAAGCTGATCGAACTGACCCTTGACGAGGCCGACGAGGCCGCCGCCCGGGAAACGGTCGAGGCCATGTGCCGCCAACTCCTCGCCAATCCGGTGATGGAAGATTACGAGATTACGCTGACCTCATGACGGGCCTTTCCTTCGTTCTGAACCCGTACCGGGCCGCGCCATGAAAGCATGCGTCATCGTCTTTCCCGCCTCGAACTGCGACCGCGATGCCGCTGTCGCCTTGAAGACCATCACCGGGCATAACCCGGTAATGGTCTGGCACGCTGAAACGACCCTGCCCGACACCGACCTTATCGTTCTGCCCGGCGGATTTGCCCATGGCGATTATCTGCGCGCCGGCGCCATGGCGGCCCGCTCGGCCATCATGGCCGCCGTCAAAGACCGGGCCGCCGCCGGCACCCCGGTAATCGGAATCTGCAACGGCTTCCAGGTCCTGACCGAAAGCGGGCTGTTACCGGGCACATTGTTGCGCAATGCCGGGCTGAATTTTGTCTGCCGCAGCGTGACGCTGCGCCCGGTCAACACCACATCGATGTTTACCGCAGGGCTTACTGGGCGCCCCTATCTCGATATGCCGGTAGCGCATCATGATGGCAATTATTTCGCCGATGATGAAACCCTCGACCGGCTTGAAACCGAAGGCCGGATTGCGTTCAAATATGTCGATAACCCAAATGGCTCGGCCCGCGATATCGCCGGCATTCTCAATGAAAGCGGCAATGTCCTCGGTCTGATGCCCCACCCGGAGCGCGCGCTCTCGCCTCTCCTCGGCAGCACCGATGGGCTTGCGTTTTTCGAGCAGATGATCGCACAGTTGCGGTAAGGGGAAGTCCCGTGGACCCTCTTTCTTGCCAGCCGCGGTTAATTCCGATACTGTTTAAAAAATCTACGGAATAGGGGATTGAGTCATGCAAGCGCTTCCAGTCGAGAAATATAAAGGTCTTTTCTCTCAACAATTTGATACAATTATTTATGAAGATTACTTTAGTAACGACCGCGTAATAAAAGATGAGGTTGAATATTCAGACTTGAGCAAGCCTGCCGAAAAAAATGTGTATATTATGCGGCGGGTCAATTCAGATGATTTGCAAAATCAATTCGTCTCGACCCTTACACAAGATCAACAGGTATATCGCAATAATGGCTGCCTCATAAAAAGGGGCTTCATTCCTCCAGACTTGATCGATGAATATTTCAAATTGCGTGAGCGCCTCAATCTGGGCATTGGTGAATTTGACACAGTCACAAATTATGTCGAATACCTTCCGGTCCGTCGGATCGCCTGTTACCCTCCGTTGATAAAGCTTTTGAACGAATTACACTCGGCAGAAATGGGCCTGATTTTCACGCTGACAAAACTACAGTCTACCCAGCGGGGCTGGCATCAGGACGCTTATCTTGATCATGATGACGCCTTACCACGGCTTGCGGTCTGGATTGCTCTTGGTGACGTCACAAGTGATTGTGGGCCCTGTGAGTATGTCGAAGGAAGCCATTGGTGGCCTACGCTCAGCAATCTTAAAGTGAATGATTTCCTCAAGGAGGAGTATCATTGGCCCGCTGCCCAGCGGAACAAGAAACCCGGCGTCCTTCCCTGGGGCCGCATTTCCGAAGCGTTTGTTGATCCGGCAGTCCACAAGGAAATGGCTCGCCAAGGCGTGAAACAAAAGAAGTTCATCGCAAAAAAGGGCGATGTCCTGATCTGGTATGGCCGGTTGATGCATCGCGGTTCAAAGGCAACAAATACAGGTGCAACGCGCCCTGCTATGATCGGCCACTACGCACCCGTTTTTGAACGCGACCGGGGAATTTTCTTGCGCGACGACAATGGTGGCTTTTTTCAGGTTCCTAACGGAAAATACGACATCGTCGGCAAATACGAACGCTAGGCAAGATTTCAATATCAGCTGAATAGTAGTTTTTTCACAGCATTTATTTGTCTGCTTATTTTACAGATTAATAAATGAAGAACAAGATGAAATTCTTTATAATTTTTCATCTCTTTTTAAAAATACAACAAAGTTAATTTGAGCTTACTTTTAAGGCTTCTCACAGGCGCAAAAATAACCAGATGCCATCGGAGAGAAATAATCATATTTCTCGACAGCAATAACATGCAATCCACTTTTTTCGATCAAGTCAAGAAGCTCCGACTGCTGATACTGTTTAACGAATCCACCAGTATTGTGAAACCATGATTTCGTCCCGATACCGACATCAAAACACAATCGGCCACCTGAGCGAAGCAAATCGCGACTACGTCCGAGCGCTTCGGATATGTCGGGAAAGAAGTGAAGCCAAACTGCTGCGCTGTATATTAGATCAAATTCATGATCGAGATCGGCAGTGATGAAGTCTGCGTTCTCAAATCTCGCTGAGAATGGAAGCGTCAACTTTTTCAGAAACGCAATATTATTTGGCGATATATCGAGCCCTAAATACGTTCCGACTTTAGCTTGGTCTGCAAATGCCTTCAGGATACG
>CAYSMJ010000164.1:0-5777 GCA_964432075.1 uncultured Caulobacterales bacterium | reverse complement strand
GGACCGGAACCTCGAACGCCTTGCTGCCCGCGCCATGGCTGGTGTTGCCCGAACGGGTGCCAGCCTGACCAATGGGTCCGGCGATTATGTGATTGCTTTTTCAACCCACAAGGATGTTCGGCGCACTGCCGATCGCCGGGCGGAACCGGGCCCGGTTCTCGATCTTCCAAACGCCATGTTTTCGCCGCTCTCGCAAGCGGTGATTGAAGCCACGGAGGAAGCAATCCTTAATTCGCTGACGGCGGCTGAAACCATGGATGGATACAATACCTATACCGGCAGCCCGGCACAAATTGAGGCCTTGCCCATGGACAAGGTACGCAAAATACTCGGCCGATAAAATGCCCGAGCTTTTGTTCAGATGCGATAGGGCTCCATCAGCGCCCGAACATCAACGCTGGCACCAAGGTGACTTGCCAACAGATAAATCCCCCCGAATTTGCGTTGTAAAAACAGGATATCCGATGGCGGAATATAGTGCACATCTCCCGTTTCCATGATGGCAAAACTCTGATCACGCAGGCGCTCGACAGCAGCCCGGTCGGAAAAATCAATAACCCCACTCCCGGCGATCTGTTCAATAATAAGTGAAATCATCGCATGGATTTCAGACCGGAAACGCGCCAACAGAGCATTGTCGATAAACCCAAGCGCCATCGCTGCCGAGACGGCGTCATCCTTTTTGCCATCAAGCAGGGCAAGGATTAACGAGCGATAGTTCGCTGCGATGGTCGGATCGACCGTCCGTGTTGCTCCGAAATCAAGAAGAACAATCTCCCCGCTCGTGCGGTCAATTCTGTAGTTGGCAAAATTCGGATCAGTTTGCATCATATGAAAATAGAATAACTCCATCAGCAATAGCCGGATCAGACGTTCAACCGTCTGGTTCCGCTCGGCTTGCGGAGCACCGTCCATCCGCTCTATCGGCTCACCAGGCTCAAAGCTCATGGCGAGGACAGTTTCAGTTGAAAAAGCGTCATAAACACTCGGAACGCGGAAACCGCTCACACCGGTGAGGTTTTCTGAGTAGCGGCGCAGATATTCTGCTTCACGAATATAATCAGCTTCTTGATGAAGCTGGCGTTTGGCCTCGTCAAGAAACGGACCTAGATTGAGGTTCGCCGGTTTCAGTCCGGATAGGCGGATAAGACCGGCAAGATTTTCAACATCGCTGTCGATTGAGCGGCGGATGCCTGGATATTGTACCTTGATTGCAAGCTCGTCACCATTTTTTGTCCGGGCACGGTGAACCTGACCAATGGATGCTGCCGCCATCGGTTCGGGATCGAATTTCGAAAACTGCGACAGCCATCGTGCCCCCCACGCATCGCTCAGAACTTTTTTCAATTGCCGCGGCGGCATCGGGGTTGCGGTATCGCGGAGCCGCGCGAAAAAAACTGCCAGTTCAGGGGCGATCAAATCACCTCGGTCCATGGAAATCAGTTGCCCGAGTTTCATCGCCGCACCGCGCATCCGCGCCAGCTCGTCGGCGACGCGGTTGGCGTTTTGCGGGGTCAGAAGCAGGGCCGAAAGGTCAGGGCGTTCGCCCTTCACCATCTTTCCGGCGCCGCGAACAAGCGCGTCACCCGCCAGCCCACCTGCCAACCCGCCAAAACGCAGCAGCCGCGTGACCTGGCCGGCAGGAACCGCAGCGGGCCGGAATTTTTTTTTATGCGTAATCATAAATGTTATTACGCGTCTTTATTGTTGGCAGATTGCGGCGCCTCTCCCAATCAGCGCCTTGCGTGCAGATTGTATGCTGCCTAAAGCCGGGCCATGGAAGCCACATCTGAGATCCCCAGAACAAGCTCCGGCACCCGTCCGGCATCCCATTGGCGGGATGAACTCGGCGCGACCTTGCGGCTTGGGGTGCCGATGGCTTTGACTCAGCTTGTTCAGTTTTCGATCAATACGATCGATGTTCTGATGATCGGGCGCCTTGGCCCGGAAGCCCTCGCCGGCGCATCGGTCGGTCTTGTCGTCGTCTTTACCATTTATATGGCGGGCTTTGGCCCCGCCATGGCGGTGTCGCCAATGGTCTCCCAGGCTTTGGGGGCAGACGCTGACAATACCCGCGAAGCGCGGCGGTCCGTGCGGATGGGGCTTTGGGCTGTTGTCCTTTTTTATCCGGTTGCGTTGCTTTTCATGGCGCTCACGACACCAATCGCCCTTGCCCTCGGCCAACCGGAGGCGGCAGCGCGACTTGCCGGCCCCTATGTGCTGGCCATTGCCCCGGGGATGCCGTTTGCGATCGGATTGTTGATTTTACGGAATTTTCTGGCGGCCGTTGACCGGACGCGTGTGCCGCTGGTGATCATTGTCCTGATGACAGTCTTTAACGCAGTCCTGAATTATCTTCTGATCTTTGGCGAATTTGGCTTCCCACGGCTTGAGCTTATCGGCGCCGGGATTGCCTCAACTTTATCCCACATTTTCGGCTTTCTCCTGATGGCGCTCTATATCAATCGGGACGCGGCAAGCCGGCGTTTTGAGATCTTTCGTAATCTGCATCAGCCGGACTGGCCTTATTTTGCAGAGCTGTTGCGGCTGGCCTGGCCGATTGCCCTGACAACCCTTTTTGAGGGCCTCCTTTTTAATGCAAGCGCCCTGTTGATGGGGCGTATTGGCGTTAATGAACTTGCCGCCTATCAGGTGGCGCTGAATGTTGCTGCACTTGCGTTCATGATCCCGTTCGGGCTTTCAATGGCCGGCGGAACCCGGATCGGTCTTGCTGCGGGTCGCGGCAGCCGCGACGGCGCGATATTGGCCGCAACGGTGACAACGGTTCTTTGTGCGGGCGTCATGATCGCCTGGGGCCTCGCCGTCGGTCTCTTTCCGCGTCAGATCGCCGGGCTTTATCTCAATCTTGCAGAGCCGGAGAACCGGCCTGTCATTCAATTTGTGGCTGGCTTCCTGCCGATTGCAGCGGCGTTCATGCTGTTTGACGGGATTCAGGTTGCGGCGAACCAGTTACTGCGCGGCCTGAAGGATGTGCGCTTGCCGATGATCATTACCGGGGTCAGCTACTGGATTGTCGGGTTTCCGACGGCCGCCTGGCTGGGTCTTGGCACGAGCGTGGGCGCGGCGGGAATCTGGTATGGGCTTCTTGTCGGCCTGCTGTGTGCCGCGATCCTGCTGGGAGGACGCCTTCTGTGGCTGACGCGCGCGTCGGCATGGTCAAAGCGCACCAGCCTTTCGTAAAGCCTTTATAAGCTGGCAGCGTTAGGCTTTTCTGCTCGAAACGGGCGTGCGCGCAGCGCTTTGCGAAGGCCTGTCAATTTCCCATGCTCAGGCCAGTCATGCGAGTGAGGACACGGCTATGGTCTTTTTGCGACGAATTATTGTCGCCATTCGGAACGACCGTGACTTACGCATTGCGTTTGTATTGCTGATTGTGTTGCTGCCGATCGTGATTACCAGGCTTTTACCCGTCGGCAACACCATCACCACGCCCGAAACCGATAGGCTCGCCCGCGAAATCAAGACGGCCACGCCGGGCCGATCACCGGGAAGTGGCGCCAACCTTTCGCTGATCGATCCTTTTGCGCCGGTCATGGACGAGACCGGCATGGCCTACAGCATCCTCGAAACCCTTACTTTGAACACAGCTAATATCGTTGCGTGTGATGCCAACGAAGGTCTTTTTTCAATGGGTCCAAATGCTTCGGATTACCACCGCGACTTATCGGCCAGCGTGAGCAAGAGTCTGTGCGGTCGCGGCGGCACGGCCGATCTGCGCGCCAAGGCGGACTCCTATTCACTTGCCCTTGCGCCCATGCAGCGCACGCCCGGCTTGAACCAGGCCGAGTACCAGCTTCGGCTTGTTGCAATTACAGACTATCTGCAAACGGATGAAGGAAAATCAAAAATCGCAGACACCAACTTTCTGACAAGCCTTCATGAAGTCCTGGCGATGATCTCACGGATCGAACCCAATGGCACCGCCGACATCTATACAAGCCTTGCCCATGAAAGCCTCAAGACCGACCAGCGCGCCGCCGCCGAAGAGTTCATCACAAGGGCCCTGACCTATAATTCGCGCGGACTTGCGCAGGCTGCCCCGTTTCAGCTTGCCGGTCTGATCAACGTCTTTCAGGGGCAGTGTGCGACTGCGATGCAACGATATAATGCGTCCTGGGCACTCGCCCGTGCACGCGGCATAAAAACCGATAGCTTGCGCCAGCGTAAACAGCGTGATCAGGCAATCCTTGCGCGTTGCCGTTCAGGCATACCATTCCCTAATTTCACCTTGGGATAATAGCGTCACGACATCTTGAATCAGAGTGTCGGGACTATTTTCATTCGGACGCTGACACGGACGCCGCCCGAATTTGCTCGGCAAACTCAGACCCGAGATAGGCCGTGAGCCGATCCGCGATTATTGCCACACCATCCGGATTTGGATGAATGCCATCGGCCTGGTTCAGCTTTGTATTGCCCGCAACCTGACGGAGAAAATCAGGATAAAAATAAACATCCATTTGGGTTGCAACAGATGAATACAGATCGTTGAATGCATTCTGGTAGTCTTTGCCATAGTTTCCTGGCGCGCGTAGCCCGGCCAGAATGACAGAAAGGCCTCTTGCCTCGGCCTTTTCAATCATGGCAACCAGATGCGCCCGGGTTTTCGACGGATCAATTCCCTGTAACAGGTCATTCCCGCCAAGCGCGATCAATACAGCATCCGCATCCGCATCGACGGACCAGTCAAACCGGTCCAGCGCATCCGCTGTGGTATCACCGGAAACGCCCGCATTGATAACCTCAACAGGCAGATTATCACTCCGCAGCCTCTCCTGCAGAACCGTTGGCAACGCCTCGTCTGGGGGTAAACCAAACCCGGCTGTAATGCTGTTGCCGATCATGACCAATCGCCACGCCCGCGTGATCCCGGCATTCGCCGAGGCTGATACCGGCGCTGTGTCTGACACCGGGGCGACGCTACGCTCGGGGGCACTGGCTGGCTTGTTTTCGCGGCTACACGCATCCGCAAAAACGAGGACCACCACACCGCTCAAGACAATCAAAACATTCCTGATCATTCCCACGTCACCTTTCTTGCGGAACAGGCCCGTTCTGGCGGATCGCACCGGAAATTGCGCGCCCCCTAATCATTTACGACCAGCTTGCGTATATGACAGCAAGATATCAAAAAACAGGACGAAAAATCGCCATGATGAACCCGATTATCAAAACCGAAGGGGTCGATTTGACGCTGCAGAGCCGCGCCGGACCCGTATCGATCCTGCGTGGCGTTTGCCTTGACGTAGCGCACGGCGCCAGTCTCGGGATCGTCGGGCGGTCGGGATCTGGTAAATCTTCATTTCTTTCGCTTATCGCTGGTTTGGAGCGACCGACGGCCGGGCGGGTTGTGGTTCACGGGGAGGACCTGGCGCGGCTCGATGAAGACGGGCTTGCTGCGTTTCGCCGCAAGTCTATTGGCATTGTTTTTCAGGCTTTCCATCTGATCCCCACCATGACGGCGCTTGAAAATGCCGCCCTGCCGCTTGAACTCAGCGGAACGCCAGATGCGACGGCACGCGCGCAAACCCTGCTTGACAAGGTTGGGCTGAAGGATCGCCTGCAGCATTTTCCCGACCAATTGTCGGGCGGGGAACAACAGCGGGTTGCCATCGCCCGGGCCCTTATTGCCGAGCCGGCCGTTATCCTCGCCGACGAACCAACCGGCAATCTTGATCAGGCCGTGGGGACGGCAATTTCTGATCTGTTGTTCTCAATGCAGAAAAATTCCGGTGCGGCCCTGATCCTCGTTACCC
>CAYSMJ010000163.1:0-5782 GCA_964432075.1 uncultured Caulobacterales bacterium | reverse complement strand
CTCGCCGCTGCCTGGGGGTTGGAAAGCCGTGGCGGTCGTGACCCGGCAGCCATGCCGGACGCGGCCTGATCGTTACAATCGAGCAACGCCCATTAACAGGGTGTCAACACAGATTCTATATCACCCATCCGGTTGAATGCTGGTGGAGTTTGCGTGTGTTTAAAGGGTTTTCGTCTCAGCGTGGCAAGTCTGACCAGCCGGCAAAGCGGACCGGTGTAAAAGACGATACGGGAAAGCGGGGTGAGGCAAAGCGCAAGGGTTTGCTGATCCGCAAGCCCAGGGCAGGGGACACCCCGTCCCTGTCTCCGGAGGCAGTTGCAGCCGGCGTTAGCCGGGCGCTGCGATCACCGAAGATCAAGCCGACATCGGCCGAAAACGAAATCAGGGATTTTGCAGCGGCTCGCAAAGGCCTCCGGGCCATTGAGACGGTCCTGTTTGTGCTGGACCAGGTCCGCGATGTTCTGGGCCAGTGCCGGGAGATTGTTGCCTCGGCGAGGGACACCAAAGATCCCGGGGCACGGGCATTGCTTGCCGAAAAATTTGATGAGCACCGCCTCTCGATCAACGGCATCGTCAGCGAGGTGAACGAGACCGGCCAGCTTCTGGTGGGGCCAGAAGCCGAGCCGCTCGAAATCCAGATGACGGGCAGGGCTCTGTATTCGATTTCCTGCCTTCGCCTTGATGTGTCGGATCAGGGTCTTGGTCTGTCTCCGCCAATCGAAGCGTTTGCACACGATCGCGAAGTCGACGTCATCCTCAGCGAAATCGAGATGGCAGTTGGCCGGGTTGAGCGTGCGACCGCTTCCTATTGCAGCGATGCAAAGTTCCTGATGGGTCGCCTGAAACCTCTGCATGACGATAAGGCACCGGATGCCGAGCCCGGGACGCTGCGGGCAACGCCGGCAGTCGCCTGATCCCGCGAAGGTGATTTGAATGGTTTGAAACGCCAGGTATTCTCCCGTCAGAAAAACGTGGAGAACCCGATGCGAATTCTCAGACATATCTGCATGAGTGTTCCGATTTTGATTGTTATGGTCTGGCTTGCGCCGGCGCACGCACAATTTGATCAGGATTCGATCAGCCCCAATCTTGAACGACCCCTGTCGAGCTATGAACAGGTTTATATTGCGCCGGTTACGGTCAGCCTGCCCGAGCCTACCGACCGCTTCCAGCGCCGCCGCGGCATCGGCAGACGACCGGTCAGTGAAAAGGATCAGCAGGCGAAAGCCATTGATTTTCAGATGGAGCTTGAACAGGCGCTGGGCCGTGATTTTGAGATTGCCACACGGCCGGAACCTGGGGTCCTTGAAATTCGGGTGACGATGACGGAGCTGCAATCCTCACGGCCGACGCAGGCGGACGTGCAGGATGTCCCCAATCTTGACTTCCGCAGCGTCTATACCGGCCGGGCCGAAGTCGTCATCGAACTGCTCGATGCGGACACGGGTCTGGCGACTATTCAGGACAGCTATGTGGCATCGTTCAGTGATAATATCCCGCGCACCGGGGTCTGGCAGGACGTGGACCATGCCTTTTCGCGCTGGGCGCGCCAGCTACGTCAGTATCTGAAGCGGAACTAGGCTGGGTTTTTGGTTCAACAAAAAGGGTAACGCAGTCCAGGTTACAGCGGTGTTGCGATCGGCCTTACCGGGCTCAGCGATTTTCCCGGATCACATGATATCGGCATCTCTCGCCCATTGACGGGCGGCCGATTTCGACTTCTTCAAGTGTCGGGAAGACCGGGGCCAGCTGGTTGGCAGCCCACAGACAAAGATTTTCCAGTGTCGGGCGTTCCAGCCCTTCAATGTCATTGAGCAGCCGATGGTCCAGTCGCTCCCGCAGGGCCTGCAGAGCCTGGGTCAGGTCGTCAAAATCAACGATCCAGCCCGTTTCCGGGTCCGGCTCGCCAGCGACAGTGACGGTCATGGTGAACGAATGGCCATGCACCCTTTGATAGGGGTGGGTGCCCGGTTCCGCATCGACGGAATCGGGCAGGAAATGTGCGGAATCAAACTGGATCGTCTTGGATAAACGCATCGGACTATACTTTCGGGCTCTGGCCCAACCTTGCGGAAAGCCCGGCCTTGTGGCGGACCGTCTGCCCGTTGGCAACCCCCTCGCCCGTTCGGAGGGCCCGTCACCGGCAAAAATCGAAATCAGCCGCCCCTTTTGAGCCCGCGAAGCAGGGATTGGCGGGCAAGACGGACGGTAACCGCCCGTCGTCGGGCAGCAGCCATTTTGTGGTCAGGCGCGGCCAGACCAGGGGCCGCCCCATAGCGGTCCGCCACAAGAAACCCAACCCCGCCCGGCAACAGGGTTTTCGGGAAGTCCGCGCTGACCGCAAAATAAAACTGATCGCAAAAGCCGAGATAATCAGGCCATTTCGCGTCACCTTCAAAATCTTCGCGGCAGGATTTGACCTCAACAATCAGGATATGGCCGGCCTTGTCGATTGCGGCAATGTCGGCACGTCTGCCATTGGCGAGGGTGAACTCCGTCAGCGGGGCATAGCCGCAATCAACCAGATAACGACACACTCCAAGCGTGATTTCCGCGGTTACAGCCGGGCGCGCGCCCCCCGGAGCGGGGCGTGCAGCAAGGCCCGGATCGTACCCGTTGTTCAGCATTTGTTCACTGCATCACAGATGCAGCACGGAATCAAGCCGATCAAAACCAGCCGGGTTGTCAGCCCTGAAATTCCGGGAGATGAACCGTCAGGCCATCAAGGCTATCGGACACGGTGATCTGGCAGGAGAGCCGAGAGTTCGGCTTTGGCTCGGAGGCAAAATCAAGCATGGATTCTTCCATGGCCTCGGTTGTACCGGTCTTGTCGGTCCAGGCGTCATCCACATAGACATGGCAGGTGGCACAGGCGCAAGCGCCACCACAATCGGCATCAATACCGGGAACCATGTTCTTGATGGCCGCTTCCATTACTGTCAGCCCGTTTTCCGCCTCGATTTCGTGGCGGGTCCCGTTATGTTCGATATAGATGATTTTGGGCATTGCGTGTTCATTCCCTCGTCATATTTGACTGTTCCATGTACCGGGCCCGACCTATTCCGCAACCCTGCATTTTTGGTCAATTTTAATGTCTCATCTGAATTTTGTCCAAAGACCGCCCATGTCGGCCACTGACCATCAGACCGAGAGTCGCACCTTGCTGACCAGAGCCGAGCAGGAGACGGCATCCCTGGCTGTTGCTCTGGCCCCGTGCCTGCGGATTACCGATCGTGTCGGTCTTGCCGGACCCCTCGGTGCGGGCAAGTCAGTCTTTGCGCGGGCCTTGATCCGAACCCTGACGGGAGAGCCGGCCCTTGATGTGCCAAGCCCGACTTATACGCTCGTGGAGCGCTATGATGCCGGGATCGGACCCATTTATCATTTTGACGCTTACCGGCTGGAAACGCCGTCGGAGATCTGGGAAGCCGGTCTTGAAGACGCGCTTGAGACCGGCATCACCCTTATCGAGTGGGTCGACCGTGTCCGATCTCTCGTGCCGACCGAAACCGTTTCCATCACCATTTTGCCGCAAAGCCAGACAGGGGAGGGCGCGCGCAGGATTGTCGCATCGGCAAGCCATGACTGGTGGCAGCGCCATCCTGCCCTGCGTAATGCTTTTCCGGCCCAACCAGAATCGGCATAAGGTCTCGTGATGCCTGAAACCCCTTCAACCGGTCCAGCCCGCAACGAACTCATCGCGCAGTTTCTTGGCGATGCAGGGTGGGCCAGCGCGACGCGTGTGCCCTTGCCGGGCGATGCTTCGACCCGGCGTTATGAGCGGCTCAGCCTGGGCGCGCGCACTGCCATGCTGATGGATGCGCCGCCATTGGCAGAAGAGGCCCCTTGTGCCCCGGGTGCATCACCCGCTGACCGGGCCGGCGCTGGCTATAATGCGCAGGCGCGTCTTGCTGGCGGGCGGATGGAGCCGTTTCTGGCGATTGCCGAATTCCTCAAGACACAAGGGTTTTCCGCCCCGGAAATTTATGCTGCCGATGTGCAGAACGGTCTCGCCCTGATAGAAGATCTGGGCAATGATTTGTACGCAATCTACGTGGACCGGCGCGGCGAGGAAGCGGCCCTTTATGGCAATGCCATCGACGTGCTGGCCGCACTGCATGAAACAGATGAAGTACCAGCGGCTTCGCCCGATTACACCCTGTTGGATTATGATGATACGGCCCTTCTTGCCGAAGCTGCCCTGTTGCCCGAATGGTATTTGCCACACCGCGAGATTGCGGCGCCGAAGGACTGGGCCGACAGGCTTATGGCGGCCTGGTCAACATTGTTCAGTCAGCTATCTGACCGCAGCTGTTTTGTCCTGCGGGATTACCATGCGGAGAACCTTCTCTGGCTGCCCGGTCGTCAGGGTCCTGCCCGTACCGGGGTAATTGATTTTCAGGACGCGCTTTTGGGGCATACGGCCTATGATCTGGTCTCACTGCTTGAAGATGCGCGCCGTGATGTTGATCCGGCCCTGGCCACACAGATGATTGATCGTTACACAGAAAGCCGTGGATTTGACCCGGCAGAACGGGAACAGTTTCTCAACGATTATGCAATCCTTGGTGCCCAGCGTAATGCCAAAATTCTGGGTGTATTTGCGCGGCTTGTTCACCGGGATGGCAAGCCACGCTATATGCACTTCATGCCGAGGGTTGAGGCGCATTTTCGCCAGAACCTTGCACATCCGGCGCTTGAGCCCGTTGCTGCTCTGATCGGTGACCCTCTACCGGAATTCACCGCCTGATGGCCCGCCCTGGTAATACCGCCATGGTTATGGCCGCGGGCCGTGGTACACGGATGATGCCACTGACCGCTGACCGGCCAAAACCGCTTGTTCAGGTGTGCGGCAAGGCCCTGATCGACTATGCGCTGGAGGGCCTTAACGCCGGTGGGATCGGGCGGGTCATCGCCAATGTTCACTATTTTGCCGATCTGCTGGAGGCACATCTGCGCGATCATGCCCGGCACAATCCAACACAGAAATTTCTGATATCGGACGAGAGAGCGGAACTGCTTGAGACCGGGGGCGGGTTGAAGAAGGCGCGGCCCCTGCTCGGCGGAACCCCTTTTTATTGCGTGAACACAGATGCGATTTTTCACGGCTGCCCCGGGGCATCTTTTATCGACCCCCTCCGCAAACGCTGGGAGCCTCCCATGCTCGCACTGCTGCTTCTTGTTCCCCTTGAAAGGACGCTTGGATTTGAAGGGGCCGGCGATTTTCATTTGCAGGCGGATGGGCATATTGTAAAAACCCGGGGCGAGCCGGCGCCATATGCGTTTACAGGGGCCCAAATTCTGCATCCGGATCTTCTGGATGAAACCCCGCACGGGCCCTTTTCAACCCGGCTTGTCTGGGAGAAGGCGGCCCGTCTGGGCGGGCTTTATGGCTGTGTATTCGACGGTGACTGGCTTCATGTGGGGACACCGGAAAGCCGAGAGGCTGCAGAAAGGGTTTTGTGCCCGAGCGGGAGTCTCTGTGGTTAGGTCAGGGAAAAAACCCATTTATACCATTTCGGCCTCGTCGCCGTTCCTCCGTGTACTGGCTGACTTCATTCTTGGAAAAGCCGCTGGTGACCCGCTTGTCCTCGCCGATATAGAGATATTCCTTCCTACACGGCGAGCTTGTCGCTCTTTTGCCGAAATCCTGACATCCTATGCGCCCCAATCGGCAAGCCTTCTGCCGCGGTTGCAGCCAATTGGCGCTATTGATGAAGATGACCATAGTATTGCTGCCGACTTTGAGCGCGGCGTTGATCCGGACGATCTGCCACCGGCA
>CAYSMJ010000162.1:0-5955 GCA_964432075.1 uncultured Caulobacterales bacterium | reverse complement strand
TGCGGGTCGGGCGTGAGTGGCGCGGGGGCAAGCCGAACCCGTCGCGCCATTCTTCGCCGCCAAAATCATCGTGCCAGTCACGCCGCCGCACCCGGTGTGATTTCTCAAGCCGACGCCAGACTTCCGCGTGCCCGAGTATGCCGCGGGTGAAATCGGCCAGCAGCAGACGGATCATTTCGGCGGAGTGAAACTCCGACTGGTGGCTGTCAAAGCGCGCCTGCTTGAAACGTCTGCGGAGTTTTTCAAGCTCGCCAAGGCTGGCCCGGCTGCGCTCAAGGCTTTGGCGGGCGGCCTTGCCCGCATCTTCTGCGGCAAACCGGTCAAGCCGAATGCCGGCCAGCCGTTCCACAAGCGCATCATCCTCGGGCGTCAGGGTTTCCGCGGCAAGCCGTTTCAGATCGGGGATCGATTTGTCCTTCAGGACGGCTTCAATCAACAGGCAGGCTTCGTAAAGTGGTCCATGTTTTCCGTCATTGGCCTTTGTCAGGGCCTCAACAGCCTCATGGTGGTCCTTTTCAGCCCCGGCAAGGGCGTCGTCGAGGGCGTCGAGCGCTGCGCGGGCCTTTTCAACACGGGTACGGAGTTTCTCAACACCATCTTCTTCGAGCGCCCGTCGTTCATAGGCTTCCACATCATCGGCAAGACTTGCGGATTTTTCCTCGCACCAGTCGAGATGTTCGCGCAGGCGCTCCGGGATTTCGAGCAGGCGCTCATAGTTAAGCCGGGCGTCACGATATTTGATCAGACCCGCAACCCATCGATCGATGATCGCAAAAAGGGGAAAGGCCCGATATTGCTTTGTTGCAAATTTCCGTTCCCAGAGATAGCTGAACAGGGGATCATCTTCATAAGGCTCGCCTTTTTCACGCCGGTCCTCTTCTGCGACCTTCAGCTTGCTGGCCGCATGGTCGACAACAGCGTTGGCCTTTTCCAGCGTCGCGGCAAGGGTCTGATATTGATTGTCACGGTCAAGGCGTTTGCGGGTTTCCTCGGCGGCTGCCTCATGGTCGCCAATCGCCTGGCTGAGCGCATCTTCCTGAGCAAGCCGATCAGCCTCAAGCTTTTCGACCCTTGCATCAGCCTCGGCGAGTTTTCCCTCAAGCTCGGCGATATGCGCGTCATGCTGTTCAAGCAGGCCAAGGGCTTTGCGGTCTATTTTCTCAAGCGCATCGACCCCGGCTTCGCCCTTGCCAAGACTGTCAATCCGGATGCGGGCAATATCGCGGCTGATCCGGGCTTCCTCAGAGCGTAGCGCCGCAAGCTCCTGTTCGGCATCGCTCAATTCCTCCGTTGCCAGATTGACCGCATCACGGGTCTGCCTGATCGAGCGGTCGATCTGGTGGAGGGCGTCACGTCCGGAAATGCTCATCAGGGATTGTCCTTACCAGTCGAGGATGGCGCCGCCAGCTGAGGGAATGGAATAGCGAGGCCGCATGGTGCCACGCGGTTTGGACCCGATCATGGCATTCTGGATGATCTGGTCATCCTGCTTGTCGTCGCGAACAGCATTGAAGACGGCATCATTAACCCGTACGCCCCAACTCCTGACCGTCTTTGTTTTTTGGTCTTCTTCACTTTCTATCGGTATGGAAACCACATTGCCAGCCGGATCAACGGCCTCGACGATCAGATAGTAATTGCGCTGCCCGGGGGCATCTTTGGGTACACGGAAGACGCCGGAAAGCTCGCCCGGTCGCGAAACAATCCGGACGGTCAGGGTTTCTTCAAGAAGCTCTTCGATCGTGTCGAGCTCGCTTGCCGCGGCCTGAAGGTCGTTGACCTTCTCGGCCTCGATGGCATCGAGTCCGCGTTCATAAACGCTGGTGACACGGGTTCGGGCAAACGGGGTTTCTGCCAGATCGCTCGCGGCAATATAGGTTTCCTCAAGCTGGGTCCTGGCGCGACTGAAGGCGGCATCGGTAGGCCCCGCGACACCGATTTGATAGGCCCCGGCCGTGAAGGTCCCGATACCGAATATGGCGGCAACCGGGGTCAGCCAGCGATTGCGAACGACATAGGCTTTGGCAAGTTTGGTCACAAAGCCGTCGCCTGGCGGTTTGTAGACGAAGCGGTTTTCTTCCAGCGCCATGACCCCATCACGCAGGATCCGGTCCGGCACTTCAATTCCTTGTGCTTCATAGATCTCGCGCAGACGCTTGATCATATCCTCTTCGCGGGCTTCGACGCCAAGCTCCTTTTCAACGATCATGGCGCGATGACGCAGTGTGTCGACGACATCCATCGCCAGCATCACATCATCAAGAGATTTGGGGGAGGCAGGATCGGTCATAGTTTTTATCCGCGTTCCCGGCCAGCGCGAAGCGGAAAGCCGGGACCTGTTGCGACGGGCTTGAGGATGTGTGGAGGAAGATCCCGAATAGCCGCAAGGCCGCTTCCGGAAATGTGAGGCATATCAATCTTCCTATACAAGCCTCGTCAAGCCTTCACCAGCGCGGCCGCAGCCCCCGATTCCACGAGTCTGGCCAGACGGCGTTTACCATCTTCAACCGCAGTGCGGATCTCTTCGGCATTTTCGGTCGAGAGCACCCGCATCTCGTTGATAATTTCCTGACTGCGCTCCTGATAATTCACAACGCTTTCAACAAGCTGCTTGACAGCAGCCGATGCAATCGTTGGTCCGTACCCGGCTTTGATAGCCGCTTCGTGGACCTGGCCGCCAATATCAGACAGGGTTTCAAGCGACTTGTTGATGCCTTCCTTCATCGCTTCCAGAGTCTGGGTCGATTCGTGCAGGCCATGCATGCCGGTAAAGGTTGCGGTTAGCGCAGTGAGCACCGTCTCATTGGTGGAAAAGAACGAGATCGACTGGGCGTAGATGCGTTCTTTGGCATTTGTTGTCTGGACCAGCCGGGTCATGATGACTTCGGACGTATTATAGCCAACGGTAATGTTGTCCGAGAGGTCCTTGGCGATCTGGTAGCGTTTTTCTTCCTTTTGCACCAGTCGCAGAGCTTCATCCCGGTCAAGTTCCAGCGAGGCGCGTTCGGCCGGGTCATCGCCTGTATAGGCCTCAATCGCGGCCATGCGTTCATTCAGGGCATTTTTCTTCAGGTTCAGTTCGTGTTCAGCGGTGTTGAGGACTTCGAGGGCCAGCACTTCAGAATTCTTCAGGGCCCCGCGGAAATCGCGATAGGCTTCGAGGATCCGGGTTTCACGCTCGACCTGGTTGCGGGTCTCGTGTGCCACCTCAAGATACATCTCCTTGATCTTGTCAAACCGGCTGGCGATATCACCGCGGGTCATCTTCATCCAGACATTCTGGACACGCTCGATCGTCCCGATCTTTCCGTCGGCATATTGATCAACCAGCATCTTTGCGTCTTCGCGAATTGAATCGAACCCCGCTGTAATGCCTTCATAGCGTTCGCCCACATTCATGCCGGCGACCTGTTCGCGAACCACTTCATTGAAATGGGAGGCCTGGTCGAGGGTCCGGGCAATCGCAGCGACCCTGTCTTCGTCGAGGTCGGAAATCTGGTTGAGCAGACCGATGATCGGCGCTGTGCCGGCCTCGCCATCCTCGCGCATGAGCCCCATGGACCGGAGTTCACCGAGCGCGCGATCAAGATATTGCAGCGCCGTGGGGCGTTTTGCGGGTTTGGTCAGAGCGGTTGTTGTCTGTGGTGCTGTGGGTTTTTCGGACATGATGTCCCTCCGTCAAATTCCATCCATGGGTGGGATGTTTAGGCCTAGTCCGCCCGGAATCCTAGCGCAACCGTCAGGCGATCTCCGCCTTTCGTCGTAATCCACACATACACCGACCGTGTTAGGCTTGTCGGTTGGCGAGGCGCGCGATAAGTCTGCCGGCAACATCGTTTTCAGCGACCGGAGGTTTCCGATGAACATTCACGAATATCAGGCAAAACGCGTGCTCAAGGATTTCGGGGCGCCGGTTGCGGACGGAAAGGCCGTGTTCCATGCGAATGAGGCGGAAGCGGCGGCCAAGGAACTCCCGGGGCCGCTTTATGTCGTCAAGGCGCAAATTCATGCCGGCGGGCGCGGAAAAGGCAGGTTCAAGGAAGCCGAAGCTGGCGAAAAGGGCGGCGTGCGGCTTGCGAAATCCCCGCAGGAAGCCGCTGATTTTGCACGTCAGATGCTGGGCAACACGCTTGTCACCAAACAGACCGGCCCCGATGGCAAGGTCGTGGGCCGCATCTATATCGAAGACGGCGCCGATATTGAGACCGAGCTTTACCTGTCCGTTCTGGTGGATCGCGCCACAAGCCGGATCGCTTTTATCGCCTCAACCGAAGGCGGGATGAATATTGAGGAAGTGGCCGAGGAAACACCGGAAAAAATCCATACGATTGAGATTGACCCGGTCACAGGGTTCATGCCCCACCATGGCCGCGCCATTGCCAAAGGGCTCGGACTTGGCGGGGCACAGGCGAGGCAATGTGGCGGCCTGTGCACGACCTTATACAAGGCGTTTACGGAAAAAGACATGTCGATGCTCGAAATCAATCCGCTGATTGTCATGACAGACGGCAATCTGCAGGTCCTCGACGCAAAGGTGTCGTTTGATTCAAATGCATTGTTCCGCCACCCTAATATCTTGGAGATGCGCGACGAAACCGAAGAAGACCCGCTTGAGCTCAGGGCCTCCGAGTTCGATCTCTCCTATGTCAAGCTCGACGGGAATATCGGCTGCATGGTCAATGGTGCCGGGCTGGCCATGTCGACCATGGATATCATCAAGCATTATGGTGCGGAACCGGCGAACTTCCTTGATGTCGGCGGCGGCGCAACGAAAGAGAAGGTGACGGAAGCCTTCAAGATCATTACCTCCGATCCCGGTGTCAAAGGCATACTTGTCAATATTTTTGGCGGGATCATGCGCTGTGATGTGATCGCCGAAGGCGTCATTGCGGCGGTCAATGATGTTGGACTGTCCGTGCCCCTCGTTGTGCGTCTTGAAGGAACCAATGTCGAAAAAGGCAAGGAGATCATCAACGGCTCCGGGCTGAATGTGATCGCAGCTGATGACCTTGAGGATGCCGCCGAAAAGATCGTCAAAGCCGTAGGCTGACAATCTGGCAGCAATCGTCATCAGTGCGGTTTTTTTATCCATATGTGCCCGTTAGGCGGTAGACTGTTGGGCAAGACTATCGCCACCGCGCAGGGCGGTCGGCATAACCGGTCGTTCATCTCGAATGCGCAATTGCGGGAGCGACATAAATTATGGCATTTTTCCTGACATCAGGCGCGGCGGTTGGAGTTACAACACCATGACCCCTATGAGAGACATTCATCCTGTGGCGAGCAGCGCGGTATTATGCCTTGCAATCGGCGCGGCAGGGGCCTGTACGGCCGAGCAGGCACCGGGTCGCGCCGAGGCGCGGACCCCGCAAATGACGTCGGCAGTCAAGGAATTGCGTCTCGTGCCCGGTGATCCGGAGCGGGGCCGCCAGTTGTTTGTCACAAAGGGGTGCGTGACCTGCCATGCGGTCAATGGCGTTGGCGGCAGGGCCGGAACAGCGCTTGATGCCCGCGGCAACGGGCCGCTTGATCCGGTCGACTTTGCCGCCTGGATGTGGAAAGGCGCGCCGGCCATGATTGAACTCCAGTCACTGGAACTTGGCTATACAATTGACCTGTCTGGTCGCGACATCCGCCACCTGGCCGCCTTTGCCGGGGACGAGGATGCGCAGGCGGAGTTTTCGCTGGATGATATTCCGGCGGGCGTTCAGGACAGCTTTCTCGATGAGCACTTCTGGGAAGTTGAGGACTGGTCCGAATTTCTTGAGAGCGGGCAGGAAAAATACGTTGCCGACCCACCGCGAAATTGACCGGGCTGCGAGGCACCTGATGCGTAGAGCGAGCGAGGCGAGCAGCTTAGCGGGGTAATTTTAACGGCATGGCGTGTTGTTTCTGGCGGGAAAATCCTTTATCGGGGCGCTGCGATAGCATCACCCATGCCGAAAGTGCCCAATG
>CAYSMJ010000161.1:0-5971 GCA_964432075.1 uncultured Caulobacterales bacterium | reverse complement strand
CAGCCACTATGGGCGGCGCCATGTCAGCGGCCCATGCCGCGCTTGCCGACGGCCTGTCGGGTCAGCTTGCTGGCGGCACCCACCACGCCCATTATGATTTTGGTTCCGGCTATTGCGTGTATAATGATTTCGCAGTCGTTGCCAAAACCCTGCTGGCCGAGGGCAGGGTGGGCCGCATTGCCATCATTGATCTCGATGTGCACCAGGGCGATGGTAACGCCACCATGATGGGCGATGATCCGCGTATCTTTATTCTCTCCGTCCACGGCGAGAAAAATTTTCCGTTTCGCAAATTTGACTCCACCTTTGATGTTGCCCTGCCCGATGGCACCGGCGATCGCGCCTATCTCGCCGCGCTGGAGGCGGCGCTGCCGGCGGTCTGGGATTTCCGGCCCGAACTCGTTCTTTACCAGGCCGGGGTTGATCCCCTGGCCGAGGATCGGCTGGGCCGCCTGAGCCTGTCCTTTCAGGGGTTGATGGACCGTGATCGGATGGTCCTCGAAGGCGCAAAGGAACGTGCCATACCGGTTTCCATGGCGATTGGCGGCGGCTATGCCGAACCGATTGCACTATCGGTGGAAGCCTATGCCAATACCTACCGCGTAGCCCGCTCAATTCATGGCTGGTAATGTCGCTCGCAGCCCCGGCGTACACCGTCTTGGCTTCGGGGTTACCGGGCCGCTCGCGCAAACGTGGTTTCCCGAGCGCGAGGCGGTGGCCCTGATCGTCCAGGCCTATGCGGCCGGGATACGCCATTTTGACAGTGCCGGGTTTTATGGCGGCGGGGAGGGAGAAAGACGGCTGGCAACGGCCCTCGCTGGCGCTGAGGATGTCTTTATCAGCACAAAGACGGGTACGCGTGCGCGCCGCTTTCGCGCGAAAGCCAAGGATTTTTCGGAAACCGCCATCAGGGCAGATCTGGCGGCAAGCCTCGAACGACTGCGCCTCGACAAGGTTGATTGTTTCTATCTGCATGGGCCCGACCCCTGGGTCGTCCGCCATACCGCGCCGTTGTTTCAAAGCCTGAAAACCGACGGGCTGATTGCGCGCAGCGGTGTCTGCGGCGATGGTGCTGCTATTGAGGAGACCGCAGCACGCCGCGATGGTGATGCGGTAATGGCCCGGTACAATTTGTTCGACATGCGTCATGGTCCGGCCTTCCAGATGGCGCGCGCGGCCGGACTGCGCACCACCGCGATTGCCCCGCTCGCCCAGGCGCTCTATCGGCCGGATTTCTTTCGCCCCCGTGGTCTGGCGGACGTCTGGGCCATTGCGCGGGCCGGTCTGCGCAACCGCCCGGCGCTTCTGGCCCAGCGCCGCGAAGCCGGGCGCCGTCTCAATGCGTTGCCCGGATGGGCCGCATCTGAGGCGATGCTGGCCTATGTCTTTGCAAACCCGGATATTGACCTTGTCCTGACCAGCACCACGAAAGCGGACCATCTCGACCAGCTGATCCGGGCATGCAAACGCCCGCTTGATCAGGAAACGCTCGATCGACTCCGGGTGATCCCTGCTCAGGGTCGACAGCCGGAAATCACCAACCCGAAGGCTGGCCTTGACCCGCCGCGAGGGGATGGTTAGTTGCGTGACGACTGAGTTTTGCGGAAGGATTTTCTGATGAGCGCGCCCGAAATTTCCGATCACATTCGCCAGCAGATCACGGACAACCCCGTCATGGTGTTCATGAAAGGCACGCCCGATTTTCCCCAATGCGGGTTTTCATCCACTGTGGTCCAGATTCTTGAATATCTGGGCGTGACTTACGGGTCGGAGAATGTGCTTTCCTCTGCAGAATTGCGCGAGGGAATCAAGCAGTTCTCAGACTGGCCGACGATTCCTCAGCTTTATGTCAAAGGCGAATTCGTAGGTGGCTGCGATATTGTTCGTGAAATGTTCGAAACGGGCGAGATGCGCGGGTTCCTGCAGGAAAAAGGGATCGCAACGGTAGAACCCGCCGCATCCTGACGCCGCGTCGGTGGGCCGGTGTTTTCATTCTTTTAACAAAGACCATGCATCCTTTTCCGTACGAGTGTGGGAGGATGCCATGTCGGTCACCCTTATCGACGACCTTGCAGAAGATGCTGGCCATATCCGGGACGACAGACGTTCGGACCCGCGTGTGGATGTCAGCCTGCACTGCACTTTTGTTCTTGATAATGGGGATATCGTTGCCGGCGCCGCAAACAATCTGTCTGCGTCGGGGGTCGCTCTGAGTGCGGAAACAAAACCTGTTCTTGGTTCCAAAATCCATCTCAAGCTTGAGGATAGCGGCGTTATC
This sequence comes from uncultured Caulobacterales bacterium, assembly GCA_964432075.1. Taxonomy (GTDB): domain Bacteria; phylum Pseudomonadota; class Alphaproteobacteria; order Caulobacterales; family Parvularculaceae; genus CALLPQ01. Next base: position 3,693 of record CAYSMJ010000161.1, on the reverse strand, counting down.
TCCGGCACGGTCACCCGGAATTTTCCGGGCGGATTTGCGGTGTCTTTACCTGAGGACACACTCACCCTGCTGACCCTGACTCATCGCTGAGGAGGTCAGGCCCGCTGCCGGGCTGTTTTGCTTGCTGGCGCCCGCCGAGACACGGTACACTCTTGAGGTGCTGTCGCAGGGACCTGCCATGCCATTCCGATCCATTCCGTCCATTGCTGTGGCGGCAGTTCGTCTGATCTTGGCGGGGCTTGCCCTTCTCCTGTCAGGCTGTGCCGCGCTTGGGCCCAGCGAAACTCTCGAACAGGCAGGGCGCCAGCATCTTCTGGACTGGCCGGAACAGGCCGCAGCTTATGACCAGTCCTGTTTCAATGTGTATACGCGCTATTCGACATGGGGTGTGTTTATCGGCTGCCAGGCGATCGATATTTTCGATATCCGTTCGCCAAACCTGTTTCTTTCGTTCAATGAAAGCCTCGAACGCCAAAGCTGCAAGACCCCGCTTGGCACGGATGGCGAGCGCAATTATGTGCGTACCGGCGAACAGCTGATCTTTATCGATAAATCGGCTTTGCGGGCAAACGCCTGGTATGTGCCGGCCGACTATTATTCTGATGGCGTCTCAACACCAAATATTCTGCGTGAGCTTGTGCCAGGGGCTATTCTTGATACGGAATCTCCGCGCACCCTGTCTGCTGCGCTTTTTCATGACCGGTATTTCTGTCTTTATGAATATACTGCCATTGCATGGAATCCCGACCGTGAAAATTTTCCGGACCGGTTTCGTGTTTTGTTTGATAGCGGTGCCCTGAAGGGGCTGCGGGCAAAGGCGGATATTCCGATTGCGTATCGACGCAGGGGTTGCGCCAACGTCTCTTTTCAGAATGGACTGCGGGCGGCGGGCGCGTCAAATTTCATCGCGACCATCTTTCGGCGGACGGTCGGGATCGTAAATGGCGGACAGCGTGGCTATTGCCCGCGCTATGTTCATGCCGAAGCGCTGACCCGGCTTGATCTGACGTTTGAGGATTTGCTCGACGTTGGCCCGATAAGCTCGCCAGGGCGCACGGTATTACCCAACTGCCGGGCCAAGGAACCGATGATCCTTTGTCTTGCCGATCTCGATAATCTCTGGTTCGTCATTGCGATGCAACCGGATGATTATGGCTCACCGGCAGAGGCTCGTCTTGATACTGACTGGCGTCAGGTGCTGACCCGGATTTTCTGTTATGATCTGCAGGCACGCGATGCGCGCGGGGATTTCTTCGCCCGCTTTAGTTTCAGTGAAAACGAGGCGCACGCCGTTTGTGCCCGCGTGAATATCAACCAGCTTGAAAATACCAATGACGATATCCGCGAGGCAATGTCGCGGAAATATCCGCTCTATGCGGATCTGACCGAGCCGATCGAAAGTCCTTTTCGGGCCGGTGATTTTCTGGTCGAGGGCGCCCTTCTGCTTACCAGCGAAAACGGACCGGCGGATTTCCTGCGGATGGTTGGTGGCGCGGCCACTGTCGACTTTGCGATGCTGGGTCTTGTCTACGCAAATGTGACTGCGCAGGAGGCCGATTTTTCAGGAACGATAAAATGAAAGCAACTTTACGCGTTTTCTTCTGGCTTTTGATCATCGGCAGTCTTGCCGATGGAGCGCTTGCGGCCCATGCGGGTTTTCTTGTTGCCGTTCACGGGGAACCAGCCAGTCTGCCTGTCGATACCCATTTACGCGACTTTGTTCCGACGCTTTACTGGATCAAGGCCATCGCAACCATGGTATTGCCCGACGCGATTGTGCGCTGGTTATTCGCGCTGCCCTCATTGGTCTATTTTCCGGCACGCATTGTGTTCAGCCTCGCTCTCGGGCTCGTATTGCTTCTGGTCAGTCGTCGGCTGACGTGAAATGACAGCCGACGACGGGGGCGTTACAGATTAAGATATCCGCTTGTTTTCAGATAATCGACAATACGGTCAGCCGCTTCTTCGGCACTGATTTTCGACGTGTCAAGATCAAGCTCGGCATGTTTGGGCGGTTCATAGTCTGAATCGATACCGGTAAAATTGGCGATCTCGCCGCGCCGGGCTTTTGCATAAAGCCCTTTGACGTCGCGCTGTTCGCAGACCTCGAGCGGTGTCGAGATATACACCTCTATAAATTCGCCATCCTCCATGAGTTCGCGCGCCATGCGCCGCTCACTGACAAATGGTGAGATAAAGGAGACGAGAACAATCATACCGGCGTCAACCATCAGGCGCGATGTCTCGGCGACCCGGCGAATATTCTCGACCCGGTCCGCATCGGTAAAGCCAAGGTCTCTGTTGAGCCCGTGCCGGACATTGTCACCATCAAGCGTATAGGTGTGCCGGCCCATATCGTGCAGTTTTTTCTCGACCAAATTTGCCACGGTCGATTTGCCCGATCCCGACAGACCGGTAAACCAGAGCGTGCATGGCCGCTGGTGTTTTTGCTCTGCACGGGCATGTTTGTTGATTTCGAGGGCCTGCCAGTGAACGTTTTGCGCCCGGTGCAGGGAATGCTCGATCATCCCGACCCCAATGGTCGTATTGCTGAGCCGGTCGATCAGGATGAATGCGCCTGTCGTACGATTATCATTATAAGGATCAAAAGCAATAGGCTGGGCCAAGGACAGCTTGCAGGAACCGACTTCGTTCAGTTCCAGCGTTTTGGCTGATAGCCTGTCCAGCGTATTGACATTGACCTTATGGCGCAGCTCGGTGACCGTGGCCGAAATGATCCGGTTTGCGGTTTTCAGAAGATATTGCCGACCGGGGATCATGGCGTCTTCATGCATCCATAATACCATGGCGGCGAACTGATCGGTGCGTTCCGACGGCGCCTGTCCCGCACAGATGACGTCACCGCGGGAAATATCAATTTCATCGTTTAGCGTGAGGGTGACAGACTGGTCGGGCAAGGCCTCTGCGAGGTCGCCATCCATCGTCACGATACGCGATATTTTTGCACGCTTTCCGGACGGCACGACGCAGATTTCGTCACCGGGCCGGACTGTGCCACTGGCGATCGTCCCGGAAAAGCCCCGGAAATCGAGGTTTGGACGATTGACCCACTGAACGGGCATTCGAAACGGCTTGTCGTGCAGGTCACTGGCAACATCAAGGGTCTCAAGATAAGCCAGAAGCGCTGGACCGTGATACCAAGATGTTGCATCGCTTTTTGTCACGACATTGTCGCCCCGCAATGCAGACATTGGGATACAGACAATCGACTCAAAGCCAAGATCCTTTGTAAAGGTACGATAGTCCGATTCAATCTGGTCAAAGACGGTTTCAGAGTAATCGACAAGGTCCATCTTGTTGATTGCAACCACGATATGCTTGATGCCAAGAAGCGCGGCGATAAAACTGTGACGTCTTGTCTGGGTGAGAACACCCTGGCGCGCGTCAATCAAAATAATGGCCAGATCGGCAGTGGAGGCGCCGGTCGCCATATTCCGTGTATATTGTTCGTGTCCCGGTGTATCGGCGACAATGAACTTGCGTTTCTCGGTCGAGAAAAACCGGTAGGCTACATCGATCGTGATCCCCTGTTCGCGTTCTGCAGCAAGGCCATCAACAAGCAGGGCAAAGTCGATTTCCTGACCTTGTGTACCCTGTTTTTTTGAGTCCTTTTCCAAAGCCGCCAGCTGATCTTCATAAAGAAGCTTCGTATCGTACAGCAGGCGCCCGATC
>CAYSMJ010000160.1:0-6008 GCA_964432075.1 uncultured Caulobacterales bacterium | reverse complement strand
GTGGTTCAAATCCGCCCCTGGGCACCATCACCTATATTTTTATAAATGAAAACAAGGACTTATAAAATCTTGCGGAGTTTCTGAGTCATGTTGGCGTCCCAATCGGGTCGAACATTGATCCGAAATGGCAAACAGGGCGGTTTGCCATCGGATATCGCGATCGGGCCATTGCATGCTGCTTGCTGCGAAGTGGTATTAGACCCGGCCCTATCGGCCATGCGCAACCGCGTCGACGCCAATCGCTTCCACGCCGAAGCGGTTTCAATCTTCAGCCCGCGCGTAGACTGCGAAACATGTGGCGGCAAGGGCAAGCGCTTCCTCATGACCTGCCGTGATTGCAAGGGGCGCGGCTATCGGCGCTGAGGGGCACAACAAGGCATGGAGCGAGCCGGGTTTCGTTGCAGATAGCTTTTCGATCAGGTCACATATAAGCCTTTTTATGTTGAGCCTGTCACGGTGCGAGCCTTTCGACCTGCCGGTCCATGGGCGCGGGCTGCGGCGGTCTGTAAGCACCGCAAGCGCAGAAAAAGGCTCTTGCAGACGGCGAAACCGATCTTTCGGCAAGACCGTAAGCATGGTTCCGACAACCTACACCCGATAAGGAGCGTCCATGACCTGTAACCTCGCCTTTCTTGGCCTGGGGAACATGGGTTTTCCCATGGCCGGCTTCCTTGCGCGTGCGGGCCACCATGTCACGGTTTACAACCGCACGCCCGGCAAAACCAAAGACTGGATCGATCAGTATGGCGGCAGGGCGGCCGCAACCCCTGCAGAAGCTGCGCGTGACGCCGATTTCGTCTTCGCCTGTGTCGGTAATGACGATGATCTGCGTGCGGTGACCACGCGAAGCGATGGCGCATTTTCGACGATGGCCCAAGACGCGGTTTTTGTTGATCACACAACAACCTCGGCTGCGGTTGCACGAGCGCTTTATGATCATGCGCAAACAAACGGCTTTCATTTTGTCGACGCCCCGATTTCCGGTGGTCAGGCAGGGGCCGAGAACGGAACACTGACCGTCATGATTGGCGGTGATGAACAGGCTGTGCGCCGGGCCACACCGCTGATTGATTGCTATGCCCGTCGGCAGAAATGGCTCGGGCCCTCCGGATCAGGACAATTGGCAAAGATGGTCAACCAGATCTGTATTGCCGGCACCGTTCAGGGTCTGGCGGAGGCGTTGCATTTTGCCGGGGCCGCGGGCATGGACGCAAAGGCCGTCATTGAAGTCATCAGCGGCGGCGCAGCTCAGTCCTGGCAAATGGATAACCGTGCCGAAACGATGATCGATGGCAAATTTGATTTTGGTTTTGCTGTTGACTGGATGCGAAAAGATCTCGGCTATGTTCTCGATGAAGCCCGGCGTAATGGTGCAAGCCTGCCCGTCACCGCGCTGGTCGATCAGTTCTATGCCGAGGTCCAGGCCCTTGGCGGAAACCGATGGGACACATCAAGCCTGATCGTACCGCTCGAAACCCACCGCAAAAAGCAATGAAGGTGCGCTAGCCGGCGATCAGCTTTACGTGAGCAGGCTTTATCGATCCACGGGCAAGGTTTAGAAGCATGCAAAAAAGAGGGACAACGTTATGCGGAATATTGCCTTTATCTTGTTGCTATTGATCTTTGTCGTCAGCTGTTCACAGACCACAAAAGCACAGGGAGAGCCACAAACAACATCGTCAACTCCGGCGCTTACGAAAACTGCAATTTTCGCTGGCGGCTGCTTCTGGTGTATTGAAGCCGACTTTGAAAAACGGGCTGGTGTTCTTGACGTGGTATCCGGTTACTCTGGCGGCAGCGTGCCCAACCCGACCTACAGACAGGTCAGCAGTCACAAAACCGGCCATTACGAAGTAATCCGGGTCACCTATGATCCGGAAACGGTCAGCTACCGCGAGCTTGTCGATTTTTTGCTGCGCCATATCGACCCGTTCGATGCCGATGGCCAGTTCTGTGATCAGGGCGGAAGCTACCGTTCCGCGATCTTTGCTGACGATGAACAAGAAGAACGCAAAGCCGGTAAAGCCATTCGTGCTGCCGAAGAAGAACTCGGCCGTGAGATCGTCACGCCTGTCCTGGCACGGACAGATTTCTATCTGGCCGAAGACTACCATCAGGATTATTACAAGAAAAATCCCGGTCATTATCAACGCTATCGCAACGGATGCGGCCGCGATCGCCGGGTTGCGGAAGTCTGGGGTGCCGACAAGTGACGGACCACGCGGCTATTTCAATGTAACATTGTCGATTACAAATTGATACTTCCCGGCTTTGGGGCCAGCGACGATAGCAAGGCCGGTTATGGAAGTCGGGTCCAGACCGGGCATATCCTGAAACCGAACTCGGATCAGCTTTTGTTCCTCTGACAACGAGAATAATCCGCTTGGCGGGGCGCCGGCACCGTCCGGCATAAACGCCATCAATCGATAGTCTCCGGGTGTCCCCGACGCGGTGAATTCAATCGCCTCATATCCGGATAGATCAAATCCCGCGGCAAAATCTGTCGATAGCGGCAAGAATGCCCCCGCCCAGGGCACAAAGAAATCAGGCGTGATATCGGCATTGACGACCATGACGCCGTTTTCGTCAGCGTCTGTTTCATGGCTCAGCGATATCTGAGACCTGCCGCCAGCAATTTCATCGGTCGTCGTCGTCCAGCCCGGCGTTCCGGATACGGAGAAATTCTCATCGAAGGTTCCAAGGTTTGTTTGCGTCCAGCGCGACATTGTACTTCGGTCAGCATCGACCTCGCCGCGCTGCACCGGAAATCCATTTTTGACAATCGCCGCAATATTCAGCGTCGCATTAATATCTGTGTAAGGATCTCCGTCAATCAACAAAAAATCGGCGCGATAGCCGGCCTCAATAGCGCCGCGCCCGGCCAGATTGAAGACTTTTGCGGGCAACCGCGTCGCCGCGGCTATCGCCGCAGGCACCGGGAGCCCGGCCCTGACAAGAAGTGCCATCTCCTGGTGAAGGCTTGCCCCATAGGTCGTACCCGGGTTTGGCGCATCTGAACCCGCAAGAATTGGTATACCGGCATCGTAGAGAGCCTTTGTATTGGCAAGCCCGATCTCGAGATCAAAGCCCGGATATGGCCCCATGCCAAAGCTGCCGGACAATGTCTGCCTCTGGCTGCCGGACAGAAACGGCTTGGCCCGGGGATCGTCGATTAGAGCCGGCCCTTGCGACTGGCCGTCAACCATGGCGAGCACCGCAAGGGTCGGAACCACAAACAGGTCAGCTTCAATGGCCATTTCGACGAGATCTGGCGAAACCGGTTCATCGGCGAATATATGAACAAGCCCGTCTATCCCGTCTTCAATCAGATCGCGTGCTGCCGCCTGGGTCGAGATATGGGCCATCGCCATCATGCCGCGTTCATGAGCCGCATCAATCACGGCTTTTGCCGTTGCCCGGTTAAGGCTGGGAATACGGTCCTGGCCCGGAATATAGACGAGCTTAATGAAATCCGCCCCTTCAGTGATACGCGCATCAACCCAGTCCGGGGCTTCTTCCGGTGTTGTCAGCGTGTCAATTGTTAGGCCGAACTGTGTACCATGTCCGCCCGGGACCGTGGCCAGTGTTGCCGAGGAATACAGGTCGGCCTTGTCGGTTCGCGTCAGATTTTCACGGGCGTTCCGCTTGCCGATGAGCACGGTGGTGCCTGTGAACATATCGAGCTGAGTCGTCACACCAAAGCGAAGCGCATCACTTAACGCATTGCCCCAACTATGGGTGTGCGCATCAATCAGCCCGGGAATAATCGTTAGCCCCTGCCCGTCAACAATTTGCAAATCACCCTCAGCGTTTTCGCTGCTGACAATTATTCCCTCTTTGACGATCAGGCGCTCATTCTCCCGCAACGTCCCGCCACGCCAGCGACGCACATTTGTCAGTATATAGCTGTTCCCGAGATCAGCGGAAAACATGGGTTTATCATCCGTCACCAACATTCCTGATTCCGCCTGATCGGGCTGTCCCGCTTCCGGGTCGGCCTCGATGGGCAACAGATATAGTAGTACCGAAATCAGCGCCAGAAAGCTCAGTACCATGCCGAAAAACGCCGTGCGTAACACCTCTGTCTCCTGTTTCGGTCAGCTTCTCTGTGCTGCCCACGCAAAAACTGCCGTGACTGCGAAAAGACCAGTGGCAATCAGGCTTGGAATAATATGAGCAGGATCAAAATCTGCTTTGTCTGCGGCAACGATATCAAGGGCAATCTGTCCAAGATGATAAGATGGCAGGAAAGTCGCAACCCTCTGCAAAACGTCAGGAAACAGAAAGACCGGAAGCCACAAGCCCCCAAGGGCCGCCAGGGCCAGAAACAGGATATTTGCAATCGCCACGGCCCCATTGGCGCTGAACAGGAACCCAAGCGTCAGACCGAGAAAAGCAAAAGGAATCGAGGCAACGAGATGAAGTCCCATCAGTCGCGCCCAGGTGTCGCGGGGCAACTCCACGCCAGCCGCATAACGCGCTGCAACGTAAAGAAGAATGAGGGAAAAGCCGGCAAAAATCATCGTCGAGAGAATTTTCGCCAGGATAAAATTGAAGGCGGGGGCAGGCGCTGCGCGTTTGAGCTGCAACCAGCCGCGCTCGCGCTCTGTGGCAACGCCGGCACCAAAGCCAAAAATCGCCGGGCCCATGACAGCAAAAACGCCGAAAGTCGCCAGCATCATTTCGCCGGCCCCGGTATTGCCGGTACCCATGGCAACAGCAAAGAGTAGATAAAACGCGACCGGCATAGCCAGCGTTGGCAAAATGAATTCCGGTGCCCGGAGCGACTTTAACAGTTCCGCCCCGGTTTCATTGATAAAGGCATTGATTGAGCGAAACATGGGTCAGTCCCTCCCCTCACCGGTCATATCAAGAAACGCTTCTTCAAGGGTCGGCTGATATATAGTCAGTTCACTGATTTTAGGGTCAGCCTGTAAAAGCGCCTTCATTGTTGCGGTCGAATCACGACTGAGGATTTCCACCAGGCCGCCCGCTGATCGCACGGAAACGACAGCCGGCAAGGCTTCAAGTGCTGCAATACCAAGTATTGTCCGGCAGCGGATGACCGAACCGCCGGTTGTCGCGCGAATTTCCGAAGGGGCCGCATCGGCAATAACTTTCCCCGCGCGAAAGACAATTATTCTGTCCGACAGATGATCGGCCTCATCAAGATAGTGGGTTGTCAAAATAATGGCACGACCGGCATCGGTCAGGTCGGTTACAATCTGCCACAGCCCACGCCGCGCCTCGGCGTCGAGCCCGGTTGTCGGTTCATCGAGAAAGATAAGGTCGGGCTGACCGGCAATCGCAAGGGCAAACTGGACCCGGCGTTTCTGACCGCCGGAGAGAGCACGATAAGGCTTGTTGGCAAAATCGTCCAGCTTGCAGATCTCAATCACCTCATCAAGGCGCATGGGATCCGGATAATAGCTGGAGAACAGCGTGATATGTTCGCGGGCGGAAAGCTGTTCAGGCAAATCGGCGTCCTGTAACATCACGCCTGTTCGCTTGCGGACGTTCAGGCTTCCAGGCCGATGCCCGAAGATGCGCATCGACCCGCCACTTGGCCGGGACAGACCAAGCGCGCAATTGATAAATGTTGTCTTGCCTGCACCGTTTGCCCCCAGAATTGCCGTGACGCCTCGTCGGCCAATCTCAAGACTGACCCCATCAAGCGCAATTACCCTGCCAAACCGCTTTTCAAGCCCGTCGACAACAATCACCGCTGCATTTTCCTGCATGTCCATCAAAAAGCTTTATTTTATAAAGTACTTCGTCATATCAAATTCGGTCCCGTTTGTCAACGGGGTATGAGGAAAACAGGACACTGCATCTGACAGCCATCCCAAGCGATCGCCGAATTTGGCGATATCGTGCACGCATGGAAGCGTCAGGCCCAGATCGGCGTCCGGTGCGAGGCATACTCGTGAAGCTGCTGCTCAACCATTCTTAAGGCGCGCTCACGCACCTCAGGCGAATACCGCCCCTGTCTTCTCTGCTCTGTCATG
>CAYSMJ010000159.1:0-6026 GCA_964432075.1 uncultured Caulobacterales bacterium | reverse complement strand
AGATCGAGGGGAACTGTAGGGTCATGGGGCCTTGGAACAAAATCGGGCGACAAAAGACGAACGCGGCTGCCATGACAGGTTGCGAGAGGCGTGCCAGGCTAAGGTCTTGTTAAAAGTGGCCCTTGTGCTTCGCATGACGTCTGGGTTTGACGACCCTGCGCCCGGGTCGCCAGCCCGCCAACCCCTTTGGTCGCCGAGGGCGGCGCCGGGAAACTCCTGACCTGCCCGGCAAAAACTGCCGGGATCGGCCATGGCCATTAACGGAGCCTTTGGCAGGGTCCGCTAAGTCTATGCCCACGCAACAAGGGAGCGCCACCATCATGCGGATCGCCGGACCCCGCGACTCACGACCGACGTCTGGCAGCCGGAGGACGGTACGTAAAGCGGGTGCTTTCGCGACGCCGAGCCCCGCAGCTCGCCCCGGGCAGTCTTCCCCACCCCAGACCCAGACGATGGATGTTGCGAGCGTCCTCGGCCTCCAGGGGCTGCAATCGGCCGGCGAGGCCACGGAAAGGGGCGATCCGGACGGGTGGGCGGCCACGACCCTGCGCTGGTCCCGGGCTGCGCTTGATGACCTGGCAAGCCTGCAGGCCGCGCTTCTGCGCGGTGAGGATCTGGACCACAATCTTGAACGTCTTGACGCCCTGACCCGGACGGCCATGGCGCAGCCCGGCGCGAGCGCGCTTGATGAGATTTCCCGGGCGATTTCGCTCAGAGTGCGGGTGGAACTAGCCAAATATCGTCGCGATGGTGCGGGCGAAGCCGGCGCGCCAAAAGATCACAAGTCAAATCAGACGCTTGAGGTGGCTCGCGGCGGCGACTATACCGGCGGCACCCGGCGACGGGTGTAATGAATTTGAAACACGACTCCGCTATCGCCGCAGACAAAAGTATGGGGAAAACCCATCTGGTAGGCAGGCAGTAAGCCGACGCCGCCCCTGGGCGGTTCCGTTGCAAAGGGAGTAAGGCTGGTGGAAACGCTGGATCTGGACGGGTACCGCCCAAGTGCTGACGAGCCGTTCATGAACGAGCGGCATCTGGAATATTTCAAGCGCAAATTACAGGACTGGAAAGAAGACATCATCCGCGAAAGCCGGATGACGCTCAACCATCTGGCCGACGCCGATAGCAAGCTGGCCGATATCGCGGACCGCGCCTCCAGCGAGACGGACAAAGCGCTGGAACTGCGCACACGGGACCGTCAGCGCAAGCTGATTTCGAAGATTGATGCGGCCCTGCGCCGGATCGACGAAGGCGAATATGGCTATTGCGAGGAAACCGGTGAGCCCATTGGCCTTGAACGGCTTGAGGCACGCCCCATCGCGACGCTTTCCCTTGAGGCCCAGGAGCGTCACGAGCGTAGCGAAAAAGTCCATCGCGACGACTGAGCCCGCCGCGCTGTAAGCATTTTTTTGTTTGATCGTATGATTGACGGGCCGAGGTTCGCAGGACGGAACAGCGGCAGCAAAGGAGCACGCGGCATGGACGCAGCGGCACTGAAATTAAGAATGGTATCATACCGCAAGGCGCTCGCCGGTTTTGAGCCCTCGGGAGCAAGATCGGAGGTGACAGCGCTGTTTGATCCTGCGGCGGCACTTCACCTGTGTCATCCCTTTGGTGACCTTCAGGGGCCGGATGCCTTCCTTGAGCGCTGTCTTTTGCCCCTCCATGCCGCGCTTCCGGATCTGGAGCGCCGTGACATGATCATGCTTGCCGGGACAACGCCGGAAGGCCGGCACTGGGTCGGCTGTATGGGCAATTTCATGGGCACCTTTCTCGCGCCTTTTCTTGATATTCCGCCCACAGGACATCTTGTTCATATGCGGTATCATGAGTTTTTCCGTTTCGAGGACGGGCGCGTGGTCGAGATGCAGGCGATCTGGGATCTGCCTGAACTGATGATGCAGGCAAGCGCCTGGCCGATGGCCCCGCAACTCGGCGCTTTTCTGTGCACACCGGGCCCGATGCCTTGCGATGGTCTGCAGGCGGAGGGTGATGGCACTGCCGCCCTTGCCCATGTCACGAGGATGCTTGAATCGCTTTGCCGTCATCCGGCCGACCCCGACCCGCAAGCGATGGCGCTTGACCGATACTGGCATCCCCGGTTTAACTGGTATGGTCCGGCGGGGATCGGCGCGACGCGCGGGATTTCCGGATTTCGCAACTGGCACCAGATCCCCTTTCTGCGCGCCATGCCGGACCGCAAGCTGGACGCCATGGGTGATCTCATGTCCCATTGGTGGGCTGAGGAAAATTATGTCTGCGAGACGGGCTGGCCAAATATGCGCCTGACCCTGAACCATGACGGCTGGATGGGGATTGCGCCGCCGGACAGGGAGGTCCTCTTGCGCAGTCTTGATTTCTGGCGTCTGGAAGAGGGCCTGATCCGGGAGAACTGGGTTCTTGTCGATCTCCTTGATCTGTATGCGCAGATTGGCGTCGATGTCTTTGCGCGGCTTCGTGAGTTCAACAAGGCCCGGAGCCTCGCGCCGATCGACCTGCCCGATGGAATGTCTCCGGTAGCTTAGAGGGCAAAGAAAACACCGTGTTCCCGGGCGAGCGCAGCGAGACCCGGGATCTCTCCTGCGGTTTGGTTTAGTGCCGTATGGATGGAGGCCACGGCTCAGGGCCGGGGACATGGCGGGGCGTTTGTGGAAAGAGCGGCCTGTCGCACGATCGTGCGACAGGCGGTAAGCCCGCCGCGTCGGAGAGCCCTTGGCCCGCGATACAAAACATGGTGCTGCCGGAGAGAATTGAACTCTCGACCTCTCCCTTACCAAGGGAGTGCTCTACCTCTGAGCTACGGCAGCGGACGGTCGCGTGAAGCGGGTCGGTAGCGATCTTTTCCGGATTTGTCGAGGGGGGTTGTCCTGCTAAGGTGTTGGGCAGGAGAGGGATTCATGATTCTAGGTCTCGGAAAAAAGCCCAGGACCATTACGGACTGCGAGAATTGCGGGACCCCGCTTCAGGGTGCCTATTGTTATGACTGCGGCCAGCGGGGCATCAATGTGCGCCGGCCTGTAATCGGGCTGGCCCAGGATGTGCTTGTGGAAACCCTGTCGATCGACGGCAAACTCGCGCGCACGATCGGCGGGTTACTTGCCAATCCGGGAAAGGTTGCCAAGGAATATTCCGAAGGCAAGCGCGTCAAATATTCCCCGCCGTTCCGAATTTATCTGTTTTTCTCCCTGGTATTTTTTGCTGTCCTTTTTCTGGTGACCAAGCCACCCACACCCGAGACCCTGCCGAATGACGTGGTCGGTGAGCCGGTTGAGAGTGACACAGCCCCCGAGCCCGATGACGCGGCAGTGCCGGAACCGTCTGACAGTGAGACCAATCCTGTTCCGTCTCGTTCAGAGACGGTCCAGCGAGAGGTCAGAAGCATCGCCGACGGTCCAGCCGGGTCCGATGTCGTGGCGGTCCTGGATGATGAAGATGGGAACGGGTTTGGGCCGGAGCATGTAAGCCTGCCTTCCTGGGCTGACTGGCTGGAGCCGACAATCGTTACGATTGGCCAGAATATTGATAAAGTTGATGAAGACCCCCGCTTGTTCTGGGCCAATCTCCGCCAGACGGTGCCGCGTGTCCTGTTGTTACTGCCGGTGATTTACACGCTGCTCCTGCTTCTGTTTTATTTCTACAAACGCGGCGTGATCACCTATGACCTGCTGATCATCAGCCTCTATATGCATGCGGCGCTCTATTTCTATCTGCTGATCATCATTCTGTTTCAATCGCCCTTCATCGACAAGATTCCGGTTATCAGGCATGGCGCGATGCCCGTGCAACTCTGGGCGGGCTTCCAGTCGTTTCGCGTCCTTGCGGTCAATTTTGGTTCGAAATGGTATGCGGTTCTGTTGAAAGGGCTTGTCATCAATGGTCTTTACTGGACTGTTGCGGGCTTTCTGATTGTCACGGGCATGGCCCTAAGCCTTGTCTACTGACGCCATGCCGGCGCGAACAAACCTCTAACCCGAACCAAATTTGCCATGATGCCCACAGACTCTGACACCAGGAAGGCCACGCCCGGGACGAACGACGGGAAAGAGCACAAAGACGGGAAAGAAAAAGCCGGGCAGACCCGGGAGGAGCGGCTTTCGGCCGCGCTCCGGGCCAATCTGCGCCGACGCAAACAAAAGCCGTCAACGCCATCAGGCGAGGGCTGATTATGGCCGCGACCGGCCGAAAGGAATAGTATGGACAAACTCGCCATTATTGGTGGTCGCGCGCTCTACGGCGATCTGGTCATCAGCGGTGCGAAGAATTCGGCCCTCAAGGTCATGGTGGCCGCGCTCCTGACCGACGAGACCCTACGTCTTGAAAACGTGCCCGATCTCGCTGACGTCGCGATGTTGCTGCGGCTGCTTGGACAGCACGGCGTCAATTTGCACCGCGATGGCGACAGGCTCGAACTCACGGCCGGAACCATCACCTCGACCACGGCGCCTTATGATCTCGTTCGCAAGATGCGCGCGAGTTTCAATGTGTTGGGCCCGCTTCTGGCGCGTGAGGGCCTGGCGCGGGTGTCGCTGCCGGGCGGGTGCGCCATTGGTGCGCGGCCGGTTGATCTCCATCTCAAGGCGCTCGAAGCCATGGGGGCCGGGATCGATCTTGAGGATGGCTATGTGGTCGCCTCTGCCCCCAACGGCCTCAAGGGGGCTTCGATTGCGTTTCCCTTTGTCTCTGTCGGAGCGACCGAACATGCAATGCTGACGGCCTGTCTCGCCCGGGGCGAAACCGTCCTGAGCAACGCTGCGCGTGAACCGGAGATTGTTGATCTTGCCGACTGCCTGAATGCCATGGGTGCACGGATTGAGGGCGCGGGGTGCTCGACCATCACTATTCAAGGTACGGACCGTCTTTCCGGGACGACCCATGCCATTCTCCCGGACCGGATCGAAACCGGTGCCTATGCCATGGCGGTCGGAGTGACGGGCGGGGAGCTTCATCTGCGCAACACCGATATCGCGCTTCTGGGCTCTGCAGCAGGGATCATGGAAGAGGCAGGCCTCGACCTGATGCCGACGCCGGAAGGGTTCCGGGTACGTCGCAAAGGCGAGCGGTGTCGTGCGGTAAACGTTGTGACAGCGCCTTATCCGGGCTTTCCGACCGACCTCCAGGCCCAGCTGATGGCGATGATGACAACCGCTGAGGGCACTTCGATCATCAAGGAGACGATCTTCGAAAACCGCTTTATGCATGCGCCGGAACTGGGCCGGATGGGTGCAAGGATTTCCGTTGACGGACAGACGGCCATGGTCACCGGCGTTTCCCGCCTGAAGGGCGCGCCGGTCATGGCGACCGATCTTCGCGCCTCCATGTCGCTGGTCATGGCCGGTCTTGGCGCCGAGGGCCAGACGATCATCAACCGGGTTTATCACCTTGACCGGGGATTTGAGCGGCTGGAACAGAAACTCTCGGACTGCGGCGCGCTGATCCGGCGGGTAGGTGAGGAATAGCGTTATACTAAAGGGCGCGGATGCAGTCTCGTCCGCGCACGTTTATGGTTCCCATCCATCAAGCGCTTGCCTTCTCCGCGTGGACCGGTGTTGCTCCCTGCAGTGTGATATTACGGCAAAATGCTGTCGCAATGCCAGCAATCCTCGCGCAAGCCACCACCGATGGGGCTGCCTGCCGGGATGTCCGGACCGGTTTGCGTTGTGGCGGCAAATGCTTCCGGGCGGTTGAGAAACGCGCTGATCAGCGCAAGGAGATGCGCGCGGTGATTGTTGGCCGTGTCTTTGCTATCGCCTGAAAGACCGCGCGACAGCGTCGTCTGCAAGGTGCTGAGAAAGGCTTCGGTCTCGGTACGAACTTCCGGGGCGGCCTGCGGGTCCGCACTTAATTCAATCAGCATCGTCACAAACCGGGTTTGCAGCCGCCGGGCGATCGCCGCTTTGCGCGGGGAACCCGTTTCTGAAAAAAGTCGTATTTCAAGCGCAGCCAGCACTTCCTCAAATCCGGGCGCAACATCGGTGCGCTGCTGCTGGTCGATCATGCGGGCAGCCCGGCTCCGCTCAAGCAGA
>CAYSMJ010000158.1:2690-6161 GCA_964432075.1 uncultured Caulobacterales bacterium | reverse complement strand
GAGTGAGATAGAGTTCGTTATACGTTGAACGGAACGCACTCAAATGTCTGGGTCAATCCACTAGCGCACGATCGTCAGATGTTCGGCCGCGCGGGTAACAGCTGTATAAAGCCAGGCGCGCGAATGCTCCCGGAAGGCCCAGCTCTCATCAAACAGGACGACATTGTCCCACTGTGAGCCCTGTGCCTTGTGCACTGTCAGGGCATAGCCGAAATCAAATTCGTCAGCATAACGCCGTTGCGTAAAAGGAACGGCCTCCGGCCCCTCGGTGAAACAGGCGATCGGAACGGTGATCGCGACTGACTTGCCGCCTTCTTCCGGTTTTACCATCAGGCGGGCTTTTTGGCCGCGAGCTGATTTTTTCAGGGTTACAGTCCAGATACCGCCATTGAGAAGGCCTTTGGATTTTTTGTTCCGAAGGCAGACAAGCTTTTCACCAGCTTCTGGTGTTGCTTCCGTGTGGCCCTTGAGTTCACGGATGCGTTCATTGAACTTTCGCCGGGTCTTGTTGGTGCCGACCAGAACCTGATCGCAATCGAGAATGGTCTCCGCATCAATTTCCCGGCGGGTCATATAGGTAAGGGTGTCGCCGGTGGCTTCCGGCTCGCGACCCTCGCGAATCTCCATGGAAAGCCGGATGATCGGGTTGTCTGCAGCCTGACGATGGATTTCCGTTAGCATGAAATCGGGCTCGCCTTCGGTGAAGAAGCCCCCACCCTTGACAGGGGGCAGCTGCGCCGGGTCGCCCAACACGAGGACCGGGTTGCCAAAGGACAGGAGATCGCGGCCAAGATCCTCATCGACCATCGAGCATTCATCGATGATGATCAGGTCGGCCTTGGCGGCGGGCGCATCACGGCGCAAGGTAAAGCTTGGGCCTTCGTCTTCGTCTTCGTCCCCGGTTGGACGATAGATCAGGCTGTGGATGGTCGACGCGCCGGCGCAGCCCTTGTTGCGCATGACATAGGCCGCCTTGCCGGTGAAGGCGGCAAACGCCACCTCGCCATCGGCATGGCTTGCCACATGACGCGCCAGGGTGGTCTTGCCAGCGCCCGCATAACCGAACAGGCGGAAGACCTGGCTCTCGCCCTTGCGCAGCCAGTCATCGACAGCCTTGAGGGCGCGGTCCTGTTCAGCGGAAAATTTCATCGATCACCCTCAATTCAATCATTTTCAATTGATATCAAACTATCAATGCAATAACATTGATCTCACGTTATCAATGGTTTTCTATTGAGCATGGACCCTAACCGTACCTATACACTGTTGCTCGGCGATCTGAAAAACTCAACAAGCCTTGACCCGGCGGTTGCGACCCGGCTGGTCGCGACGAAGTCCGAGGCGCTAAAGAAGCTCAACAGCAACTATCATCCTGTCCTCGGGCTTTCCATCAGCTATGGCGATGAAATTGCAGGCTTGTTTGAGGAACTCAGCCCCCTTTATGCGGTGATGAACCGGTTACGCGACGTCATGCGCAACCATGGCGGGATACGGTTTGTCGTCAGCGAAGGCCGGATCGGGTGTGTTCATGACGATATTCGCCAGATCGGCGGCCCGATCTTCAAGGCTGCTAACAACGAGATGCAAAAGCTGAAAACCGCCGGCCATTCAACAGCATGGAAGCTCGAAGACAAGCGCTTAGCCCAAATCCTGACGAGCCTGTGCAATCTGAACCATGCGATGATTGATAATATGACCGATTATCAGTATAAGGTTTTCCAAATGAAACGAAACGGCATGAGCCAGAAGCAAATTGCCGACAAGTTGGGGAAATTTGCGCAATCGGTGTCAGATGCTGCCACTCGGGGAAATATCGATCTTGTACTGCAGGCTGAAGAAACAATCGGTATAATCACAAAAGAATGCTGCAAAGACAAAATCGGGAAAAGCTGAAGATGCAGCCCGTTGATGGCCTTCTCATCCTCGCCGGGTTCTGTTTTTCCTTTGTCATCTCGACCCTGATCGTCCGAAAAGTGATCCCGCTTCTCAACCCTGATAATCCGCAATTAGTTCTTTTTCCTGACGCCTTATCCAACAAGGCGATTGATCTGCGAGCAGCGGGGTTCTGGATCGGATTTTGCGAAACATTCCTGATTTTCGTTCTGGTTCTCGCGGACGAATTCGGCGCCCTTGCGATCATTATCGGGGCAAAGGAGTTTGTTCGAAAAGAACGTATCGAGATCAACCCGTCCTACTATCTTCTGGGAACACTCGCCAATCTCAGCGTGGCGCTTCTCTTTGCGATTTTTGTCTGTGCTATGATCAGTTAAAATCGCTTATAAGATCTCAATCCATACCGGCACGTGGTCGGAGGGTTTTTCCTTGTCGCGTTCCATGCGGTCAACGCCGGCGTCCTTCAGGCGGTCGGCGGCCTGAGGCGAGAGCAGCAGATGGTCGATGCGGATGCCGTGGTCCTTGGGCCAGGCGCCGCCCTGATAGTCCCAGAAGGTATAATGGGTACCCGTCGGGTGAAGCTGGCGCAGACCGTCCGTCAGCCCTGAATTAACGAGCCGCCGGAAAGCGCTTCGGGTTTCAGGCCGGTAGAGGGCATCGCCCTCCCAGGCGGCGGGGTCGTGCACATCTTCGGCTTGCGGAATGGCGTTGTAATCGCCGGCGAGAACGAAAGCGTCTTCCTGCGCCAGCAACCTCGCCGCATGGGCCTGCAAGGCCTCCATCCATGAAAGCTTGTAGTCATACTTTGGGCCGGGCGCCGGGTTGCCATTCGGCAGATAGAGCCCGCCAACCCGGACCGGCGCGGCCTCATCGGGCAGGATCATCGCCTCTATGTAACGGGCCTGATCATCTTCAAAATCGGGCAGCCCTCGGACGATATCATCGACCGGATGACGTGACAGGAGGGCAACGCCATTATAGGTTTTCTGTCCGTGCACGGCGACATTGTAACGACGATCTTCGAATTCGCCCGCCGGAAATTTCTCGTCGACGCATTTGATTTCCTGCAATATGGCGACATCCGGCTTTGCGCTGTCAAACCACGCCAGAATCCGCGGCAGCCGCGCATTGATGGAATTAACGTTGAAGGTGGCGATTTTCATGAGGGAGCTATGTTTTTGGCGAGGGAAGCTGCGGTGTCATAGGGCGCGAAGCGATATCTCTGATCTTGCATTGTCTGGTCGGCTGTCAATAAAATCAATCCCTTTTCCCAGACCGGCACGAGGCTTTGGCGTCTCCGCTTGCTGGGAAGCTGTCTAGCGGCGCGTGACTAAGGAGGGGTCTCCCGGTTTCATTGGAAGGTACCTGCTGTTACCGACGTTACGGCATCGGGCACCCTCCGCCCGACTTCGTCAGGGCACCTCCCCCGCAAGCGGCGGAGGACAAGCCTTGCGCCGGTGCGCGATCATGGCAAAGGCAAATCCACGCAACCCGGTGCATTCATTTTCAAATGGATAAGATATTCCTGCGGGGAATCTCGCCCATCGAAGACGCGGTCGCGGGCGCTCTTGACCCGGT
>CAYSMJ010000158.1:0-2680 GCA_964432075.1 uncultured Caulobacterales bacterium | reverse complement strand
TTTGTAGAGAAGGGGAATGTTGACCCCAATGGGTCGGCCCGTCAGTGAAAGAACAGATGATCCGCCCGCGGCCGGGTGGGTACGCGGATCAAGCTCCCGGTTATGCGCATGGATCGGGTTGGCGGGTTCATCAAAAAATCCGGTGGCAGTGGGCCATAGCCATACTGGCAGGGCTGGGCCTGTGTCCTATCGTTTGGGCGGAGTGATTTGTGCGGACCGCCAGACAAGCCCCGAGCCGCGTCTCAGACCGAAAAGCTGGTGCCGCAGCCGCAATTGGCGGTGGCATTGGGGTTCACGATTTTGAAGGACGCGCCGATGATCTCGTCGGCAAAGTCGATTTCCGATCCACCCATATAGTCGAGCGACATCTCGTCAACGAGAACAGTTACGCCGTTTTTTTCAATGGCAAAGTCGTCGTCCTGGCGCTCGGTGACGATATCGAAGGTGTACTGAAAGCCGGAGCACCCGCCGCCGGAAACCCCGACCCGCAACATTGAGCCCGTCGGTTCTTTGGCAAGGATCTTTGCAATCCGGACGGCGGCGCGGTCTGAGACGGTCACGGTGCCGGGCGTCATCTGATCGGTTTCGGCCATATTACCATCCTTTGCTTTTCCTGGCCTGTCGCCGATGTTCCTGTTTCGGTCCCGGTGACAGGCGGGCGAACCCTGTTATTGCGGAATATAAGGTTTTGCGAACGTTTGGAAAGGGATCATGGCCGACGGGCACAGCATGGCAGAGCACGCAAATGGCAACGGGGTTTCACAGGCGGACGGGCCACTTGGCTTTCCAGCGCCGCTTGCGCCTTATGCAGCGCGTGCTGAACACACCCGCGGGCGGCTTCACCCGGAACCGGAAAGCCGGACCCGAACTCCCTTTCAGCGGGACCGTGACCGGGTTGTGCATTCGATCGCATTCCGGCGCCTCAAGCATAAAACGCAGGTCTTTATCTACCATGAGGGCGATTACTATCGCACGCGACTGACCCATTCCCTGGAAGTTGCCCAGATCGCGCGCACCCTTGCCCGCACCCTGCGGGTCGATGAGGATCTGGCCGAATGCGTCGCGCTTGCCCATGACCTCGGCCACCCGCCTTTTGGTCATACCGGTGAGGATGTTCTCAAGGCATGCATGGCCGACTTCAACGGCTTTGACCATAATGCCCAGACATTGCGGCTTGTGACCCGGCTGGAGCGCCGCCATGCGGCATTTGACGGGCTGAACCTCACCTGGGAAACCCTTGAGGGCGTTGTCAAACATAATGGCCCGCTGGTGGGCGACGGGCTGGCGCCACTACCGGCGGCAATCGCCGAATATTCCAAAAAGCAGGATCTCTGGCTCGACAGCTATGCTTCGCTTGAAGCGCAGATTGCCGCGATTGCCGATGATATTGCCTATAACAACCATGACATTGATGATGGGCTGCGCGCCGGACTGTTTTCCTATGACGAGGCGAGGGATCTGCCCTTGTTTGGTCCCATGCTCCGTGCCGCTGAGGCGCGGCACCGGGCGGCACCCCGCGAGATTCTGATTGCTGAAGCGGTCTCGGATCTGATCGGCGCAATGACAGGCGATGTTACAAGGACAACGGTGGAGCGGCTGCAGCGGCTCAAACCCGGATCGAGCGATGAAGTGCGCCGGGTCGGCGAAACCATGGTGGATTTTTCAGCGGTTATGAAGTCCGAGTTGGACAAGTTACGCGCTTTCCTGATGGAAAACATGTATCGCCATTACGAGGTGAACCGTGCCCGCAGCCAGGCGAAGCGGATCGTGCGGGCGCTTTTCGAGGTTTTTATGGCGGAGCCGGAAACCCTCCCACCGGAATGGCATGCCCGCTTTGCGGCCCATGGTGACGGAACCAATCATGAAAAACTGCCGCGTATTGTCTGTGATTATATTGCCGGCATGACTGACCGCTTCGCCATTCGCGAATATGAACGGCTTTTTGGCACCATGTCACTTCGGGTCTGATCACCGGAAAAGTTTCCCCGAAGCGATTGCACGTCGTTTTTTTACCACGTTCATGGTGCTACTATGTCGCAAAGGCGCGATTCGCATAGAGCTTTCCATGGGCGGCAATTCCGGGCGATACCCGGATTTCTCTGCGAACCTATGCATACAGGAGGTCCAAGATGACCAGTGTCACCGATGATCTGGATGATGAATTCGATGATTTTGATGATTTCGAAGATGAGGAGCGCGGCGTTTCCGGCCTGGTTGTCCTCCTGGTGATCCTCGCCATGCTCGCCGTTTTCTCCTTCATTGTCTGGCTGGCCTACAATAAGGGTCTGCGTGATCGCGCCGATGCTGGCAATGTTCCCTATGTTGCGGCCGATCCCGAGCCGGTGAAAACCCGGATCGATGAGGCGGTGGAAACAGCCTCGATTGAGCGCGAGGTCTTTGACCGGTTAGACGGCAAGGCGTCAGCGCGTCCGGAGGTCATGGATCAGGGCTCAGAGGAGCCGATTACGACGCGTGTGGATCAGATCGCCATCATCGCGGCCGAAGCTGAACGGGACGGACTTGATGACGTCGATAAGGCAGATGATGAGATCAACCGCGCTGCTGATGCGGCCCGGTCATCGGTTGCCGAGGCAACCGCAGGTCGCAACCGCAATGGAGATGCCATGGCGGCACTGATTGAGGAAAACGCCGGCGATGCGCAACCAGGTGAGGCCCCGTC
>CAYSMJ010000157.1:0-6165 GCA_964432075.1 uncultured Caulobacterales bacterium | reverse complement strand
CCTCGGCCAGATGGGTCTGACCCGCCTTAACCAGCGCCATCGCCCGCCACGCGGAAGGGATATGCGTCAGGCGCTCATAACGCCCTTCGGTCAGTTCCGGCATCTGCCAGTAAAACTCGAAATCCTTGCCCAGTGCGCGGGTGGCTATCAGGCCGTAAAAGGTGCGCGGATATTCGGCCGCACGTTTCAGCCAGTAGCTGACCGCCTTGACATTGCCGGTACGCATATGCGCCCGCGAGGCCCAGTAAGCTCCCGCCGAAACCGTCCAGCCGTGGGCGTAGGGCGAGCGCGCCGTGATCTCGAAATTCCGGGCGGCGTCTTCGTAATCGCCACGGCGCCAGGACACCATCCCGGCGACCCAGCCGCCAAGCGGTACATGCAGGCCGGAACGCCTGACACTGGTGCTGGCGTGGTTATAAGCCTTGTCGATCTTTCCCGAATGAAGATAACCGGCGGCAATCTGGCTCAATAAAATGTCGTGTTCGACGGAATCAAGAAGCGCCGCCGTGCCGCCGCCCTGCAAACGCTTATAGGCCTTGGTCGGGGACCCGCGGCTGATATCGCGGCGGATAAGGTTTTTCAGCTTGTCGATCTCGCGGCGCTGTGCCTTGGTACGCTTGCGCGGACTTGTATAATCCTGCGAAAATTCGGCATTCAGATCGAGCCTGCCCAAAATGCCGTAAGAGGTTTGCGGCCGCTCGAGATGACCGCGATAACTCTTGGGCATACGCGCCAGCGCGAGCTTGTAGATTTTGGAAGAGCCCGGATGATCGGCATACAGATCCATCCATCCCGCCAGTTCTTCAAAACGGGAGGTATAGGCCGTCGGGTGCATATAGCGCTGAAACAGCACATGCCCGCGCAGGCGGAAATCACCCAGTTCGGAAAACAGCTTGTCCGCCGACTTCCAGTCCGCAACAGCCTGATAGGTGAAAATCTTGCGGTAAATTTCGGCATCCTTGTCCGACAAAGGCTCCAGCCCGCGCGGCATCGGTTTTTTGCCCGGGGGCTTGTCCGGCGCGCCAAAATCGGGGACTTCACGGACAAACTCTTCCGCCTGGCCTGCCGCGCTGACTTCTTGCTGAGGCTGCTCCGACTCAACGACCTCCTGCTCCGTTTCAGCGGCGACCGCGTCGGATTCCCCTGCGGGGTCCAGTTCTTCCGGTGAAAAGTTCAAAAGCTCAAGTGTTCCGTCCTCCGGCTCAACCGGCAGATCCGCAATCATAGACGGCTCGTCCACCGGCTTGCGGACAGGCATGGGAGTGGCATCAAGACTGACGGACCGGATACGCTTGCCAGGAAGTTCCGGCGGCAAAGGTACGCCGCTGCCCGCCTGCACAGGCGTCACGTAAAGGAACGCAGCAGACAGCGTTAGCAACAATAGTGACCGCGTTTGAATGCGGCCAGCAGACTGGATCCATTTTTTCTGCATTATGGCCATGCACTTACACCAAACTGTTCGGGCTGTCCAGAAAACAGTGACACATTACGGCCATATTTGAAATGAAATGAGCGCGATAATCCTGTTTGCTCACAGAAAAAACAAACGGCTCTAAAGCCCCAGCTCCCGGCGTTTTTTCAGGATCATCAGCATGTCCGCCCAGACCAGACGCTTCTGGCTCGGCGTGCGCAACAGGTAAGCCGGGTGATAGGTTGCGAGCGCCGGAACCGGTTCAAAATCATCCGGGGCAATTCCCGTCGTTTGCGGCGTCCACGCATGCCAGCTCCCGCGCAGTTTTGAAATGCCTTCGCTTCGGCGCAACAGCGACTTGGCCGATACGCCGCCCGCCAGAAGCAGCATCTTCGGGCGCGCCAGTACGATGTGGCGCTCAATAAACGGCAGGCTCACCTCAACCTCGGAAGGGCTCGGCGTCCGGTTGCCGGGAGGTCGCCAGTTCAGGATATTGGAGATGTAAATCGCTTTTTCCGGATCATCACTGGTTCTGGAGACGTCGATATAGGACAGAATGTGGTCGAGCAACTGACCGCTGACACCGACGAACGGTTTGCCGAGACGGTCCTCATCCGCGCCCGGCGCTTCGCCCACCAGCATGAGCGGCGCTTCGGGATGACCGTCACAGAACACCAGATTGGTCGCGGTTTTCTTGAGGGCCAGACCGTCGAAAGAGGCGATGGCTTCGCGCAGCTCGTCGAGCGTCTGCGCCTGCTTTGCGAGTCTGATGGATTCGTTGCGGGCTTCGGATGCGCCGAGAAAAGCCCTCTCCCGCGAAGCAAGTCCAGAGGACTTGTTCGCATTATTTGATGCAAACAAAACTTCGTTTTGCTTTGCGGGGAGAGGGTTGGGTGAGGGGAGAGAAACTTCTTTAGGCAATATATTTTGACCTACGGACTTCTTATCCCCCTCACCCAACCCTCTCCCAGCAGGGAAGAGGGCTTCTGTTTGTGCCGTCCGGTCCACCGGCGCATCGGCCAACATCTCGTCGACACCCGAATCAAGATGCCATTCGAGAACTGCTTTGAGGGCCTGCGCGTTGCCGTTCGTCATGGTCACAAAAAAATCTACTTTCTTTCATAGGGATCTTAAGGATTATAGAGTAGTATGATGAGCTACAAAACAAGGAAAAATGATGCCCGGCCAGACACGCACAGACCGTGAAAGCATGGAGTTTGATATCGTCATTGTTGGCGCGGGGCCTGCAGGGCTTTCCTGTGCAATAAGGCTGAAGCAGCTTTCGCCTGATTTAAATGTCTGTGTCATTGAAAAAGGCTCGGAGGTCGGCGCACATCTTCTGTCCGGGGCGATTCTGGAACCGCGGGCGCTGGACGAACTGATTCCCGACTGGAAGGAAAAGGGTGCGCCGCTCAACACGCCGGTGACAAAAGACAAGTTCATTTTCCTGACCAGATCCTCGGCCCTGCCCTTCATCACCCCGCCGCAGATGCACAATAAGGGCAATTACGTGATTTCGCTGGGTATGTTCGGACGCTGGCTGGCTGAGCAGGCTGAAGGGCTCGGCGTCGAGATATATCCCGGCTTTGCCGCCGCCGAGATTCTTTATGGAGAAGACGGCGCGGTCAAGGGCGTGGCCACGGGCGATATGGGCCTCGATAAGGACGGCAAGAAAACGGACGCCTTCGAGCCCGGCTTTGAGCTTCACGCCAAGCAAACGGTTTTTGCCGAAGGCTGCCACGGCTCGCTGACCAAAATGCTGATCGACCATTTCGACCTGCGCAAAGACAGCGATCCGCAGACCTACGGCCTTGGCATCAAGGAAATCTGGGAACTGGCGCCGGACAAACACCAGGCCGGCCTTACGCTCCATACAATCGGCTGGCCGCTGGATGCCCAAACCTATGGCGGGTCGTTTATCTATCATTTCGATGACAATCTGGCCGCTGTCGGATTTGTCGTGGGGCTGGATTATTCCAACCCGCATTTGTCCCCTTACGAGGAAATGCAGCGCTTTAAGCTGCACCCGGCGATCAGGCCGATGCTGGAAGGCGGGCGGCGGATTTCTTACGGCGCGCGGGCGCTGGCCGAAGGTGGCTTTCAGTCCCTGCCGAAACTCACATTCCCGGGCGGCCTGCTGATCGGCGATACGGCGGGCTTCCTGAACGTGCCCAAGATCAAGGGCAACCATATGGCAATGAAGTCTGGTATGGTTGCCGCCGAGGCGCTGGCTGAAAATTTTGAAGGCGCGGAATGCACGGCCTACCCGGACAGGCTGAAAGAAAGCTGGCTGTGGGGCGAGCTTAAAAGCGTGCGCAATATCCGTCCCGGTTTTTGCAAGGGGCTCTGGTTCGGGCTTATCAACGCCGCGATCGAAACGTTCACTTTCGGCAAGCTGCCATGGACGCTGAAAAACCACGCCGATCATGCGCAACTTAAAAAGGCATCCGAGACGCCGAAGATTGACTATCCGAAGCCGGACGGCACAATTACCTTCGACAAGATGTCATCGGTTTTCCTTTCGAACACCAATCATGAGGAAAACCAGCCATGCCATCTGCAACTGAAAAACCCGGACGTTCCGCTGAATGTAAACCTGCCCGAATATGACGAGCCGGCGCAGCGTTACTGTCCGGCGGGCGTATATGAAATTGTTGATGGCGACAACGGGAAACCGCGCTTCCAGATCAATGCCCAGAACTGCGTGCACTGCAAAACATGCGACATTAAAGATCCGTCCCAGAATATCAACTGGACCGTACCGCAGGGCGGCGGCGGGCCGAATTATTCGAATATGTGAGAAGCCATGAAAAAGCAACTAAGCGCAGCGATTTTGATCACGGCCCTGCTGACGGCGGGTTCGTCTTCTGCCGGCGAAAAATACGAACTTGCCCGTCTGGAAGTTGAAGGGACCGTCAAGCCCGAGACCATTTACATCGGCTCCGGCGGGCGGGGCGTTGCCGGAAACTATCTGGCCGGCCGCCATGCCCAGCATACGCACGACTGGGACAAGGCCAGCCATTACCTGCGGCGCGTCCTGAATGAAGATCCGGACAATGCCGACCTGCAAATGCGCGCCATGGTTCTGGCGATGGGCGCAGGTGACTCCGATGCCGCGACATCACTGGCCGCCGTCCTGCTCGACAAGGGAGAGAAAAGCTCTCTCGTCCTGGCCTTTCTGGCGCTGGACGCCATTCGTGAAAGCGAATACGCCAAGGCCGTTTCCTATCTGAACGAGATGGAAGAAGGCGGGATGACCGAGTTCATCCAGCCGCTGATGAAAAGCTGGGCGTATGCCGGGCTCGGTACGCTGGAAATTGAAGATCTGTCGAAAAACCCGGTACACGCCTATCACGGTATCCTGATCGCGCAATATCTGGACAGAAACGACGAAACCCTGAACATTATCCGCAGCGCCCTTGATGCCAGGGGCCTGAGCCTCTACGATCTGGAACGGGTTGCCGACTTTCAGGCCACGGCCGGAAAAAACGAGGAAGCAATTTCCATTTATGAAATGATCCTCAAAGAAAAACCGGAACTTTCTTCTATTCAGGAAAAGGTCGACAAACTGAAAGCCGGTGAAGAAATTGAAAGCCTCGTTCCCATACCGGTTATCACCTCCCCGGCAAAAGGAACGGCCGAAGCGCTGCTCGACATGGCCCGCATTCTTTATAAGGAATTCAGCGACGACAGCGCGCGGGTCTTTACGCAGATGGCCCTGTCTCTCGACCCGGACCGTGACGACGCCCTGATCATGCTGGCGACAATTGCCGCCCGCAATGAACGTCCGGATGACGCGATCGAGCAATATATGAAGACCTCTCCGGACTATCCCTACTATTTTGATGCGCAGCATCAGGCCGCGGACCTGATGGCGCAGTCCGGACGCTTTGATGAAGCGGTCGCCCTGATGGATTACCTGGTCAAGGAATATGAAGATCTTGATTCCCTGATAGCAATCGGCGATCTCTACCGCATCAATGAAAAATTTGAAGACGCTCTCGGCGCCTATGACCGAGCCTACCGTGAGTTCGGCGATACGGTTCCCGACAATTACTGGCACCTGATTTACGCACGGGGCATGACACTGGAACGGCTCGGCAAATGGAAAAGGGCGGAAGAAGACCTTCTGGCCGCGCTGGAGATCCGCCCGGACGATCCTTATATCCTGAACTATCTTGGCTATGGCTGGGCCGATCAGGGAATGCACCTCGAAAAATCGCTGGAGATGATCCGCAAGGCTGCAAGTCTTCGCCCGTCCGATGGCTATATCACGGACTCGCTCGGCTGGGTCCTTTACAGGCTGGGCCGTTATGATGAAGCGGTCGAGCCGCTTGAGCGCGCCGTCGAGTTGCTGCCTTATGATCCCGTGATCAACGACCATCTGGGCGATGCTTACTGGCAGGTGGGACGCAAGCTGGAGGCCCGCTTCCAGTGGAAACGCGCCATCAACCATACCGAGGATGAAAAGCTTGCCGCCACCATAACCGGAAAACTGCATGGCGGCCTGCCGGAAGATGACGGCATTCAACAGGCCAGCACCAAGAAAACGGAACCGGCGGATCCTTGAATAAGGGCGAGGTTTTATGAGTTCGACCAGAACCAGAACGCTGACGATCTTCGCCCCGGCAAAGATCAATCTCTACCTCCACGTCACGGGAAGGCGGGAAAACGGCTACCACACGCTGGACTCCCTCGCGGCCTTTGCCGATATCGGCGATCAGGTGCAGATTGAACCGGCCAATGATTTCATG
>CAYSMJ010000156.1:0-6181 GCA_964432075.1 uncultured Caulobacterales bacterium | reverse complement strand
CCAGCGTCGACGCCGCATTCCCCGCTTTTCTCCAGTTAATACCAAGCGGCATGGAGAAGTCGCGCGCAACGGCAATCCAGTTCCGGGCTTTGACGTGTTCGGTGATGCGGCGCAATAGCAATCTCAGTTTTCCAGTCGACAGAGTAAACCGTGGACAGACCGAGATGATTTTTCACCGCGTCCTTTTCATCACATCCTTTTCATCACGTCCTTTTCATCACGTCCTGTGGCCTCGCCGGGTGGGGCATATGGAAATTGATCGGGTTTGCATACCGATGCCGGATTAAATTTTTTGTTTCAACCCCGGACCTTGTAATAAGCAAGCCGGATGCATTCTGCCTTTCTTTATGCAAGAAATTTCTATCAATCCTTACCCGTACAAATCGCTCTGTCCATCGAGGCCAAGATCGCCGATCAGTCCGGGGATCTTCTTTTTCAGCCCGAAAAAGCCCTTTTTGGTGTGGGGCCAGGCGAGGCTGTCGAGGGTTCGCTGGAGGCGGGCAAGGCGCCGGCCGTCGCCGTTGAGCATGCGTTCGGCGGCATTGAGAGTGTCGTTGACGGGGCCTACAGGGGTGAAGGGGGAAACGACCGTATCGAGATTGTTCGTCTGCGCCCAGTTGAGGATCGCGGTGGCATTATCGCACCCTTCACCGACCCTGCCCGGCGCCTGACCAAAGGTGGCCTCGGCGCGGGCAGCCGCATCGTCGATGGCGGCCAAGCGGAAGGTTTTGACCGGCTCGGCAAGGTCGATGCTATCTGTCTCGCCCGTGTGGTTCAGGCAGGCGATGGCGGCGAAATCGGTACTGTTTAACAGACTTTCGGCATGCAGGTCTTCCATCGTGATGAGGAGGCCAAGCTGGCCTTCGCGCGGCAGGGGGTCGCCACCGCGCAGGGGCTCCGGATCAAACTCATAGGGCTCTTCCAACGCCTCGGCTTGCGTGTTCAACTGGTGCTCGGGCTTGAACCGTCCATCTGTATACTTTGCAATGTTGGAGGCGCGCGCGATATAGTTTTTGCCCCTGGTGTGGAGGCCCGACACCCAGCGCCAGGACAAGGTGTTCGAGGCCGGGTCGCCGTCCAGCAGATGGGTCAGGAAGAAATCGGCCCCCAGTTCCCATGGCAGTTTGAGGGTAAACACCCAAATCGAGGCAAACCACATGCGCGCATGGTTATGAAGATAGCTGTACTCAATCAGTTCCTCTGCCCACGCATCGAAACAGTCGATCCCCGTGCGGCCCTCTATTGCTTCGCGGTAGGCTGTGCGCAGGCCGGGGTCGTCCTCAAGCCGGGTCTTTTGTTCGCTGAGGTCGTCGAGATAGGTCGACCAGACATCGGGGCGGTGTTCCAGCCAACCCTTGAAATAGGTGCGCCAGAAGACCTCCTGAATATATTTTTCCGCCGTTGAAGGAGAATAGCGTTGCAACACCTTGGCGACGATCTCGCTTTCCGCGACAAGACGCAGACGGGTATAGGGCGACAGGCAGGAGACATTGTAATGTTTGTCCGGACCGAGATCATAGTTGCGTTCGCTCGAATAGGCCTTGCCAGCACGGGGGATGAAATCGTCGAGGGCGGCAAGACCCGCTTTACGGCTGGGGGAAAAATGCATGGGGTGTACTCCGGTTAGAAAAGGGTTGGCTGGTCGGGACCGGTATTTGTTTCGGCAGGTTTTGATTTGCGCGCGCGTTTGCGTTGTCCGGCGGACCCGCGATTGGAGATGCCGCTTTTGCGGCTGCCATGTTTGTCCTGGATCGCCCGGGCGCTGGCGCGGTGGTCTGCGGACTTCCGCATGCCCCAGATTTTCTGACGGGCTTCCTTTGCCGCCTCAAGATGATCAAGGATCGGATGTGGGTAAGCCTTGCCAAGAAGTCGCGCAGCGTCTTCCCAGCGCCAGGGCTCGTGGATCAGATCATCGGGAACGGGGCCGAGCTCCGGTACCCAGCGGCGAATAAAGCTGCCATCGGGATCCTGATCATAGCCCTGTTTAACCGGATTATAGATCCGTACCGTGTTGATCCCCGTGGTGCCGGATTGCATCTGGGTCTGGGCCCAGTGAATGCCGGGCTCATAATCGGTGAACATCCGGGCCATGTGCTCGCCGGGCGCGCGCCAGTCGAGCCAGAGATGATAGCTTGAGACTGCCATCAACATCGCCCGCATCCGGAAATTCATCCAGCCGGTTGTGTTCAGCATGCGCATGCAGGCATCGACAAAAGGTAGCCCCGTCTCGCCCTTCCGCCAGGCTTCGAGCCGCGCGCGTTCGCTTTCGGTAAACTGGGGATAGAGCGGGCGCAGGCCGTTATAGGCCGGGTGCATATTGCGCCGGTCAAGGTCGGGCATGTCTTCAAGTTTCTGGATAAAATGACAGTGCCAGTGCAGCCGGCTTGAGAAGCTCTTCAGGGAATCCTGGTAGGGCCTGTCGGCGGCTTCCTCGCGCAGATAGCGCTGGCGTTGCCACCCGGCTTGCGCGACCTCGCGCATCGACAGGCATCCGAACGCCAGATAGGGCGAAATCCGCGAACACGCGATGGCGCCTGCGGCCGGGCTCGACATGGCTTTGCGATAGGCCCGCCCGCGTTTGCTGAGGAAACTATCGATGGTCCTGAGGCCTTCGGTCCGTCCGCCTGGCTGTTGGGTGCTGAGGTCGGCGGACAGATGCGGGTCAGGCCGGAGGGTCTGCGGCGGCGTCACCGGGTCTGATCGAAGCGCGGGGTGACACGGGCACAATCCGCCCGGGGCAGGCGTGATCGGCTCGCCCATAAGGCGGTCCCATTTCTGCGCCCAGCCATTGCGGCTTTTCAGACAACGGATGACGCCGTGTTGCGCAATTTCTGTCCACGCAACGCCATTGGCTTTTGCCCAAGCGCCCACCTGTCGGTCACGCATAAAGGTCCAGCCAGTCCCGGTCTCCTCATGCGACCAGAGCCCGGCGATGGGGTGGCTTGCGGTCAGCGCGGATAAAATGTCGCAAATATCCCCGGCGCGGACGATCAGGGGCTGGCCCAGCCGCGTCAGATCGCGATTCAGCTCGGTGAGGGCCTGCGCCACAAAACGCCAGTGCCGCGCCGACGCATCGGCCTGTGCCCACAATCCCGGTTCAATCACATAAAGCGGAACCACCGGCCCGCGTCGCGCGGCAGCCGCCAGGGGCCGGTGATCCTCGACCCGCAGGTCGCGTTTGAACCAGACGATATGATGGTCAAGGGATGTCACACTGTCAGTACGCCACAGCCCGCTAATCGGTTCGGCGCCCGCGTTTGCGATGTTTGGACGCTCGCCCTGAAACCCGCGCGCGCCAGCGCCGGAAGCTCGCAGGTTTCAGCGTGCGCCGCATCAGGGCAATCACAGCATCTTCGGATAAGCCGGTCTGGGCTTCGATCGCATCGAAGGAAACCGCGTCTTCCCAGGCCAGGGCAATGATTTCGCTGTCGTGAACGGGAGTTTTCATACCCGGATTACGACGCGTCTAGGGGCGTGGTTCAGCCGCGCTCTCGTCGGTATCCGGCTCAGGGGTAATCGTGATCACCTTTTCCCCGTCTTCACCGGCAAAAAATGCGGATTTGCGGAAACGACCGACTTCCACATTCACGAGATTGGTCTGGGTAGGGAAGACATCGCGCAGGATAAAATTGTCGATCGTCAAAGTCTCGATTTTTTTATTCGGGATTTCGATCTCGTCATAGACCCAGACAAACGGCCCGTCGATTTCGTGACCAACCGGTTCAAGGGCGAGGGGCTTGCCATTGGCCTTGAGGGTGAAATTGCCCCGCACATAAAGGGCAAGCTTGTCCTGGTCTTCCTCGCTGGAATAAAGGTTGGCGATCCCCCAATGGTCCTGGACGGCATGTTCGGCATCGTGAAGATAAAGCCGGTGGGCGACTTCGATATTGCCCGTCTGCGGATTGAATAAAACCTGCGTGATGGCGACGTTTTGCTCGTGGGTCAGGGCCGGTAAAGCGGTGAGCAGCAAACCCAAAAAAAGAAAACAGCGAAAAAAGGTCATTTCACGGACAGCGCACAAATTTGTTGGTAAGGTTGCCTGCCCAATTTGACAGGCAGACCATTTTGGCAAAAGGCGGCTGAACGGTGGCCGATTATCGGCCACCATCATTTTTCTTTGTATCCTTTGGCGGCCCGGCTTTTGCCGGCTCTGTTGGCGCCGCATCAGTTTTTCCGCCAGTCTTCTCTTCCTCTTTATCGGTCTTCAGCTCGACTTTGCTGTCCTTGATCAGGTCGCGGTTGGGCAGGCTCGGGGTGAGGCTTGATTTATAGGCCTCAATCCGCGAGGGGAGAATGCGGCTTGGGAAATAGTTGCTATTGAGATCGGTATCGGCTGTTTCAAGATGCGGGTCGAGAACGACCGATTTGATCTCTTTTTCACGGATCAGGAGCTTTGACACCCGCTTCTGGTTCCGACGCCATATTTCGGCGGGGATCCGGTACTCCTCGATTGTGTCATCGCTGTAGGTGATTTCGAGGATGATCGGCATGACAAGCCCGCCCTTGTTGACGAAATCCATCACATAATGGTTCTCGTCTTCTTTGATGGCCCGCTCAAACGCCTTGCGCTCCCAGTCTTCAAGGCCATCAAGAAACGATTTGTAAGTGTTGCGGTCCTTATTGGTCACCAGATAGGGGCTGTTTTCGTCATAAAAATCCTTGAGCCAGGGCTTGTCCTCAAGCCGCATGGTCAGCCCTTCTTCCGCATTGCGGGTATCGGTGAGCGAAGAGGGAGCTTTCATTTCTTCGTCTTCCCGAAGCGGATATTCAATGTCCGGATCTTTCGTGTCGAGCTGCAATCTGGTGATATTCTCAATGCCAAGATCGACATGGTCGGTTGTATAAAACCAGCCGTGCCAGAACCAGTCGAGATCAACGCCTGAGGCTTCTTCCATCGTGCGGAACAGGTCATAGGGGGTTGGACGTTTGAATTTCCAGCGGTTTGCATAGGTCTTGAATGCAAAGTCAAACAGGTCCCTGCCGAGGATCGTCTCGCGGAGAATGTTCAGGGCTGTTGCGGGTTTGCCATAGGCATTATTGCCAAATTGCAGGATCGATTCGGAATTGGTCATGATCGGGACCTGCAGGGTCGATTTCATGTAATCGACCATATTGCGCGGGTCGCCGCGGCGCGAGCGATAGTCCGGGTCCCACTGTTGTTCGGCGACGAATTGCAGGAACGAGTTCAGGCCCTCATCCATCCACGTCCATTGACGCTCGTCCGAGTTGACGATCATCGGGAAATAGTTATGGCCGATTTCATGGATGACAACGCCGATGAGAAAGCGTTTTTCCGACGCGGAATAGGTGCGCTCGCCATCATCATTAAGCTCCGTGCGGGGTCCGTTGAAGGTAATCATCGGATATTCCATGCCGCCAACAGGGCCGTTCACCGATTGTGCCGTCGGGTACGGATAATCGAATGTCATGGCCGAATAGGTTTCCATGGTGTGGATCACGGCCTGGGTCGAATATTTCGACCAGAGGGGCTCGCCCTCCTTCGGGTAGAAGGACATGGCCCAGACAAAGGGCATGACATCGCCGCCCTGTTCATACCCTTGCGCATCCCAGATAAATTTGCGCGACGATGCCCAGGCGAAGTCACGGACATTGTCAGCCTTGAATTTCCACGTCCTCGTGTCGGTGGCCTTTGATTTTTCCGCCTCCAGCGCCTCTTCGGGTGTGACGATAAAGACCGGCTTTTCCGCGTCACGCGCCTCGGCCAAACGTTCCTTGTGCGTTTCGTTCAGAACATCGTCTTCATTCTGAAGAACCCCGGTGGATGAGACAATATGATCGGACGGGACCGTAATCTCGACCTCGTAATTACCGAATTCCAGGGTGAACTCGCCTCGGCCCATGAACTCCTTATTGTGCCAGCCTTCATAGTCGGAATAGACCACCATGCGCGGATACCACTGGGCGAGGAGGAAAATATCGTTGCCATCCTCAAAGGTCTCATAGCCGGCCCGCGCCGACACGGCATTTTCCTCGACCATGTTGAAGCCCCAGTCGATGGTGAAGGTCATCTTCTGGTTTGCGCGCAGCGGCGTGGCAAGATCGATGCGCATCAGGGTGCCAACGATCGTGTAGGGCAGAGCCTGGCCATCGGCGCTGACGACCCGCGTAATCTCGTGGCCGAATTCATTGTCTTTCTCGGCCTGATATTTGCGCAGCGCCG
>CAYSMJ010000155.1:0-6182 GCA_964432075.1 uncultured Caulobacterales bacterium | reverse complement strand
AGACTCGTAAAAATGAGCATGATGATGACGCGATTGCTGACCCTTCTCCTTGTTGCCAGTCTTGTAATGTCGGGCTGTTCATCAAGCCGGTCCCTCGGCGCGCGGATCGACGACACCGGCGCCAATACCGAGCTTAAGCGCCGCCTGTTGTTCGACCGGAACTATGATTACGACGATGTCGACCTGACCGTTTTTGAAGGCCGCGTGATGCTGACGGGCACAATGCGGTCGGAGGAAGGCCAGCGAAAACTGGTCGAAAACGCCTTCAAGGCGCCCAATGTGGTGCAGGTCATTGACGAAACCCTCCTTGCCAAAAAGACCAGTTTTAGCCAGGGGCTGGCCGATGCGCGGATCGACCGGGCCCTGAAAACCAGGATGCTGACCGATCGCGGGGTCACCAGCGGAAATTACAAGATCGCAGTGTCGAACGCGGTGATTTATCTTCTGGGGGTTGCCCGGGATGAAACCGAGCTTGCACGCGCGCTAAATCTTGCAACATCGACCGATGGTGTGCGCCGGGTGGTCAGTCATGTGCTGTACAAGGATGATCCTGGCCGGTACGACCGCAGCTATGAATGAGAGCAGGCCGCGTCCGTGTTCAGCTGGCGGTGGTTGATTTTCTCAGCCCTTGCGCATCGGCATAGATCGCCTGAATAAGCGGCAGGTCGGCCTGGTAATTGCCCGAGGGGATAAACTCGCCCGCAAGCCGCACACGTTTCGAGCCATAGTCCAGAACCGAACAGATGATCGGGACCCCGGCGCCAACCGCGATATTGTAGAATCCGCTTTTCCAGCCTGCGGTTTTGGCGCGGGTGCCTTCGGGCGAGATTGCCAGCATCAGATGATCACTCGACGCAAACGCATCGACCATCTGGTGCACAAGATCGTTCCGCGCTTCCCGGTCCACCGGTACGCAGCCAAGCCGGCGGACAAAACCGCCAAACGGTCCTTGGGTGAGGGATTTTTTGCCCATCCAGTTCAGTTTGATCTGCCAGGCGCCAGCGGCGGCCAGCATATAAATACCATCCCAGTTTGAGGTATGGGGCGCGGCAAGGATCACGGCCTTGTCATGGACGGGCCAGTCCCCTTCCCGGCGCCAGCCTGTTAGGGTGAGGAAACCGCGGCAGGCAAACGCATTCAGCCGGGCCAGCAGGCCCCCGGGCTCGGCGGGTTTCGCGGGCGCGGCGGGTTTCGCGGTCTCGGCACAATAGGGGATAAACTGGCCTGGGGAAGGCATTTGCTGAGGGTCGGGCACTCGGATTCCATGGGGCGCACGGCCCGCGACTACGGTCTGTTTGTTCCCAAAGACGCGAAGTGCGGTGAAATAGCAAGTCACGGCGGACAAAGGCGTTGCGGCCGGGTAACAGGTGAAAGGGATTACGGCCTTTTCACGGGGGCTTTCGCGGGGTATCCTTCGGTCTGGTATAGGCGGGATGGCAATCGACGGGTGATGATCCCCGCTCAGGAAAAAAGGACTGGCCTCAGAGAAACAGGCCGGAATAGTCGGGTGAATGATCATGGCTGACGGTTATAATCGTCCGGATTTGATTGCCGAGAAATCGCGCAAAAAAGCGCTTCGTCCGGCACGGATCGCCTTTTCCGGGGAAGAATTCGGTTTTGGCTACCAGGCCGCGGCGCGCTTTGCCGAGAAAGCCCACAATCGCGGCGTTTATGATGGCGGGGTCACCGCGGTCGACAACAGCCTTGATCAGGAATTTCGCGATCGCCAGACCGAAGATGCCTTCGATTTCAGCCGGGACCGTATTCAGCAACAGCCGCTCCGTACGAAGGAGCAGGCGCTTATGGCCGTTAAGGGAAACACGGCCGATTATGCGATTGTCCCCTTTTACAATCCCTATTTCGGCTATGATTACGAAACACTCCGCGCGCTGGAAAGTCTCGCAGGTATTCTTGCCGTCGAGCAGTATGAAGCCGCCGATAATATGTGCCTTGCCGTGCATGAGAGCCAAGTGCTTGAGCTTGCGCAGTCGGCCCATCCGGGCTCTGCCCTGTCCACCATGTTGAAACATGATCGCAAAAGCTGGGGCAGCCATGAACGCGTTCGGGCCCAGCGAAATTTCGATATCTCCGGGCAGTCTGAGGCGTTTCGTGCGGGGCTGACCATTGATCAGGCGGGACAGTTATTATTGCGCGATCGGCTTGATCTCGTTTTCTCCGGACCGGAAGCCGCGCGCCGTTGCAAGGCAAAGCTTGACGGTCTGCGTGCGGCTGGCGTGGAGATGGCTGAAATTCCCCAGGTTGTGGAGCCCCACCGGGAACTCGCACGCCGGGCCCGGTCGACCCTGAATACAAACCGGCAGATCAACACGTTCTTTGATCCGCGTACGGGTGATGCCCATTACATGAGTTCAATGAACGGCGAGACTTACAGCCAGTCGCGTCTTTATGGTGTTATCCTGCCGTTTCAGGTCGCCATGATGTCCTCGGAATATGTGATCATTGATCCGGACATGGACGATCAGGAGGTTTTGAAGACCCGCTTTTTTGTCTGTCATACCAATCAGGACAAGTCCCTGTTTGAGGATGCGCTCAAGACAACCGACGCAAAGACCGATTACTGGTACGACCGGCTGAAAAATGTTGCGTTTCAAAGCAATCCCAAAACGGGCGGCGTCCGGGTGATGCTGCGTTTCCTGCGCTCCGACAGGGCTGCGAGTATTGGCGATGTGGAGAATTATCTTCGCAATTACGGCGTTCGCCATAATGTGATCCGGCTGAACGAGGACAGCGGCGCATCACGGCCCGCATCCATTGTTCTCGATATCGAGTTTTCGAACGAGGATAATGATTTCGGCCGTGATCCGATCGGAAGACGTCTGCGCGGCTCGGTTGTCAATGGCGCGCTCAAAAAGGCTTTCCAGCGCTGGAAAAATCGCGGCGTGCTGGTCCTTGCTGCGGCGCCCTTTGACGAACCGCAAATGCCGAAGCAGAAAAAACGTCGCTGGTTCCTCGAGGCGCTGGTGGCCCAACAACGCGACTTCTGGGAAACGATGTTTATCCGCCTGTCGCGTGTGTTGTTCTTCTACCTGTTGCCGGCTGCCTTGCTTGTGGCTTTGGCCCTGTGGCTTGCCATCCGCTTCAACATCATTTGACGTCGAACGGATTTGTTTTTGCTATCGGTGCCAACCGCCAGCTTTGAGGATTACCAGACCGTTGGCCGGATCATTGAGCTTTCGGTGGCGCCGGCCTTCCTTCTCGTGGCCGTCGCATCCTTCATCAATGTGGCGACGCTGCGGCTTGGCCGGGTCGTTGATCGGGCCCGGTTTCTGGAAACCGCCATTGAGCAGGAAAAGGGCGAGCCCCGTCGCCGCCATGGCCGCGAGCTACGGTTTTTGCAGCGGCGGATCCGGGCCGCCAATATGGCGATCATGTCGGCAACCTTCGCCGCCCTGCTGGTCTGTCTTGTGGTCGCTCTGTTGTTTCTCAGCGCCTTGATGCGCTGGGATGCGCAGTTTTTCCTCGCGCTTCTTTTTATCGGTACAATGGCGCTGATGGTGATTGCGTTCAGCTTTTTTCTTATCGAAATTCTGAATGCCACCGAATCGCTGAAGGTCCGGGGTGACCTGGTCGATCCTGTCTGAGGGTTGTGTCGCTTTGCGTGCCCGCAGCCTTTGCGATGGCACAGAGCGAACCAATAACTTTCGATGGCCTGAAACCCGATTTACAGTGTGGTTTCTTCCTGTTCGAGCGGGAGCGTCAGCGAATCGACAATGGCCGCGCCGCGCCAGGCCAGATCCTTTGCCCGGCGTTGAGCCTGTTTCGTGCAGGATACAGACACATCCTTGCCGCGGCGAAACGCAAGGTTGAAGCTTTCCACCATCTTCAGATGGGTTGCATTGTCCGGGGCTTCGAGCTCAATCAGGGTCTGCATGCGCTGGCGCCAGACGTTGGCCTCGCTTTCGGGCTCACACAGGCGGCGGATATGGTGCAGTTCGCCAAAGATCCCGGAAAGGTCGATCAGGTGCTGCTTGCGGACAAGATAATCATCATACTGAGCGCGAGCAGGCATGACGATCAGGAAAACGCCAACCACAAGAAAAACAAGCCGTCTCATGAAGCCACCTCCTCAGGACGCCGCAGGACATCATGACCCTGCCCGTGTATAAGGGTGTGCGCAAGTCTGATCGCGCGCCGTGTCATGTCCCAGCTGACGAGATCGAGCGCCTTGTTCATCGGCAGGAACCGGGCTGCCCGCGCATCATCGCCCGCGACGGGTTCGCCTTCCAGCCAGCGGCAGGCAAAGTCAATCATGAGAAGATGTGGGCCGGGAGAGGCGCTCCCCGCCAGCCCGTGCGCGGTTCCCAGGGCTGGCGGCAGGACTTCATAGATGTTCAGGAAATCGACAATTTCGACTTTGCATGCAGTTTCCTCAGCGACCTCGCGGTGGATCGCGCCTCGCAGGGTTTCGCCATATTCAAGCCGGCCGCCGGGAATTGACCAGTCGCCTTCAAGTGGTGGCTTGTCGCGCTGGATGATCAGCACATCATCATCGCGGAATATGGCGGCACCAACCCCGGTGACGATCCTGCGTCGATCCCCCGGCATGGCAGATAACAACTCGTTTTTTTTCATGGGGGCTGTATATCAAACAAGCATGTGCGGACGCTACAGCCTCAGCGGAACACCGGAAGAAGTCGCGCGCGCTTTCGAGGTGCGGGTGCGGGAAAACTTTCCGGCCCGTTACAATATTGCCCCGACGCAAGCGGTCGGCGTGGTCCATCTTGCCGATGGCCCGGCACCGGACAGGCCGCGTCAATTCTCGCTGATGCGCTGGGCTTTTGCCCCGTCATGGGCCGCCAAGACAAAGGATGCGGCATTCAACCGCAAGCCGCTGATCAATGCCCGGTCGGAAACCGTTGCGGAAAAGCTGACCTTCCGAAACGCCTTTCGCCGTCGTCGCTGTCTTCTGCCGGCAAGCGGGTTTTATGAGTGGAAAATCATCAAGGGCGAGAAAATTCCGCATTATATCCACCCGGCTGTCCCCAAAACGCCTGGCGCCCTGTTCGGGTTCGCCGGAATCTGGGAGACGGCGATTGATGTCGATGGCGGGGAGATGGATACCGTTGCTATTCTGACAGCATCGGCCGGGGTGGATATCGCGCCCTTGCATTCGCGTGAGCCGGTTATCATTGATCCGGCTGATTATAAAAAATGGTTGCATACAGATGAACAGAATCTTGAGGTTCTTTCTGGGCTCCTGGGGCCGGCGGGTACAGGTACGTGGCACGCCTATCCGGTTGACCGGGCGGTTGGAAATGCCCGTAATGAGGGAAAACGGCTGATAGAGCCGGCAGCAGGGCATCAGCCAAATATTCTTTAAGCAGATAATTTATCTCATCGCGGATGCCCACATTCCGGGAGGTCATTTTACAACGAGCAAGCGCCAAACTCTTTCGCCGATTTTTCGTGAAATTAAAATTAATTCAGTATTCAAATCTTAGGTTTCAAAAAGGAAGTATGTGGTTTAATAGTAATAAGACGAAGATGGACGAAATTTAACCCTGGTTTGGCTCGATCGTTGACCATCTGCTAACGGTGTAATGATCAGTCTACGGGCGCAGTAAACATAGTGTAGGCAGGTCTTCTTATGAATCCCTTCGAAAATCTCCCAAACAATTTCGGTGTCGTTAACGGTCAGCGCCCAGTCTTTGGCGTGCCTGGAGCCAGTAACTTTCAGGGGCGGCCCTTCGACTATATTGAGGCCGGTCATGCAGCATCCTTGCAGACGGCAAATGCGACAATCTCGTTAAGCTTTACCGCCAATGATGTCCTGGGCCGGTTCGCCCTGTTCTCCAAAGATGGTGATGGGCTGGATAGTGGCGGCCATATTCACGCCTATATCGAAAATGGTCAGCTCAAGGTGCGCCAGCAGAATGACAGCGATAGCACGTTTGCTATCGTTCGGGACCGTTTTATCGAGGCAGGCCGTGAATATCACCTTGCCATAAGCCTTGGCGATGATGGCCTGCGGGTTTTTCTGGATGGACAGCTGGTTGCGGCCGAGCCGACGTTCAAAGAGGGCCTTGAAAACAATTTCCGATCAGTCGTGGTCGGCGCCACGGGGTTCACACGAAATAATGATCAAACCCAGGAACCGGTCTGGAATTTCGACGGCACCATTTCAGATTTTGCTATTTATGACAGTGCGTTTGATGCGCGTG
>CAYSMJ010000154.1:0-6202 GCA_964432075.1 uncultured Caulobacterales bacterium | reverse complement strand
TAAGTTGATCCATCAGAAAAATGCGCAGGGGTGCGAAACGTCAGATTCGTACCACTAGAGCAATTTCAAGCAACGTGGGAACCGGTTTGTGCAAAGAAAATGCGGTAGCACAAGGGGCTAGCGCAGCTTTATTGACGTCGATTGCCTTGAAGATGCGCCAGCCGCTCGTTCGCGCCCCACCCGCACTGCAAGTCGCTCTAACGCCTGCGAAACATCCTGACCCGGCTGCATTGCGAGGGCCAGAGAAAGCGCCGTTGCGGCCCCCAGAAGGGCAGGCAACGATTTCCTTAACCACAATTTCTGACCAAACTGGCGCAGACGCCAGATCAGTTTTGTTTCCCGAAAAAAGTTCGGTTTTCCCTTGTGTCCTGAGGATCGCTGTTACGAACGCGCCCGATCCAGACATCGCTTGCGAGCCGGCCTTCCTACGCTTAAACCATTCCTGACGGGTGGTTGCGGGAATGATTGGGCAATGTCATGGCGCACACGGGAATAAGGCTTGGGGATCGGGCGGAAGTGATCTGCGAGGGAACCCTCCTGGTTGAGCCGCGTGAGGCAGATATCTACCTAAAAGCGCATGATCACCTGGTGCTGGCACTCGGCGCTGAGCGTACCGATATTTCCCTACGCGAGGCCAGTCTTGACACTGCATCCGGATTTTACAGTGTTTCACTCACCCCGGAAATCGGTGATCTTGATTTTTGCTTGCCTGCGGCGGCTTCAGTATTTCTGCAAAACGCGTTGCAAGCCCCGCGCAGTCAACATGAGCTGCGCTTCTCGTTAGCGGGCGACCCGGAAACGCTCGGCGCCGGCCGGGTTCAGTTTTTCAGCAGTGACAGGCAGGCGCGTCCCTTTGGCATCCGAACGCTCGACATGACCGTGCAACCGCTCGCCGAGGGCATGGGGCTGGCAATCCATTGCGATCTCGTCGCCGCCACCGGGAGTGGCAAAACGGGTGGCCGCCGTCGAAGCCGGTCCCCCGGGCCGACCTTCCAGCTGCGGGCAAAATGCCTCCTGTCGACAGAAACAGTGTCATTGCGTTTCGACCATCAGGCAGCCCGCCTCGATAAACGCCCCGGCCTGCGTCGGCCCTTCCCGGGTGACGAAGTGCAAACAAGCCTAACCGGCCTCAATATCAGTCATCCGCTCGTGATGAATATGGGCGGTACGTTTGCCTTGAGCCGTCAGGGCGTACATGCTGTGGAGGTCGACAGCACCGGGGCCTTCATCCAACCGGTCACGCTAAGCGGCTGGGGCTGGGGCAGCGTCTATGCCTCCGACCGGCTTGAAGGTCGGCAAGAGCTTCATCTTCCCTGGTTAACGCGATCACTCCTGACCGAAATCGTGCACCGTCTGGCGCGCAAGGATAACGAAGCCTGGCGCGCAACGGTCAATCGGACCGAAGGCGAGCTTGGCCATTATACCGAAGACGGGACACCGCCACGCCTGAATAGCGGCGATGGCCTGCTGAACAGACGTCGGGTCAATCAATTACGCCTCGACACATGCCTTGACACTTATGGCCTGACCCTGGCGATTGACGCTGCCCTGTCAGAAGTCCTGCCAGAAACCCGTCATGATCGCCATCCACCCAGCCAGTCCGGACATTATCAACGTACACTGCTGATGCCATGGGAAGTTCTAATCCTGCGTGGATTTGATTTTGATGCCTATCGCGATGTTTGTCAGCCTGCTGGAAACCGGGCATCAGGAAACCGCGTACCAACACCCCGATCTCATCTGTCAGCAAAAGTCCCGACCGTTCTGCGCGCGCTTTAGCGTTCCGACAAGTTCTATATGGGGACTATAGGCAAACTGATCCACAAGCTGAATATCAGTGAGGCGATACCCCCCAGCTGCAAGCAACCGGACATCGCGGGCAAAACTTTTCGGGTTGCAGGAAACATAAATAATGTGTGGGACTGTCGACCTGGCAAAAGCGCGCATCTGCTGCGGGGCGCCGGCACGTGGGGGGTCTACGATGACGGCAGCAAAATCCTGCAATTCGTCGGGCTCAAGGGGGCGACGAAACAGATCACGCCTGCGTGCAAGCACGGGCAGTCGTTGCGCCCCCTGCCCTGCCGCCATGGTCAGCGCAGCAATCGCAGCCCCTTCGCTGTCCCAGGCGCAAACGCGATAGCGCCGGGCAAGAGGCAGAGCAAAGGCGCCGGACCCGCAAAAAAGATCCGCAATTACCGATTTTTCTGGAACTACTGCTTCAATCCGCAAACGAACGGCGTTCAGGATAGCTTGATAACTCTCCATGCTTGCCTGTAAAAACCCCCCCGGCGGAAGGCAAACCGGGATCCCGTCAAAATCAATAATTGGGTCTGCGAGCGTGAGTTGCGGCTCACCGTCAACCGACAGACGGCAAATATCCTGCCTTGCCATCATTGATCCGACTTTTTCCAGAACCCGCGGGTCAAATAAGAGACGTGCGCGGTCTCGCCCATGAACTGCTGCGCTCAGATCCAAATCAAAGCCATTCACGCACGCGGTGACACGGATAATGGCTTCATCGCCGTCCGCAAGAAGGTCAAGCAGAAGTGACGGCAAACGCCTGATCGCAGCGAAAAGCGATTTGTGTAGAATATGACATGTTTCAAGCGGGATGATGGTGTGCGACCGTCTTGCCCGAAACCCGAGGATCACCTGCCCGCCCACCATGCGCGCGGCGAGGACTGCCCGCTGGCGTCTATCAGGACGAAATGCCGCAGACGGATAAATAGTTATATCGGTAACGCCTTCGCGCTCCAGGGCCGTGACGACTTCATCGCTCTTCCACTGGCGTTCGGCGGCGCGCGGCA
This sequence comes from uncultured Caulobacterales bacterium, assembly GCA_964432075.1. GTDB lineage: Bacteria > Pseudomonadota > Alphaproteobacteria > Caulobacterales > Parvularculaceae > CALLPQ01. The sequence goes on along the minus strand of CAYSMJ010000154.1, from coordinate 3,395 downwards.
TATGTTGCAACGCGCAGCCTCCGCAACGTCCAAACAAGGGGCATCGCGGCGAAACACGGTCGGGGGATGGCGTCAAAACCTTCTCAAGCGAACCCGTCATGCCCGAAATTGAAGCCCTTATGGTCTCGCCCGGCAGAGTATACGGGACGGCAACCTCCCGGCCCTGATGGTCAGCCATACCATCGCCCTTGGCGCCCAGCCGCTCAATCCTGAGCGTGATACCCTTTTCAGTCGGCGTCGCTCGGGTCTTGTGTTTTGCTGGTCTGCGCACAAAGAAGATATTCCTGATTGCCATCACCGCCGAGGATCGATGATGCGATTATTCCATTTACCACAAAATGCTGAGCTTCGAACCATTGCCGCATATCGTCAAGCAGGGCGCTTATGTCGCCGGGCTGGGCGCGGACAAGCCCGCCCTTTCCGATATAATCCGGCCCCAGCTCAAATTGTGGTTTGACAAGCACAATTACCGTCGCCGCAGAGGCCAGAAACGCAAAAGCATGAGGCAGTACTTTCCGACAGCTGATAAAACTTACGTCACAAACCAGAAGCCCCACCTGCTCGGGGACGTGAGACGCTGTCAGATCACGGGCATGGGTTTTCTCGAGATTGATCACGCGTTCGTTACGGGCCAGCGTGGGATCAAGTTGCCCATGGCCAACATCAACGGCATAAACCCGTTGCGCCCCGCGTTGCAAAACCAGATCGGTAAACCCACCCGTTGAGGCGCCAAGATCGAGGACGGTCATGCCCTCAGGCCGGATCTGGAAGTGATCAAGCGCGGTCGCAAGTTTCTCGCCAGCGCGCGATACAAACCGGCGTATCGATCCACGGATAGAAATCGTCTGTGTACCATCAACAGATATAGACGGCTTTGACGCAGCGACCCCGTCAACGAGCACCATCCCAGCCCTCACAGCCGCCTGCGCCTCGGTCCGTGAACGGAAAATTCCATATCCAACAAGATAAAGATCAAGACGCAAAACCACTGCCTCTGGCGCATCTGCAAGGCAATCGGAGGCAATAAAGATATGCTTGCCTCTTGTTTTGCCGCATTTTCTTCACGCGAACCGGTTCCCACTTCGCTTGAAGATGCTCTAGCAGCCTGTCGGACCGGGGTCATTACCGGATATCGTTTTTGCCATCTTTGCGCTCTTGCGGGTTTGAGGGCGCAGAGTCTTCGGCAGTTATAGGCGAGGCTGACGAGGGTCCATTCGGCTTTCACCTTGTCGATGCCGCGCAGGGGGAACCGGGTAGAGCCCATGGCGCTTTTGACGATTCCAAAGACCGGCTCGACCCGTTGTTTTTGCAATTTCTGGACGGCTTTGGCGGGTGGGGCGGGGCACAGCACGGATCTATGGTGCAGATGACCTGGGGTCGTTTTGACGTCCGCCTCATAGCCCGGCGCAAGACCAAATCGCGCTGTGTCAACGCGGTCTTTGTGTCAGTCGGTACAACAAACCGGGATTTGTACTTCACCTGCAGCGTTCGCCGGTCTTGCTTTTGGCGGCTTGACGGGCTATCGCGCGTGCTTCGACTGACCCGGCAGGCGAAATGGCATGCCTTCGTCGGGACAATACGCAACTTTTGTCGGTCCAACTGGCCGGCAAAACATCAGGGAAAAGCGAAATGCCAAAGATGAAGACAAAGTCGGGGGCCAAAAAGCGCTTCAAGATGACGGCAACGGGTAAGGTCAAAGCCGGTCAGGCCGGAAAACGCCACGGCATGATCAAACGGACGAACAAGCAAATTCGTGATCAGCGCGGCACAACGGTGCTGGCCGATTGCGATGCAAAAATCGTCAAAAAGTACATGCCCTATAACCGCTAAGCGGTAGAAATTCCGACATCCCAGGAGACCTTTATGCCCCGCGTATCCAATGGCCCGGCGAGCCGCGCCCGCCACAAGAAAATTATTGATTCCGCAAAAGGCTATCGTGGCCGCCGAAAGAACACCTTTCGCATTGCCAACCAGGCCGTCGAGAAAGCCGGCCAATATGCCTATCGTGACCGTCGCGCGAGGAAACGCAATTTCCGCGCGCTCTGGATCCAGCGCATCAATGCCGGCGCCCGCGAACATGGCCTGACCTATGGCCGCTTTATTGATGGCTTGAACAAATCGGGCATTATCGTCGATCGCAAGGTTCTTGCTGACCTTGCGGCCCGTGAACCCGACGCCTTCAAGGCCCTTGTTGAAAAGGCAAAATCAGCGCTGGCCTGACCCTTCCGGTGATCGCCCCCCCGCCCCCCCGGAACGGGCGGCGCGCCGACAGGTTCCACGGTCACGGCGCGCTTGAAAATCGCAGGCTCGCCGAAAAGGCCCCCGCGAACCGCACACACTGATGTCCGGTTTTCTAACGCCATGTTTCTTTTTGACGGGATTGACGGTAGCCTCGGCTTTTGTCGGTTGCCTGGCCGCGCGAGACCCCAATGCTGCCCGGTCCTGTATCCAATAAGAGGGGGCTGGGGCAGCGAATGATCAGTACAGCCTGTCGCCTGGCAAAGATCGTCGCAGCGATCCTTATCACCATGGACGCAAACGCCATGCAGTCTATTCGCGCTCTCGGTGTAAGCCCCGGAATTTTGCCTACGGGTCCCGATAATGCGATTACAGATGTCACGGGTGTCAGGGTCGGGCATGTAACGCTGATCGAGGGCGATGATCTTCGCACTGGCGTCACCGCAATCCTTCCCCATGGCGGTAATCTTTACCAGGACAAAGTGCCCGCAGCCATTCATGTAGGCAATGGCTATGGGAAACTCATGGGCTTGAGCCAGGTCAAGGAACTCGGCGAAATCGAAAGCCCGATCATACTGACAAATACCCTCAATGTTGCAGAAGGTGCGATTGGTGCGATTGAGTGGACGCTGGCGCAGCCAGGGAACGAACGTGTTGGCTCGGTCAACGCGGTCGTCGGTGAGACAAATGACGGCCGGCTAAACAATATTCGAAACCGGCGCGTCAGTGTCGCGAATGTCCGAACTGCTATCGATAACGCACAAACCGGCCCTGTGGTTGAAGGTAATGTCGGTGCCGGCACGGGAACCGTCGCATTTGGCTGGAAAGGCGGCATCGGGACAAGTTCACGAAAACTCCCTGACAGTCTTGGAAACCATACAGTCGGCGTTCTTGTCCAGTCAAACTTTGGCGGTGTTCTGATGATTGACGGAAAGGCCATTGGCGAGGCCCTTGGCCAGTATTTTCTTGCCGATCATGTAAAACAAATCGCGACCGGGCTACCTGATTGCGGGGATGGTTCGATCATAATTGTGGTTGCAACCGATGCACCGCTGTCGGACCGAAACCTCGAACGCCTTGGTGCCCGCGCCATGGCTGGTGTCGCCCGAACGGGTGCCAGCCTGACCAATGGGTCCGGCGATTATGTGATTGCTTTT
>CAYSMJ010000153.1:0-6286 GCA_964432075.1 uncultured Caulobacterales bacterium | reverse complement strand
GTGCGCTCACAGAGATAACAGTTGATCCCGATCGGAACAGGATTGGGTGCTTCGAGTTGGAACGGTTCCGCATAGACAAGCTGGGATGCATATCGCAGATCACAACCAAGGGCGACGGCCAGCATCTGCGCTGGTTTTGCAAAGGACCCGCCGGACCGCTTTACCGTGCGCGCGATTGAAAACCACGGCCGCTCTCCGGGAAGCTCGATAATCTGGGTAAAAATCTTTCCTGGGGTCTGAAAACATTCATGGATATTCCATAACGGACAGGTCCCGCCAAAGCGGGAGAAATGGAACCGCCCGGCGCTAAGCCTTTTTGATACGTTCCCGGCAATATCGATCCGGATAAAGAAAAAGGGAATGCCCTTGGTTCCGGCACGCTGAAGCGTTGTCAGGCGATGGGCAACCTGTTCAAAACTCGCATTAAACCGGTGGCCCAGAAGTTCGAGATCATATTTGTTTGCTTGCGCAGCCCGCAGAAAAAGATTGTAGGGCATCATCACCGCTGCCGCGAAATAATTTGCCAAAGTCACCCGGGCAAGACGCAGCGCTTCTTCGTCACGCAGGTCACTTTGCGTCAGAATTTCATCGATATTTTCACGCTGTTCGATAAGCGCAAGCTGGTAGCCAAGCTGAAAACAGCGGGCCTGTGGTGTCATCAGCTCCGAAAGGTCGATGCGTCGCCGGTGACGGTCAAAGGTCCTGAGCATCTCGCCCATGATTTCGACCGGCATGATCCGTACCACGAGCTGATGGTCGTTCAGAAGACGCCGCCGCAAGGCACCATAGAGCCGCTCGGGGCGGAAATGCTCGCCCTCCGAAGCCAGGCTGAGGGCAAGTCTTTCTGCCGCGACATCAAGGGTCGGAAAATGATTATTGGCCCCATGCAGAAAATCGCGCACGGTCTCGACCGGCGCATCTACCTCGTCAAACAGTTCAACGCGTTCGCGGTTGGAATAGGACACACCGCCCGAGGTCGGGCGCTGGCGGGCCTTCTGATACAAGGCCAGAAAGTGCTCTGCCAGAGCAGGACAGGCCGCAACTGCAGCTTCGAGTTCGGTCTTGGGGATCGGCATGGTTTCAGCGCGGGATATCATCGGATCGCGCACGGCGTCATTGAGGTCGGTGATCAGCCGAAGATCCCCCGTGCCGGAAAAAGTGGCCATGTCGACGTCATAGGTTTCGGCAAGCGCCAGCAGCAGATTGGCGCTTACCGGCCGCTGATTGCCCTCGATCAGGTTGAGATAGCTCGTCGAGATTCCAAGTTCCTCAGCCATCCGCGCCTGGGTCAGGTCCAGCGACTGGCGCAGACGGCGTAGCCTCGGCCCGACAAATAGTTTTTCCCGTTGGGCCATCAGGGGTCTCCGTGAGGATCGTTGATTTTACATAATTTACATATTTACATTTGTGGGCGCTACAAAAATTTACAAAAAAACCCTGTATTTGCGGCTTATCCTTGCCCTCAGAGGGTTTTTGTAAACAAGTGGAGATATTGAACAGCCCCGTGCGACGGATGGACCGTCACCGACTGTTCTCAGTTGAATTGGAGATTTCCATGGCTTTTGCCAACGATCCAAACCGCCTCAGCCTTGCCGACCAGGTTGCCGCCCTGAAAAAGGACTGGGCCGAAAACCCGCGCTGGAAGCAAGTCAGCCGTCCTTATACCGCTGAAGATGTGGTACGTCTGCGCGGCAGCCTGCAACCGGAACATTCCCTCGCCCGGCGCGGCGCGGAAAAACTCTGGAATCTTGTCAACGGTTCGGCGAAGAAAGGCTATGTCAATTGCATGGGCGCCCTGACCGGTGGCCAGGCGATGCAGCAGGCCAAGGCCGGGATCGAAGCGATTTATCTCTCGGGCTGGCAGGTCGCCGCCGACGCCAATACTTCCGAGACCATGTATCCGGACCAGTCGCTTTATGCGGTCGATTCCGTGCCAACAGTTGTGCGGCGGATCAACAACACCTTCAAACGCGCTGACGAAATCCAGTGGAAATCCGTGTGCGATGGAAAGGTCAAGGACGAAGACGCGATCGACTATTTCCTGCCCATCATTGCAGACGCTGAAGCCGGGTTTGGCGGGGTTCTGAACGCCCACGAACTGATGAAAAACATGATCGCCAACGGCGCCGCCGGCGTTCATTTTGAGGATCAGCTCGCCTCCGTCAAGAAATGCGGCCATATGGGCGGAAAGGTTCTCGTTCCGACCCAGGAAGCCGTGCAGAAACTTGTGGCCGCCCGCCTTGCCGCCGATGTTATGGGTGTACCCACAGTGCTCCTCGCCAGGACCGATGCGAACGCCGCCAGTCTGATCACCTCTGATGCCGATCCGTATGACAAGGAATTCATCGTCGGGGATCGTTCGCCAGAGGGCTTTTACCACACCAATGCCGGGCTTGATCAGGCCATCTCACGCGGTCTTGCCTATGCACCCTATGCGGACCTTCTCTGGTGCGAGACGGCAAAGCCAGACCTTGACGAGGCCCAGCGCTTTGCCGATGCGATCCATGCAAAATATCCCGATCAGCTCCTTGCCTATAACTGCTCCCCATCCTTTAACTGGAAGAAAAACCTTGACGATGAGACAATCGCAAGGTTCCAGCAGGCCCTTTCGGATATGGGGTATAAGTACCAGTTCATCACCCTCGCCGGTATCCACAATATGTGGTACCATATGTTTGATCTCGCCTGGCATTATGCCGAGGGCGAAGGCATGAGGCATTATGTCGAAAAAGTGCAGGAGCCGGAATTTGCTGCCGCCGAGCGGGGCTACACCTTTGTTGCCCATCAGCAGGAAGTGGGTGCTGGCTATTTTGACGATGTAACCACCACCATTCAGGGCGGCCAGTCATCTGTTACGGCCCTTACGGGGTCTACGGAAGAAGAGCAATTCTGATCTGGCCCCCGAAAGCAACAACATTGCCTTGTCGGCGTTAAAGAAATGGCTTGTCAAACGGTGTCACCATGTTGCCTTGAGGCTTTGTGTTATCGCGTTTCCGGGCGGCCAAACGGCGTCCTCAGCGTCGGCAATCGCTAAAAATCACCAACAGGTCGATAAGCTTTGTCCGTGGCGACTTGTTTGCGAACTCGCACATCTTCAAGTCAGTCGACGTCAATAAAGCTACGCTATCCTTTTTATTTGGCCGCACTTTCTTGACGCAAACCAGTTTCCACTTCGCTTGAAAGTGCCCCCAGGGTCACTGCCCTGGCCTTGGCTTGAGGCTCGGTGCAAAACCATCCTCGTCAGGCTGCGACCGCGGGCGCCGTTGCGGTGTGGTATTGGTCGGCGTGTCGCGTCGCCAGTTTTCCTCGAAGGTAAGTTGACCGTGCAGAGTTGCCAGCCCTGCGATCTCGAAGGACTTGGCCTGCAAAACATCAAAAACCGGATTCGCCGTGCCGTCGTCTTCATGTTCAAGGGCAAGACCGGCCAGCGCCGCCTGCCCGGTTTTTACAGCGCCCGGCGCTTCAGCCGGCGCACCCAGATGATTGACGCGACCCGACGGCGCCGGCATGGCTGCGTCAAAAATCAGTTCCGTGATCTTTGCAGCGCGCAGCGCATCCGTCGGGTCCTGCGCCGAGATCGTAACATCAGGGCCGACGACACGTTGAGGATCAGGCACGGCAATGCCGGCCGCTTCGGCAACGGCATTGCCATTTTCAGGGGCGATCATAGCAAGATACCCTGTCAGTCTCACATACTGGTCGCTCAGTTCCGGACCGAGGGCCAGAAAGTCCTCTTCTCCGCGCATGGCAAATAACCAGCGTGTTGCCCCATTGGCATCGCCCACAGCCATCCGTGCAAGGGCAAATATCCCCGCATGGGCCGGTGGCACCACCGCACCATCAAAGCCCTTAATATCATCGGCATAAAGCGCAAATAAAGAATATTGGTGGGCAAAGCCGCTTTCCGCCTGCACAACGGAAATCAGGGCATTGGCGATCAGATCGGCCTTGTCACGAAGAAACTCAGGCGATGAAAGCGAGGCGACCGACTTGTAGACAACCGCATCGGTAAGCGGGCTGGCGGGTTCTGCGACCAGCAAGGCCGCCGGGTTTGGATTTGTCACTCCGGTATCAATTGAGGCCAGTAAAGCCGCGAAAGCCCGGGGCGTCATGATTCCCATGCTGACGGCCCGCCGTGCCGCATCAATCCGCGCGGCGGGCTCTAGTGTTTCATCCATGGTGATAGCGCGGATTACCGAGCCGTCGGCTTCGGTAAACAACCCCGCCGCAAGCGGCAGATCCAGATGGCGGACAATGGCAAGCTCAAGCGCCGTGCGCGGGCGCAAGGGCTGTTTCGGGCTCGCGCCGGAAATGAGCGGGCTGAAAAACTCTTCCAGACGAAAATCGATCAGCCCCTGGTCGCGCATCAGACCAAGGGTCAGATCGGCGGCGTCGGCTTCGCCTGCAATCGCATAGCAAAAGGTGCGCAATTGCACCCAGAGGGGCTCGGCCCGGTTTTCGGTCAGATTGGCACCGCGCTGGCAGGCATCCTGATTGCGACCGGTCAGCAAATCGGCGAGCGCAAGCGCCTTGCCGGTCGCCGGATCATTTCGCGGTGCATCGGAGAGGCTGGCCAGCGTCCGCGCCTCTTCAATGAAGCCGGCATTGACGAGCGCGAGCAGTTTCTGACCGCCAAGCGCATTGGCCGCGTCCTGGTCAGGGTAGTCAGGGGCAGCCCCCGGGCTCAGGAGAACCCGTCGCATGGTGTTCCCCACCGTCGGCAACCTTGGCCGGGTTGGCATGGTTTCAAGCAGGAAGCCAAGGTCTGTGCTGTCGGTGCCGGACCATAATGTCTGTGGCAGGGCGCCGTCACGAGGGCTTAAAATCCCGGTTTCGAAGGCACTGTCCGTCAACGAGCGACTTTCGACCGGGGCTGGCAGGTCAATCTGCCCCATGGCCGGCGCGGCAACAGACAGCGCCGCTGCCATTATGACCCGGCTCATCCCGCGCCCCGGTTGTTTCAATTTCGTACGGCTCATTTTGCTACCCCTTGAATTCACCATTGCCCCATGCCTGAAGGACCCTCATCATGTTTATCAGGCTTCACGGCCGCATCAAAGGCCGCCCGGTCAATCGAGCGTGCGGATATTGTCGAGGGGCACCGGCACCGTGCGTTCCGATACGTCCGGGGCCAGCATCTGACCGTAAATGACAAGGGCAATAAGAGCGAGGATCGTCACGCTGACAAGGCCGATGATAAACCGCATTTCGCGTCTCCCTTGGCGGACGGCGCCGCCCCGGCTTTTCCCGGGGCTTTCCATGACCCCGATGGTGCCATACAGATAGGGGTCGCCATGCCACGAAAACAGATGACACCCGCATACGTCGCCTGCCCTCAATCGGTCGTTCTGATCGGGATGATGGGGGTTGGCAAGACCACCGTCGGCCGGCGGCTTGCGCCGAAGCTCGGGCTCGCGTTTTTCGATGCCGACGAAGAAATCGTGGCCGCTTCCGGCATGTCGATCGCGGACTTTTTCGCCGCCCGTGGCGAGGCCGAGTTCCGCGCTGGCGAGGCCAGGGTCATCCGCCGACTGCTCGAAGGTCCCCCCATCGTGCTAGCGACGGGCGGCGGCGCATTCATGCACCCTGAAACCCGCGCAATGATCCTTGAATCCTCCCTGTCGGTCTGGCTGCGGGCGCCGATCGAGATCATTTTGGAGCGGGCCACCCGGCGTCCCACCCGCCCACTTTTGCAACAGGGTAATCCGCGCGAAACGCTCAAACAACTCCTCGCCGCACGCGAGCCAGTCTATGCTGGAGCGCAATTTCACGTGGACAGCAAAAACGCCCCGCATTCGCGGACGGTTAACGCCATCCTTACCCTGATCGATGACCATCTGAAATCGGCCAATACCCCGACACAAGAAGCCGCAGAATGAGCGTTATCGAACTGCCCGTCACCCTGCCGGGCGCCCCAGACCATCAATACCCTATTGTCATTGGCCCCGGCCTGATCGAAACGCTTGCGAACAGGCTTCCGGTCAGGGGGGCAAGCAAACGCCTCGCTATTGTCACCGATACAAATGTTGCCCGGCATCATCTCACGCCCCTGCGGAACGGGCTCGAAGCGGCTGGTTACACCGTTCACGTTCATATTGTTGCGGCCGGCGAAGCCAGCAAAAATTTCACCACACTTCAAGCCGTCGTGACCGGCCTGATTGAGGCTGGAATTGAGCGCAACGATCATGTCCTTGCCCTTGGCGGCGGGGTTGTCGGTGATCTGACGGGCTTTGCCTGCTCCATGGTGCGCAGGGGTTGTCGCTTTATTCAGGTTCCAACCACCCTG
>CAYSMJ010000152.1:0-6297 GCA_964432075.1 uncultured Caulobacterales bacterium | reverse complement strand
CGACGGTGGCCTGCGGGTTGCCAACGCCGGCTCCGGGGTTTGTCGCGTCGTGTCTTTGCGCTTTGCGTGCCGGATGACTGCCGCAGCCTGACCAGGCAAATACAGGGCAATCGCAGGGTGTTGGCGCATGGTCGTATCGCTCCGGCACAGGGCAGCGGTGGCTACTCTGTAAAAGTGCAAGGCGCGCGCCGCCACCGGCATCTTGGAAATTGGTTGTTGCGGCGCTACACACGAAATGTGCGGCGTCTTTTGACATACCCTTTTGATCCGGCAAGCCTGCAGGTGCAGGCCGTTCTGTCCGAGAAGGGATTGGCTGTCGATATCGAAGAGCACCTACCGGGCGCAGAAACGGGATCGGTTCTTGCCCTCAATCCGGCCGGGACCTTGCCAATCCTGCAGGATGAGCCGCCGACGGGCGGCGAAATCAGGGCCTGTCCGGTCGGGCCTATTCTGGAGTATCTGGAAGAAGCTTACCCTGTTCCGACCCTGATGCCGTCCACTTCGGCCGGTCGCGCCGAGGTGCGGCGCCTTATCGCCTGGTTCAATGACAAGTTCGACCGCGAGGTCCACCCCGATGCCAGCCATGAATATATCCAAAAACGGTTGATGCGCAGGGGGCTTCCCGATCCCTCTCGGCTGCGCGCGGGGCGCGAGGCGATTGCCTGGCATCTTGACTATATCAATTGGTTAACGGAGCAACGTGCATGGATTGCCGGTGAAAAGCTGACCCTAGCCGATCTTGTCTGCGCAAGTCATATCCTGCCCCTGGATTATTGCGATCTGATTGTCTGGAACCGGTTTGCCCATGCGCGCGAATGGTATGCGCGATTGAAATCACGCCCTGCCATACGCCAGCTTCTCGCCGCACGTGTCCCCGGGCTTCCGGCGTCGCGGCACTTTGACAATCCCGATTTCTGACCCGGACATTGACACAGGTGGCCCATCGCGCAACGCCGGGAACGGATCCCATCAAGGCTCAGATTTTCGCTGCCGCCAAGGAGCGGTTCGGCTTTGACGGGGCGGCGATTGCACCGGTCGACCCAGACCCGCAGAGAACCAAAAACCTTGCGGCTTTTCTGGCAGGCGGACACCATGCCACCATGGACTGGCTTGGCAAACGTTTTGAACAGCGTGTGTCACCGCGCGGGCTTTGGCCGGAGGCAAGGTCCGTCATTATGCTGACAGTTAATTATGGTCCCGATGAAAATCCGCTTGACCTTCTGGGGCAGAAAGATCGCGGTGCCATTTCGGTTTATGCCCGCCATCGCGACTATCATGATGTCATCAAGAAGCAGCTCAAGGCGATGGCCCGCTGGCTGATTGAATCCCATGGCGGCGCGGTGAAGGTTTTTGTTGATACTGCGCCGGTGATGGAAAAACCCCTGGCCGAAGCCGCGGGCCTTGGCTGGCAGGGCAAACATACCAATCTTGTTTCCCGGGACTTCGGGTCATGGCTCTTTCTTGGCTCGATTTTCACCACCCTCGATTTGCCCGAAGATGATCCCGAAACCGATCATTGCGGGTCCTGTCGGGCCTGCCTTGATGTCTGTCCGACGGATGCTTTCCCTGCGCCTTATCAGATCGATGCGCAGCGCTGTCTGTCCTATCTGACCATTGAGCATAAAGGGCCGATTCCGGAGGAATTTCGCAAACCCATGGGCAATCGCATTTATGGCTGTGACGACTGCCTTGCGGTCTGTCCGTGGAACAAGTTTGCGCAAACGACCCGCGAGGCGAAGCTGCAAAGCCGGGATGATTTACGCGCCCCCCGGCTTGCCGAATTCCTTACCCTGAACGACACCGCCTTTCGCACCCGTTTTTCAGGCTCCCCCATCAAACGGATCGGCTGGGCACGGTTTGTCCGCAATGTCCTGATCGCCGCCGGTAATTCCGGGGACCCGGCCCTCCTGGCATTGATCGCACCCTATATATCCAGCAACAACGAAACCCTGTCCGATGCCGCCCGGTGGGCGCACCGCCAGCTCACCAAAGCGTAAGGATCAAAACGGGATATCATCGTCAAGGTCGTAAGACGTGCCGCCCGGCGCATTCATGTCGCCAATCTGATTGCCGCCATAATCGGACCGCGCACCGCCAAGGTCGCCGCCAGCGCCATCGCGGCGACCATCAAGCAAGGTAAGCGTGCAGTTATACCCCTGCAGCACGACCTCGGTCGTGTATTTGTCCTGACCGTTCTGGTCCTGCCATTTGCGGGTCTGCAGAGCCCCCTCGATATAGACCTTGGACCCTTTTTTCACATAATTCTCGATCACGCGGTTGAGGCCCTCATTGAAACAGACCACGCGGTGCCATTCGGTTTTCTCACGGCGCTCACCGGTATTTTTGTCTTTCCAGCTTTCTGATGTCGCGATGCTCATATTGGCAATTGGCTTGCCATCGCGGGTCTGGCGAATTTCGGGGTCGGCCCCCAGATTGCCCACGAGAATTACCTTATTGACGCTGCCTGCCATAGTCCCTGCCTTTCGAATCTGCTATTTCACCTTGTTCCCGGCTGAACAGGGGGACCGGCGCAGCGGCCCATCTCCGCTGCGCCGTCCCTGGCCACCATACCACATGGGCAATAGGCCCGTGGCGTTGTGAACCGGCGCCGCCAGCTATGGCATGGTTCACCGCCCGGAGCAGCGGGTTGCTTTTCCACATTACCGCGTGGCATTTTCCTATTATGTTCTATATATGTTCACGATGCAAGCCGATAAAAGCCGCTTTTTCAACCGGTTTTCCACAGTGTCGACCCATCCCATCGCCGGATCCGATAATCCGATGTTCCCCCGCGCCTCGTGGCGCGTATAAGAGTTTTCTTCAGTCTAATTCAATCAGCGCAATAGTCCCATGTCTTTGAAATCCATCAAGATCGCCGGTGCCCGCGAACATAATCTCAAAAATATCTCGGTTGAGATACCGCGTGACAAGCTTGTCGTGATGACCGGTCTTTCCGGTTCCGGAAAGTCGTCACTGGCCTTTGATACAATCTATGCGGAAGGTCAGCGTCGATATGTCGAATCGCTCTCCGCCTATGCCCGGCAATTTCTTGAATTGATGCAAAAACCGGATGTCGACCTGATCGAGGGTCTGTCGCCGGCAATTTCGATCGAGCAGAAAACCACTTCCCGCAATCCGCGTTCAACAGTCGCAACGGTTACCGAGATTTACGACTATATGCGCCTTCTCTGGGCCCGGATCGGTATACCCTATTCGCCGGCCACGGGCCTGCCCATTACCAGCCAGACAGTCTCGGAAATGGTCGACCGGCTGATGGCAGCGCCGGAAAAGTCCCGCTATTACCTCCTTGCCCCGATTGTCCGGGGCCGGAAAGGCGAATATCGCAAGGAACTGGCCGAGCTTCTCAAAAAAGGGTTCCAGCGGGTCAGGATCGATGGCGAATTCCACGAGATCGCCGATGCCCCCAAGCTCAACAAAAAACTCAAACACGATATTGATGTTGTCGTCGACCGTGTCGTGATCAAATCCGGTATTGAGAGCCGACTTGCCGAGAGTTTTGAGACCGCGCTTGAGCTTGCCGACGGGATCGCGATTGCCGAGACCGCCGCTCGCGACGGAGAAGACCCCGAACGCACAGTGTTTTCCGCCAATTTTGCCTGTCCGGTCTCCGGCTTTACAATCGATGAGATTGAGCCGCGACTTTTTTCCTTCAATGCCCCGGCAGGTGCCTGTCCGGCCTGTGATGGTCTGGGTACGGAGCTGGTTTTTGACGAAGATCTCGTCATTACGGAACCGCGCCTGTCGCTGGCCAAAGGCGCCATTGCCCCCTGGGCCAAGACAAGCTCGCCCTTTTATACCCAGACCCTTGAGGCGTTGGCCGCCCATTATGACTTCAGGCTGTCGACGCCATGGAAAGACCTTTCAAAAACCGCAAAGGACGTCATCCTTTTCGGGACGGGTAATGAAGAAATCTCCTTCATTTACCGTGACGGCACCCGCAAATATGAGACTATCAAACCGTTCGAGGGCGTCATCCCGAATCTGGAGCGCCGGTTTCGCGAGACCGATTCTTCGTGGGTTCGCGAGGAGCTTGAACGCTACCAGACCAGAACCGATTGTGATCTGTGCAGCGGAATGCGGCTGCGTAATGAAGCGCTGGCAGTCAAGATTGATGGGCTGAATATTTCCGAAGTGACCGGCTTTTCCATCGAAAAGGCCTGCGCCTGGTTTGACGGCCTCGAAGCCAAACTGACCGAAAAGGAAACGGCGATTGCTGCACGGATCCTCAAGGAAATCCGTGAGCGGTTGTTTTTCCTGAACAATGTGGGGCTGAACTATCTCACCTTGTCACGCGCATCGGGCACACTCTCGGGCGGTGAAAGCCAGCGGATCCGGCTGGCCTCACAGATCGGCTCCGGTCTGACTGGCGTGCTTTACGTGCTTGACGAGCCTTCAATAGGTCTGCACCAGCGCGATAATGAGCGTCTTCTCGAAACCCTGAAACGCCTGCGCGATCTTGGCAATTCCGTGATCGTTGTCGAGCATGATGAGGACGCCATACGCGAGGCGGATTTCGTGGTCGATATCGGCCCCGGCGCCGGCGTTCATGGCGGTCAGATCATCGCCTATGGACCACCGGCAAAAATCATGGCGTCCAGGAAAAGTCTGACTGGGGATTATCTGGCTGGTCGGCGCGAGGTTCCGGTGCCGGAAAGCCGCCGGATGGTTGATCCGGCCCGTATGCTGACGATCAAGGAGGCGCGCGGCAACAATCTGCAGGACATCGATGCAGATATCCCTTTAGGGCTCTTGACCTGTGTAACGGGTGTCTCCGGGGGCGGAAAATCCACACTGATCATTGAGACACTGTACAAGGCAGCGGCGCGTCGCCTGTATAATGCAAAGGAACAGGCCGCTCCTCATAGTGAAATTCTGGGGCTCGACCAGCTCGACAAGGTGATCGATATTGACCAGTCCCCGATCGGGCGCACCCCGCGGTCCAACCCGGCCACCTATACTGGCGCCTTTACTCCGATCCGCGAATGGTTTGCCGGTCTGCCTGAGGCCAAGGCCCGCGGCTACAAGCCGGGCCGGTTTTCCTTCAACGTGAAGGGCGGGCGCTGCGAAGCCTGTCAGGGTGACGGCGTTATCAAGATCGAAATGCATTTTCTCCCGGATGTTTACGTCACCTGTGACACCTGCAAGGGCAAACGCTATAATCGCGAAACGCTGGAAGTGACGTTCAAGGACAAATCGATTGCCGATGTGCTCGACATGACGGTTGAGGATGGTCTCGGATTTTTCAAGGCGGTTCCGTCAATCCGGGACAAACTCGAAACGCTCTACCAGGTCGGCCTGAGCTATATCAAGATCGGCCAGCAAGCGACAACACTGTCGGGCGGAGAGGCGCAGCGGGTGAAGCTGTCCAAGGAACTGTCAAAACGCGCAACGGGCCGCACGCTCTATATCCTTGATGAGCCGACAACGGGGCTTCATTTCGAGGATGTTCGCAAGCTGATGGAAGTGATTCAGGAACTGGCTGATACGGGCAACACGGTGGTGATCATCGAGCATAATCTTGATGTGATCAAACAGGCCGACTGGATCATCGACATCGGGCCGGAAGGTGGCGATGGTGGCGGCCAGATCATCGCCGCCGGCACCCCGGAAGAGGTTGCGCTCTGTGCAAACGGCCATACCGGCCGGTTCCTCAAACCGGTACTGGAGCGCGCGGGCGTCGATCTCGGCGAACCCGCCGATAAGCCAAAACGCAAGCGCGCAACACGCACCCGAAAAACGGCGCGCAAGGCGGCCTGACCGTTCAGTCGGCCGCCGTGTGGACGGATGCGGCGAGCAAACCGGACACGTCGAAGGTGGCGAAAATGGGCGCACACGAGAAACGCGCGCCCGGTAAATGGAACGCCTTACGCCGCCAGTTTGCGGATTACGTAATGCAGGATCCCGCCATTGCGGAAATAGTCGAGTTCATCGCCGGTATCGATCCGCACCAGGAGAGGCACGTCTTTTTCGGTACCGTCCGTATATTTGATCGTAGCACGGACTTCACCGCGCGGGGTAATGTCTTCGACACCGTGGATTGAAACTTCCTCGTCGCCCTTGAGGCCGAGATTTTCCCAGCTTTCACCATCCTTGAACTGCAGCGGCAAAACGCCCATGCCGATCAGGTTCGAGCGGTGGATGCGCTCAAAGCTCCGGGCAATGACGGCCCGCACGCCGAGGAGGATCGTGCCTTTTGCCGCCCAGTCGCGCGAGGAACCGTTGCCATATTGCTCGCCGGCAAAAACCACCAGCGGCGTGCCGGTTTCCTTGTATTTC
>CAYSMJ010000151.1:0-6357 GCA_964432075.1 uncultured Caulobacterales bacterium | reverse complement strand
GGTGTGATCGTCGATGGTTCCCATCCATCGACTTGGTTTCGAACGCGCGACCCCTGGAAAATCTGGCCCTGGAAAATCTGGCCCTGAAAAATCTGGACTGCGTTTTGATTCAACTAAAAGGTAACGCAGTCTAATTCCCGGCGCCCCCGACGGTCAGGGCATCAATCTTGATTGAAGGCTGACCAACACCGACCGGCACGCCCTGACCGGCTTTTCCGCAAACCCCAATCCCTGAGTCCAGTGCGAAGTCATTGCCGATCATTGATACCCGGGTCAGGACGGTCGGCCCGTCGCCGATCAGCGCAACATTCTTTACCGGAGCGCCGAGCTTGCCATTTTTGATGCGGTAAGCCTCGGTGCAGTTGAAGACGAATTTTCCCGAGGTGATATCGACCTGTCCCCCTGAAAAATTGACCGCATAAATCCCGTCCTGGACTGAAGCGATCAGTTCGCCGGGCTCTTTATCGCCGGCGAGCATGAAAGTGTTTGTCATCCTCGGCATTGGCGCGTGGGCGAAGCTCTCCCGCCGGCCATTCCCTGTAGGGGCAACCCCCATCAACCGCGCATTCATCCGATCCTGAATATAGCCTTTCAGGATGCCATCCTCGATCAGGACCGTCCGGCTTGTTGGCGTGCCTTCATCATCCACGGTCAGCGAGCCACGCCGCCCGTCAAGCGTGCCATCGTCGATAACGGTAACGCCCGGCGCGGCCACGCGCTCGCCGATCCGTCCGGCAAAAGCGGATGTCTGTTTCCGGTTGAAGTCGCCTTCGAGCCCGTGGCCGACGGCCTCATGCAGGAGGACGCCGGTCCAGCCAGGACCAAGCACCACTTCCATTTCCCCAGCCGGGGCCGGCTCGGCCTCGAGGTTCACAAGGGCCTGACGCAACGCCTCATCAACCTGACCCTGCCAGGCCCCCGGGCTTACAAACCGGGCATAACCCTCGCGCCCCCCGGCCCCATGAGATCCGGTTTCCTGTCGGTCGCCCTCCGCCGCCGTTACGGCGACGTTGAGCCGGACGAGCGGCCGGATATCGCGCACGACTTCCCCGCCTGGCCGCATGATCTCAACGACAGACCATTCACCCGAGAGCGAGCAATTGACCTGGCGCACCCGCCTGTCGAGACCGCGCGCATAAGCATTGATCTCTTCGAGCAGCTTTGTCTTCTCCGCAAAGCCGATGGCCTCAAGCGGATTGTCATCGGTGTAAAGTTTCACATTCGTCCGGGCCGGGCCACCCGAAAGCTGCACAGCCTGTCCAGTGCGGATTGCCGCTACAGCCGAGGCGGCGCGCTTCAGGCTTTCCTCGGAAAGCTCCGAGGCATGGGCAAAGCCCGTGGTCTCACCAGCCACGGCTCGAAGGCCAAAGCCTTGCGCCACATCATAATTGGCTGCCTTCAATCGATTGTCATCGAAAACAAAGGACTCAGACTGGGCATATTCCAGATAAAGTTCGCCATCCTCCGCGCCATGGAGCGTTTCATCGAGGATCGACTGCGTGCGGGACCGGTCTAGCCCGGTTTGGGAGAAGAAAAAGGAATCTGTCATTTGTTGACTCTATGAGGCGCCAGCACCCTCGGCAAGGGGATGGCGGCATCCGGCCATGGTTTTCACCACAATTTCCTGTGCAGATGTCTTGTAACTTGCCAGCTTGCGGTGCTAGCCCGCATTGAGGGAACGCACTGGAGATGCTGCGACTTTATATCCGCAGATTTCCGGTCTTTAGCCCTGTCTAGCCGGGGGCCGGAGGCTTATACAATTGTTGTGCACAGCAAAGAACGATCAAAACCGATGAAACGTATCTTTTTAAGACTTTCGCCAATGACCCTCCTGGCCGCAGGTGCTGCTCAGGCGCTACCGGAAGATCGCGGGATTTCACTCCAGACGGCCGGGTCCCCCGTCGCTGAAGAGGTGGCGATTTTTCACAACTGGGTGCTGATGCCGGTGCTGACCGCAATCTGCCTTTTTGTTCTGGGGCTGCTTGCCTGGGTCATTCTGAGATACAACGCCAAGGCCCACCCCGAGCCGCGCCGGTTCAGCCACAATACCCTTGTTGAGGTTGTGTGGACCGTCGTTCCGATCATGATACTTTTATATATCGCACTGTTTTCGTTCGAGCTTCTGTACAAGGAAGACCGCATTCCCGATGGTAAGCAAATCGTTGCAGCAGTGAATGCGCCGACGCAGAGTTTCGTGTTTCCAAATGACTTTAATGCCCGGCGAACCGTTCGCAACAAGGCACATCTGGATGTGCTGAAAGTCGCTGATGGTGAAACCACGCGGCTTGGCAACCGGGAATTCAAGGTGGATGGATACCGCTCAGAAATACTGACTATCAATCTGGATGAACCCGCGCAGCCGGGCGAAACAGTGATTATCCGGGGTGGTCGCACGCGGGTTGGTGCGCAAAAAATCCTGGGCCTGATTGGTGAGGATCGAAGCCAGATTGCGCTCGCACCGACGGTAACGCTCAAGGCAATTGGGCGGCAATGGGGCTGGAATTATCAATATCCCGAGCTTGGTGAGTTCGAGATTCTCTCCGATCTGCTGCCAAAGGATCAGATTAAGAACGCAGAACCCTATTTGTACGCAACCAATAATGATGTCGTATTACCGGTGGGCGAATCGATCCGGCTGATCACCAATTCACTTGATGTGATCCATTCCTGGGCCATGCCGGCATTCGCCCTGAAAATGGATGCCGTGCCGGGTCGGAACAATGAAACCTGGTTCATGGCAAGTCGTCCAGGCATGTATTACGGACAGTGTTCGGAAATTTGCGGCAAAGACCATGCCTTTATGCCGATTTCCGTCAAGGTTGTGACCCGTCCTGAATTTGAAGCCTGGATTAACGAACAACGTGTTATGAATGGCGATGAGCCCATGTTTGTTATTGATGGCGCTAAAGTCGCCCAACGTGACCTTGGCACGGCAACTACCGTTGGTACCAACTAAACGCAACACGATTGAAGACCAGAGGAAAAGGCACCCATGGCACCCGTTGAAACATCCACATCCGTGGCCGGTCACAATGATCACGAGGATCATGTGCCGCCCTTCCTTGTCCGTTGGTTCTGGTCAACGAACCACAAGGATATCGGCACGCTGTACCTGATCTTTGCAATTTTTGCGGGGATCGTCGGGGGGGCCATGTCCGGCCTGATGCGCGCCGAGTTGGCCGAGCCCGGTATTGGACCGCTGCTTGCCTTTGTGAACCCGAATCTTGAAGGCGCAGCGGCGCTCGACGCAGCAAAGAATTTTTACAACGTCCTGATCACCTATCACGGCCTGATCATGATCTTCTTTATGGTGATGCCGGCACTTATAGGCGGGTTCGGGAACTGGTTTGTCCCGATCATGATCGGCGCGCCGGACATGGCCTTTCCGCGAATGAACAATATCTCGTTCTGGCTTTATGTGGCATCGGGTATTTTGATGACCTTGTCGTTGCTGGCGCCTGGTTTCAGTGGCCAGTTGGGGTATGGCGGAGGATGGGTGTTGTATCCGCCCTTGTCGACCTCGTCGCCAGGTCCGGCCATGGACCTGCTGATCTTGTCGCTTCATCTGGCTGGTGCTTCGTCAATTCTTGGGGCGATCAATTTCATCACCACCATTTTTAACATGCGTGCCCCCGGTATGACGCTGCACAAGATGCCGTTGTTTGCTTGGTCGGTGCTGGTCACAGCGTTCCTTCTGGTGCTTTCGCTTCCCGTTCTCGCGGGCGCGATCACCATGCTGCTGACTGACCGGAATTTCGGAACGGCGTTTTTTGACCCGGCCGGTGGCGGCGACCCGCTTTTATACCAACATCTTTTCTGGTTTTTCGGTCACCCGGAAGTTTACATCCTGATTCTACCGGGCTTCGGGATTATCTCGCATGTTGTGTCGACCTTCTCGAAAAAGCCGATCTTCGGCTATCTCGGCATGGCCTATGCCATGGTAGCGATCGGTTTTGTCGGCTTCATCGTATGGGCGCACCACATGTATACGGTGGGGCTGTCGGTGAACATGAAAGCCTATTTCGTGGCAGCGACCATGGTCATCGCCGTTCCAACTGGCATCAAAATTTTCTCCTGGATCGCTACCATGTGGGGTGGCTCGCTCACCTTCCCGACACCGATGCTCTTTGCCATTGGCTTTATCTTCCTGTTCACTCTCGGCGGTGTCACGGGTGTTCTGCTGGCTAATGCGGGTATCGATCACTATATGCACGATACGTATTATGTGGTGGCGCACTTCCATTACGTGCTGTCGCTGGGGGCAGTCTTCGCGATTTTTGCCGGCTGGTATTACTGGTTTGGCAAAATGTTCGGCGTCGAATACCGCGAAATTCTTGGCAAGGTGCATTTCTGGCTGATGTTCATCGGCGTAAATGTCGTCTTTTTCCCGCAGCACTTCCTCGGGCTACAGGGTATGCCGCGCCGGTATATCGATTTTGCCGAAGGTTTCGCCTACTGGAATTACGTCTCGACAATTGGCTATGCGATCACCGTGGTTGGGATGGTTGCCTTTGCCTACGCGATGTTTGACGCTTTCTTTGTGTACAAGAAAAAAGCGGCTGCCAATCCATGGGGCGAAGGCGCAACGACGCTGGAGTGGACCCTGTCCTCTCCGCCTCCCTTTCACCAGTTTAACGAATTGCCTCGGTTCGACACCAAGCCGCCTGAAAACCAGCATGCCTGATTCCCGAAACGATCGGGAACAGAAGAAAAAGCCGGCCACAACAGACCGGCTTTTTTCTTAACATCAACATCTTGCGCTGCGGAACTCATATCGGGCTGCGGAAATTGAAACCGATCCCCGCAGCGAAGGAGAGCGGTTGATCGAGGGGAACCATCAACGCGCTCCAATGCTTGTGCGCCGAATACGCGGATGAACCCTCATCCGCGTATTTTGGTATGGTTCCCGGTATCGGCATATGAGCGCTTTTATCGGGGGACCAGTTTCGGTAATCTGGTTCGCATGACCGACCAACCAGCCTTTTCCCTGTTGCGGGATCTGCATGATCTGCCGGACCTCGACGATACCGCGCGCACGGCCCTCGCAAAAACCTTCTTTGATCGGATAGCCACCCGTCACACGATCCGAAATTTTCTGCCGGATCCGGTGCCCATGGCGGTGATCGAACACGCGATTGCAGCTGCGGGCCGAGCGCCCTCTGGCGCCAATCACCAACCCTGGCATTTTGCGGTGGTGCAGAGCCCTGAAGTCAAACGTCGGATCAGGGAGGCCGCCGAAGAAGAAGAGCGCGCGTTTTACAGCGGCCGTGCCGGCGATGAGTGGCTGGACGCCCTTGCGCCTATCGGTACGGATGCCAATAAGCCTTTTCTTGAAACGGCCCCTTTCCTGATCGCTGTCTTTGCCCAGCGTCGCGGCGGGGTCGACACCGGAGATGACCGAAAAAATTATTACATCAATGAAAGCGTCGGCATTGCCACGGGGTTCCTGATCGCTGCGCTGCACGAAGCCGGTCTCGGGACCCTGACCCATACGCCAAATCCGATGGCGTTCCTTAATACAAGTCTCAATCGTCCGCTATCGGAAAAACCTTTTGTTCTTCTTGTGGTGGGCAAACCAGCACCCGACGCCAGCGTGCCGCATCATGCTCTCAAGAAAAAAGCGCTGGCCGATATTATGTCGATCTTCTGATCCATGTCGGTGGCATTTAAAAACCTGATGGAAAAGGCGCGGGCGCACATCGCGCGAGGTGAGTTCGGTCAGGCGATTGCGCTTTATTCAACCTGGTGCATGGATCATGAAGATGATGCCTTCGGTCATCATAACCTCGCGGCAGCGCTGGGCGATGCCGGCCGTCAGGCTGAAGCCGTGCACCATGCTGACAAGGCGATTGCGCTTGGCCTGAACAAGCCAGAGCCCTGGCTCGTCCGTGCACGGGCGTTGCAGGCATTGTGTCGCCTTGATGAAGCAGAACGGGCCTTTGAACATGCTTTGACCCTACGCGGCGACGACGCCACGGTCTTACGTGATCTTGTTCAGATGCGCTGGATGCGTTCCGGGGACCGTGATGTTGCGCTTAGGGTCCTTGATGAGGGGATTGCGGGCAATCCCCGCAATCTGGGTCTGCGGTTGCTGCGTGCACAGCTGATGGATTCTATGGGGGCAAAAGCGCAGGCCTATGACGCAGCAAAACACCTGTTTGAAACAACCGGCCGTGTTGCCGCGTTGCGCCCGCATCTGGCACACCTTGCGATCAGTGCAGGGTGTTTAAAAGATGCGCTTGATCTGACAAATGATCCGGCGGCGCTCAAGCTTTATCTTGACGAAAAGTTTAAACTTAATAGATAAAAGAATTTAAGCGATTAACACTTAATAATACAGGATCTGCTATGCCAAAT
>CAYSMJ010000150.1:0-6390 GCA_964432075.1 uncultured Caulobacterales bacterium | reverse complement strand
TCTCGCCACTGTCCCCGCCGCCGAACTTGGCCGCACCGTGATTTCCGCTGCCCTTGAGCGTGCCGGGATTGAAGCCGGCGCGGTTGATGAAGTCATCATGGGCCACGTCTTGCAGGCGGCCCAGGGGCAGAATACAGCGCGCCAGGCCGGCATTCGCGCCGGCATTCCCGAAGAGCGCCCTGCGGTGACCATCAACCAGGTCTGTGGCTCGGGCCTGCGCTCGGTTGCCATGGCGGCACAGGCTGTCCGGCTTGGTGATGCAAAAGCCGTCATCGCGGGGGGCCACGAAAACATGTCCCTTGCCCCGCATGCTGCCCATTTGCGCACCGGAGCAAAAATGGGCCCGGTGTCCCAGGTCGATACCATGATCATCGACGGTCTGTGGGACGCCTTCAATGATTTTCATATGGGTCAGACCGCCGAGAACCTCGCCGAGAAATATCAGATCGGCCGCGAAGCGCAGGACGAATTCGCCGTCGCCAGCCAGAACAAGGCCGAAGCAGCCCGGAAGGAAGGCCGCTTCGCGGCTGAAATCACGCCGGTTACGATCCGGCACCGCAAGGGCGACATTGTTTTTGATCAGGATGAATATATCCGCGAGGGGGCTACAATCGACGGGGTTTCCGGTCTCAAGCCGGCCTTCAAACGCGATGGCGGCAGCGTGACTGCAGCCAATGCCTCGGGCCTGAACGATGGCGCTGCCGCCATGGTCGTCATGTCCGCAGAAGAGGCGGCGGCCCGGAATATCGAGCCCCTCGCCCGGATCGCCTCCTGGGCCCATTGCGGTGTTGACCCGGCGATCATGGGCATCGGCCCCGCGCCCGCTTCGCGTCTGGCCCTCGAAAAGGCCGGCTGGTCGCTTGACGATCTCGATCTGATCGAGGCCAATGAGGCCTTTGCCGCCCAGGCCCTTTCCGTTGGGAAGGAGCTTGGCTGGGACCCGGAAAAGGTCAATGTAAATGGCGGCGCCATCGCCCTGGGCCACCCCATCGGCGCCTCAGGCACACGTATCCTGACCACCCTTGTTCATGAAATGAAACGCCGGGACGCCAAAAAGGGCCTTGCGACCCTGTGCATCGGCGGCGGCATGGGCATCGCCATGTGCGTTGAGCGCTAAAGCATTTTCAAGCGAAGTGGGAACCGGTTTGCGTAAAGAAAATGCGGCAATACAAGAGGCGAGCGCGCTTAATTGACCCCGATTGACGTGAAGATGCGCTAACAGGCGGTGCTCCCGCAATTCTATGGAAGTAATTCAGGTATAAGCCGTCATGCATATCCTACGATAAACTTCTTATACTTTTGCCATGGATCCCTATCGAAATCCGGTTGCCCCTGGCGCCGGCACTCCGCCGCCGGCGCGTGTCGGGCGCGATGAAATGATTGAAAAAGCGGAGACTGCGTTGCAAAGATGGCCTTGAATTGCAGGATTCAACGTCGACAAAAACACAAACCCAGGAGGAAAACCCGATGAGCAAAAACGCAATCGTTACCGGTGGAACACGCGGGATCGGCCGTGCTATCTCTGTCGCCTTGAAACAGGCCGGTCACACCGTCACCGCCACCTATGCCGGCAATGACGAAGCCGCCGCAAAGTTTAAGGATGAGACTGGCATCAATGTCGCCAAATGGGATGTGGGCGATTATAATGCCTGTGCCGCAGGGATCAGGGATGTGGAGGGCCAGCAGGGGCCGACCGATATTCTCGTCAACAATGCCGGCATTACCCGCGATGGCTTCTTTCATAAAATGAGCCCTGAACAGTGGAAACAGGTCATGTCTGCCGATCTCGATTCGGTCTTCAACATGACGCACCCGGTTTTTTCCGGCATGCGCGAGCGTGGCTTTGGCCGGATCATCAACATCTCATCTGTTAACGGACAAAAAGGCCAGGCCGGTCAGACCAATTACTCTGCCGCCAAAGCCGGTATGATCGGATTTACCCGGGCGCTTGCCCAGGAAGGGGCACGCAAGGGCATTACGGTCAATGCCATCGCGCCGGGTTATATCAACACCGAAATGGTCGGCGCGATGAAACAGGAAGTTGTCGATTCGATCATCGCCGGAATCCCGGTCGGGCGGCTTGGGGAGGCTGACGAAATCGCCCGCTGTGTCGCATTCCTCGCTGATGAGCAGTCCGGGTTTATTACCGGCGCCGTGATGACGGCGAATGGCGGCCAGTATATTGCGTCGTAAATTGTGAGGTGGTAACAGTGAAGACAAGCGGTATACTGATTATTCTGATTTACGCATTTCGCTGATACCCCCGCCCGGTGCGGCTGTAGCTTTGCGGTCTGACACCCCTCTTCGCGGATGAATGCTCATTCGCGAATGCCTGCGCGGTCTTGATTGATGCCGGCGCAGGCGGTTTGGTTTTACCCGGCCGCATTGACGCCCAAAACCAGCGCGCCCGCCAGACCAGCGCTGATCACAAAACGGACCCAGCTGATCTGTACGCTTCTCACCTCATACGGAGCAAAATCTTCGGCTGAGCGATGCCCAGTCAGCATCGGCCCAACCAGATTTTCCTTCAGGTAAAAGCGGTGAACAGCGATGGCCGCAATATGCAGCGCAATCAGGCCAACAAGGATATTGAAGTTGTTTTCATGTATCTCCGAGAGTTGCCGGCTCAGATCAAACGAGATCCAGACCGATAACGGCCCCGAAACCAGACCATCCACATCCGACGAGAACAGACCCGTTATTGCCTGAACGCTCAGTGCCGTGACGAGCGCAAAAACGCTCAGCACGCCAAGTGGATTATGCCCGAAGCTGGCCTTGTGCGGCGTTTGTGTAACGGATCGCACATAGCCGACAAGCCCGGCAAGCCGCCGGACCATCGGGAGAAATCGCGCGGTCACCGGGCCGGCAAGGCCCCAGATCAGCCGGTAACTGACCAGAAACACGATGGCGAGGCCGAGACGCCGGTGCCAGTCCATATGGTGTTGCTCGGCTGTCCACCACATCAGCGGGATCAGCGCCACGATCAGCCAGTGGAACAGACGAACACTCGCGTCCCAGATCCGGACCCGACCGTTTGATGCCGTCATCGCCAGTTAGTCGTCTTTGCGGTATTGTTTGTGGCAGGCTTTGCAGGTGCCACCTGTTTCACCGAAGGCCGCCTTGATCGCTTCGACATCACCGCCGCCCGCGGCTGTTTCATTCAGGGCGATCGCCGCCGTTCTGAAGTTTGACATCTTTTTCGCAAAGTCATCCGGCATCTCCCAGATTGTCGGGAGGGCATCGGTGTCCACACCGGACGCCGGCCCGGATCCTTCTGGGAACCAGGTTTCCATCGTCACGGACTCGGTTACCAGACTTGCCGTCGCGACCTGAA
Source organism: uncultured Caulobacterales bacterium (assembly GCA_964432075.1). Classification (GTDB taxonomy): domain Bacteria; phylum Pseudomonadota; class Alphaproteobacteria; order Caulobacterales; family Parvularculaceae; genus CALLPQ01. The sequence goes on along the minus strand of CAYSMJ010000150.1, from coordinate 3,056 downwards.
TGGCCGCCATATCGGGCTCGTTCGCTTTGAGCTGGTCGCTGATGGTTTTTGCCGCTTTGCCGTATTTTTTGAGCTGGCTCTGCCGCAGCTCCACCTGCTCTTGCGCCGTCAGCCCTGTCGACAGGACCTGCGGCGCGGCGACAAGGCCCCGAACCGTGAGCGCCCAATCCCTGAATCCGGTGGCGGCATGACGGGTGTATTCGAGACTTTGCGGCGCCGTGTTCCCGTTCGTGGGAAAGCGCGGCGAAAGCTCGGCGCGGGTAAACTCCGGCGCCAGCGTGTTTCGGAAAAGGGCACGGTGCACCCGGTAGCTCAGCCCCTCCCCGGCAGAGAAGAATCTGTGCCGTACATCCGGGCCGCCCCGGGCAATCGCGGCGCCGACAACCAGGGCGGGGGTGGCGACGGCCAGACCGCCGAGGATTTCGCGCCGGGTTGTATGTCGTTTCATCGGTCACGCGCCTCGGGAATACGGAACCAGCCGGTGATCATCGAACGCAATGTGTTGATCGGGCCGGCAACGAGCACCATCGTCAGGTGAAGCCCCACAAAGACCAGCAATGAGAACGCGCCGATGAAATGCAGCGACCGCGCCGACTGCCGCCCGCCGAACAGGTCGACCAGCCAGGGGAAGGCGGCGCTCAGCATCGGCGACATGCAGAAACCCGTCAGGATCACCAGCGGCAGCAGCACCCCGGTGACCCCCAGATAGGCAAGTTTCTGCAGGACGTTGTAATGCAGGGCTTCAGATCCGTCGGGCACCCTGAGCCGTGCATGGTCCTTGCAGTGCCGCCAGAGAGATCGCGGCCCCAGTTCCGCAAGCCTCGGCATCAGATCGCGGCGCATATGGCGGCCCAGGACGGTCCAGATGCCGAAGACGAAGGTTCCAACGGCAAACAGCCAGGCAAAGCCGAGATGCCAGTCTCGGGCCCTGGCAAGATCCGAACGGGATGGCAGCGTCGCCCAGCTGGGAAAGGCGCGGCGCACATTTTCGCCACTGCCATTGTCCGAGTATCCGAAGAGCCCGGTTGCCGGTGCCTGCCAGGTGCCGATGCGGACAAAGCCGCTTTCGTCCGCCGCGCCGATCTCGAGCCAGGCGGGGTCGAAATGGGCGCCGGCCTGACCCCAGTAAAGGCGCGGATGTGCGTTGAAGATGTTCAGACCGCTCATCAGGAGCCCGATCATAAGCGCCGCGCTGGCCCAGTGCCAGAGCCGCGTGGGAAGGGCATGGCGCTGCACCAGATCGCCGGCCCCTGGTGGCGCCTTGGCTATTGGCACGGCCGCCGGTTTCCCGACAACGCCGCGCCCCGGGCACCCACGCTTTTAACGCAGGCACGGAGTCCGACCCTGATTCCCGACAATCTCAGTGTCCCGGGCGTAGCCTTCGGACTTTCGACCATTGATGCCCCCCGCACTTCGCTGCATCTACACGATGATGCCGCAGGCCCATCGGTTACGCGCTCGGGCTGGAGTCTCACCAGTCGTCCGAAAAGCGCGTCGCGATCGCGACCGCCTTATGGAAATCTCGAAAAATGTGGCGCACCCACACCGCTTGAGAAATACAGTTGCTAGTGTTCTGCACCTGACATAAGACGCCCCATGAAGGACGGTATTGGACACGGGTTCAGCGTCCTTGAGCGAAACTGTCAGATGGCGGCTAGGAGCCCACAGCGGACGCTAGGGCAAAGCCTTTCGAGGTGGCAACTCCCACGACCCTAGCATCTTCGTTAATCACAAGAAATGTTATGTGGCGCGTAAATATTTTTTGATGTAGTCTCTAAAATGTCGATTTTATGCACTCAAACTTGGAACAAAGTCGAGCAACTCATATGCCTTCATATTGTAGTTTTTTGGTATTCAGGCCGGATGAAATTGATCTAGTAGAGTCCCTCTGCGCCGAAGCGGGGTGGTCAACGCGCCATATCTGTGACCCATCATTGCGGTTCAAATTTACTGAACGGGGGGTGCAAAAAAAGACTCAAGCTGATGATTACGGAGAGTATGATGTGCTTCGCAGTGGTGAAGAGTATGGGAGGTTGCTAGTACTTGAGGCGGATCAATGCGAGGCAAACAATATTATCGAGCTCGTAGGCGCTGCATTCGTGATCTTAAAGGGATTTCAAGAGAGCAGTGATTATCTTTTTCCTAATCACGGCATTGAGATTCCCAATGACCCAATTGAGCGTGAAAAGATATTTAGGTGTCGTTTCCGAACTCCCGCTTACTTTCAGAGGTTTTTCTACTGGGAAGAACTTCCCGTTGCAATTGCGGTCGCGGCACGCGCTTGGCGTGATAAAAAGCTAGTATATGCTATCCACAAACTTGCCATAAGCTACAGGACCGAACACGTTACGCCAAATTCGATGCATCCCCGTGAAGGACAAATTTTTGAGAAACACACCACGCGCTTTGCTTCCCACGTCGGAAGCTCAGTGGCGATCAATCTGGCATACTCTGCGATTCAAGAGCTTGACCTAGACGTTAAGGCAAGTTCGCAAAAACCCCGATGGTTAGATAAAGATGCCTTTGTCTGGAATCCACAATTGCTGGAAAATATTGAAGAAAGGCTTGAAAAATCAGGCATCAGTAGAGACAGAACAATCGATTGGATCGTTCGAGGTGACCCAACTGAAGTTGAAGTTCATCCAATGAGGGATACTCCCGCTAGATTAAGCAATGGAGAAATGATTAGAGACCGTGAAATTTCTCTGCCGGATGCAATAAACTCTTGTGAATACCTACGAAACTTCATGACTGCACATGCATTTAGCAAGTCCACACCACTTCTTGGACCATATGAGGTCTTCAACACTCAGAACGTCGCAAGGTTACTTCTTCTATCTAAATGTGGACTTTTCAATGTCTGGACCGGGGATTTGAAGACTGGGTTCAGTAAACTGCCTACATGATATCGTCGTGTTTGACATAAAAAAGATATTTGCACCCGCAACGCGAGCGTCGGCTTTGTCCGCATAGCTGCCCCTCGGACCTTTCGAGCAACTGAGCCTGGACCAGAGGCAGAGTGGGAATCTTCTGTCAGGTGGCGAACACTAGAGGAT
>CAYSMJ010000149.1:0-6472 GCA_964432075.1 uncultured Caulobacterales bacterium | reverse complement strand
CCAAGTCGATGGATGGGAACCATCGACGATCACACCTTTTGTGAACGCGCTCTAGGCAAGTGCGCCGCAGGGCGGTCCGGTCGACACCGACAAGTTCCCATCAGCCGGCCGGGAAGCGCTTCCTCCTTCGGCTTGGCCGCGCAGCCCTGGCGAACCCTGCAGGTTCGAACGGTGTTCGTTTCGCGCCACCCTGGTCCCCGCTTGTGGACCACAGGGGTAGGGACGATGCGCGTCGTCGCATCCCCTCGACTGACACCGGCGCTCGAGGGGTGAGTGTCAGGAAAGGACCGACAAATTTGGCGTGGGGTCGGCGATCGTCTGACCTCGCGACTGGCCGTTTTTGTTAGCGCAGGCTCACCGCTGTCCCCGATACCGAGACCATCAGCATTGCGCCTTTCTGTGTATCGATCGTTTCGTAATCGATATCAATGCCGACGATCGCATCGGCACCAAGGGCTTCGGCTTCCTTGGCAAGGTCGGCCATGGCGTGTCCGCGTGCCTCGCGCAGGGCTTTCTGATACCCGCCCGATCGCCCGCCGATAATGTCGCGCAGTCCGGCGAACAGATCGCGGAAAACGTTGACGCCAAGAATGGCTTCGCCGGTAATGACGCCGCGGATTTCCCGAATATCACGGTCCGGGACGGTGGGGGTGGTGGTTACGATCAAGAGAGCCTCCTTGCTTCGGGGACCGGCTTCAGCCGTCGATGACAACAATATGGTCAAGCCCGCGCCGGCGGCCCGCATCGTCCATGCCATAGCCGACAATGAAATCGTCGGCGTCGGCTTCAAACCCGACATAGTCTGCTTCGATATCGTCGCTTCGGCCGGTATTCTTGCGGACAAAGGCACAGATTTTTGCGCTCGCCGCGCCACGGTCCAGAACCATGTTCTTTGCAAAATGCAACGACCGGCCCGTGTCCAGCACATCATCAACGATCAGCACATGGCGATCGGTCAGATCGACCGAAAAATCCTTGAGCAGCGTGACCACGCCCGAGGAGGCGCGCGCGCCACCATAACTTGAGAGCTGAACGAAATCGATTTCCGGGTCATGGCCAAGCCGGTGCAGAGCCCGGGCAAGGTCCGCCGCGAAGATGAAGGCACCGGTGAGAACCGGGGCCATGAGAAACTCAGCTGGAAAATCATCGACGATATCCCGGGCCAGAGCCTCAATGCGGGCTTCGATCCTTTGTCTGTCGAAAAGCGTTCTCATGAGTGGGGTCTAGGCGAGACGAGACCTCGTGTGAAGGCCACGATGGCGATGACCCTGTTTTTCGTTCAGGCGGCCATGAACCGCGTCGCAACCCATTCGATCGCTGCCCGGGTCATCGGGTCAAGGCCTTTCCCCAGGGCCTGGGGGCAGAAGCGGCGCTGGAAAGCGAGGATGGCCGCGGCCGGGCCGCCGACCGGAACAATATAGCCGATATCGGCAAGTCGGTGCACCGCTTCACTTGTTGATATCTGATCGTGGCCGCTGGCGTCGAAGCCGCCCTGAAATGTGCCGATCGCAAGCCCCGCCATGGCCAGTCTGTCCCAGGGGAACTTTTCGCCGGGATCCTCCTTGCGTTCCGGTGCGATATCCGAATGACCGACGATTGCGGTTGGCGGCATGTCATAGCGTTCGGCAAGGGTCCGGGTCAGCGCAATTACGGCATCGATCTGCTCTCCCGGAAATGCCGGATAGCCCCATTCATGGCCGGAATTGGCGATCTCGATTCCGATCGAGCGGGTGTTGACGTCGTCCTGGCCTTTCCATGACGAAATACCGGCGTGCCAGGCCCGGTCTTCCTCCGCGACCAGTTGGTCTACCTGACCGGTCTCGCTAATGAGAAAGTGTGCGCTGACCTTTGCCCCTGGATCGCATAACCGGGCCCGCGCCGCTGCGCAGGAGGTCATCCCGGTATAATGCAGCACAATCAGACGCGGATGCGTTATCTCCGGATCATGGTCCTGACGCCTGTCGAAATTTGGCGAGCCGTTTGCGATCGCGGTCATACCGGGGTCCAGGTTTTGCAGCCTCTCGGCCCTATCTTACGCCGACATGAATACTTTGTCATAATTTTTCCGGCCGATCCGGGCTTTCAACGGGTGTTGTGGCCGGCGGCGTAATGGCCGGGTCCGGTGTTTCAAAGAGTTCTGGCTGTGTTTTGGTGGTTTTGACCTGATTACGCCACAAGATCACGCCGACGCCGAAAACAACCATGAGCCCGCCCGCAACCAGGCGGGCCGACAATGCCTCCCGCAGCAAAACGACCGAAAGCACCACGGCAAGCAAGGTCGTCAACAGCCCGCTTGGCGCGACGATTGAAATCGGCAGCCGCTGCAACAGCCAGTAATAGCAGGTATGACCGATGATCGAGGCCCCGATGACCGAATAAAGGATACCCCCGGCAAGCAGGAGCCGGTCCTCCGGGCGGACCGCCTGAAATGCCGATGGCTCCAGAACCAGCGAAAGCGACCACAACAGAAAAGCTCCGACGACAGCGAACCAGGCGAGAAGTTCCAGCGGCCGGAAACCGGCAATGCGTTTGACCAGGATTGCGCCCGCCGCTTCGGTTATGGCTGCGCCAAGAACAAGCATTATGCCGAAAGTGGAGACGGCCCCGTCACCTGCCTCGCCGCCGAGCGAGATCAGGGCTACGCCACCCAGGGCAAGGGCGATCCCGATGCCCCGCTTGAGTCCGATCTGGTCGCCGAGGAACACAACCGCCAGGATGGTTGCAAACGGGACATAGGCCTCGATCGCCAGCGCAGCGGATGTGGCGCTCGTGCGCGCGATCCCGGAAAACATGAAAGCATAATTCAGCCCGCCAAAACAGGCACCAGCCAGCATGACCCGACGCATCTGGCCTGCGCGCCAGCGCAGAAACGGGCATAAAAGCAAGGCCACGAGGCTCATGCGAATGGCGGCATAGCTCAGGGGCTGCATCGCGGACAAGGTTGCCTTCATGACAACGAAATGAAACGCCCATGTGCAACACATGACAATGAGAACAAGGGTTTCACGCGGTGTCATGATGGCCTCCGGCAGTCGGCTGTGCCGCCGCACGATGCGGGCAAAGTGTTATGGATCAATCCGGGCGGCGTCCATTTATTAACCAAACCTTCAGAGGTTTGTATGAGTAGTAAACGTCATGCGGTACCACAGAGGCCGCTGTCTGACCGGATTTTCATTTGATCAATCCGGTGCGTCATTATTGTTTTGAGCGTGGTTATGGGCGATTGGAATAGCGGGGCAGGCAGGAAATCATGTTTCAGGTGACGACAAACGGCTCGACGGCGGGTCTGACAGCGGCGCAGCTGGCAGCGATTGAAACCACAACACTTGCCGCCGCAAACTATTGGGGGCGATATCTCGATTTCTCCCGCGCGTCGATCGATATCGAAATTAAATTTGAATCGCTCGGATCAAGCGTATTGGGCAATGCCGGCCCGGTCCTGTTTTATATCGGTACGCAGAATGGTCTTGATATCTTTGAGGCAGGAACCATCCAGGAGGCGCGCACCGGGAATGACCCGAATGGATCCAGCCCGGATATTTTCGTGACCCTGAATATCGATGCATTTACCGACAGCACCTTTTTTATTGGCGATTTTTCAAACGGGAATTTTCCGTCTCTTCCTTCCGGCCAGATCGATCTTTTCTCGACAATGGTTCATGAGCTGGCCCATGGCTTTGGTTTCCTGTCTTTCCTTGACCGGAACAATAATGACAGATCGAATTTCGACCTGTTTGTCGATGAGGTTAATGGTCAGTTCTTTTTCGATGGCGCCGAGGCGCGAGCTGCCAATGGCGGTCCTGTAAGGCTGGCAAATGGCGACCCGAGCCATATACACCCCAGCATTGAGAGTATTCTCCGCGCGGTAATTTCCTATGGGCAGAGGATTTTGCCAAACGCTGTCGACGTGGCAATTTTTGATGATATCGGTTTTGATGTTTTCGGCCCGACAGCCGGCAATGACACTCTCTATGGTTTTGAAAGTGTCGACGGTGAAAATCTTCTCGGTGGAGACGATACTTTTTTTGCCCTAGGCGGTAATGACATGGTTTCTGGCGGGGCCGGAAACGATACGCTGAACGGGCAGGGCGGCAATGACCAATTGTTCGGAGGTACTCAGCATGACGACCTTTTTGGCGGGGCCGGAAATGATACGATATATGGTGGTCGTCAGGGTGATCGCCTGACAGGTGGTTTAGGAAACGATTTCCTGTACGGTGAACACGGAAACGATATTTTGCTTGGTCGTGGAAGCTTTGACTGGCTTGAGGGCGGTGAAGGCAATGACCGCCTTGAAGGTGAGGGTAATGCGGACAATCTTCTTGGCGGGGCTGGTGACGATACGCTTAATGGCGGCAATGGCCGCGATCGTATTTTCGGTGGTATAGGCAATGATGTCGTCAATGGCGGCGCCAGTAATGATGCTGTTCGTGGCGGGGCTGGTTTTGACACCATAATCGGCGGTGCTGGTGATGATCGTCTGTACGGAAATTTTAATTGGGATATCTTTGTTTTCGAAAATGGTTTTGGCAATGATACGATAAAGGATTTCAACCTTGCCAACCGGTTCGAAAAGATTGATTTATCAGGTGTTGGTGCAATTACGGATTTCTCCGATCTCGTGAACAATCATCTTTCAGAAATTGCCGGCAACGCCGTGATCACCGATGGCAGTAACACGATCACCCTCGAAGGGGTGAGTGTGGTTGCACTGACCAACGGCGATTTCATCTTCTGACCAGAGCGCGTTTGAAACCAAAAACCGATCACACTCTCTGTAAACGCGCTCTATTGATATTCAAAGAAACGTATAGGGATCAATATCGATTGTGGTTCTTACCGCGCCGGGCAGCTTTACCCCGCTGATCCAGTCTCGCAGATAGGCTTGCAGGTGGACCTTGCGTTTTGATCGAAGGAGAAAACGGATTCGGCTTTGCCCGTTGAGTTTGAACAGGGGCGCCGGGGCCGGCCCCCAGACCTCAACGCCTTCGGCTACGGGCGCGCACTGGCGCAGCGTGTCAGCTGCCTGTCGCACCAATGTTTCATCGCGCGCGCTCAGAATGATTGCGGCGAGACGGCCAAAGGGCGGAAACCCCATAACGTGCCGCCCTTGCGCTTCAATGGCAAGAAACCGGTCACGATCGCCATCAACCAGCGCCTGGAGGACGGGCGCGTCGGGTTTGTAGGATTGCAAAAAGGCCCTGCCGGGTTTTTCTGCCCGCCCGGCCCGCCCGGCGACCTGGCTGAGGACCTGAAATGTCCGTTCCGCGGCCCGCAGGTCTGCCCCCTGCAGGCCCATATCCGCATCAACCACACCGACACAGGTCAGGTTCGGGAAATTATGGCCCTTGGCCGCGGCCTGGGTCGCGACAAGGATATCGATTTCTCCGGCCTGCATGGCTGCCAATATGGTTTTCTGATTTCCGGACTGTGACCGGTCCGATGACAGGATTTCAATCCGGGCGTGGGGCCAGCGCGTGGCCGCTTCATCGGCGATGCGTTCGACGCCCGGCCCGCAAGCCGTCAGGCTGCCGACAGCCTTGCAAGCGGGGCACGCCGTTGGTTTCGGAATTGAATAGCCCGTATGGTGGCAGACCAGCCGGTTCTCGAACCGGTGTTCCACAAGGCAGGTATCGGAATGGGGTGACACCATGCGGTGCCCGCATTTCCGGCACAGGGTCAGGGGCGCATAACCACGCCGATTGAGGAAAAGCAGTGCCTGTTCGCCCGCGACCAGCGATTCACTGACCGCCTCAACTAGCACCGGAGACAACCATACCGGCGCGGACTGTTGCCCGAATTGGGGCCCGAATTGGGGCCCGGTCGGGGGCGCGGTCGGCGGGGCGTCGCGCATGTCGACAAGCTCGATGTCAGGCAATTGCGCGGGCCCATAGCGTGACGGCAGGCTAACGGATCGGTACCGGCCGTCGGCGGCATTGATCATCGTTTCAAGAGATGGGGTCGCCGACGCCAGGATAACCGGAAACCGGCCAAGCATGCCCCGCGCCACGGCCATGTCGCGCGCCTGATAAAGGACACCATCTTCCTGCTTGTAGGCAGCATCATGTTCTTCGTCGACAATGATCAGGCGCAGCTTCCTGAAGGGCAGAAACAGGGCAGATCGCGCGCCGACGACAAGCCGCGCCTGTCCCTCGAGCACGCGGCGCCACACCCGGCGGCGCGCTGCCGGGCGGATCTCGGAATGCCAGGCGGCCGGCGGGGCGCCAAACCGTTTCTCGATCCGGTCAAGAAATGGCAGGGTCAGGCCGATTTCCGGGAGCATGATCAGGATCTGGGCGTCCGGATCACGCTCAAGGATTGCGCGCACGGCTTCCAGATAGACCTCGGTTTTTCCTGATCCCGTTACCCCGTCAAGCAATAGCGGTCTGTGACCGTCGGTCATGGCATCAAGCAGGTGCGTGCGTGCCCCGGCCTGTTCGGGGGACAACCGGGCCGGATTGGCGTGGGGGTC
>CAYSMJ010000148.1:0-6480 GCA_964432075.1 uncultured Caulobacterales bacterium | reverse complement strand
CGCGGTTACGGCGCATAAGCGCCGACGCGCAGTCGCGCTTGCCCGGCGCTGTAAGGATCGGTTCCGATCCATGCAGCTTGGTATCAGTCGTAATCATGCTTGCGAAAGACCGAGATCATCGGTCCCATGGGTAGTCCGCGATCCATACGGGCAAGATCTCTTGCATAAAGTTTCGAGACTGCGCCATCAAGATAGAGGGCATTGTTCACACCAAGATAATCACGAAACAGTCTGGCAAAGGTGTGAAAGTTCACCGGCGTATCCGCAATCGCAAAATAGACGGTACGCCCATCATCGGAAACCCCGACACCATTGCGGCGATGTTTGGACGTTCCGTCTTTCAAAAATCGCGGGTGCAAAGCGCCATTAATCACGAGCATGGGGCCAGACTGGGTGGCGTCAACCGCTTCGGGCTTTGACTCCAGAAAGTCTTCAGTGACCGCGATGTCAGCCCTGATATATGATGTCTGCGGATCTTTTCGGGTATAGAAAATGCCATTCGGCTTGAGATGAAAATTGCCGTACCCATCATTTGTGTTGGCAGATTTGATGGTTTGCCCGTCTTCAACATAAAGACCAACAGGCTCCCAGCCGGGCGAATACATGCCGCCATTCATGGCAAAAACGAGGTCGTCCGTCTTAAAAAGCTCGCCCAGTCGGTAGAACGTCCCGATCAGTTCGCCCTCCGGACCACGATGGTGAAGAGCGATTTCAAAGCCATCGAGAGAATACCGGCAAACAACCATGCTGGCATCTTCAAACTTCAGGGGACGGCAGCCCGAGGCCGTGTCAGCAAGCGGCTCTTCGATAGGAAGTAACAGCATAGGAGCGATAACCGCGAAAAGACGAAAAACGACCATGGCTGTTTGTTCCGCAACAGGGCTGTTCATCAGAAATGACTCACAATATCGGCCATTTCCGGGCGCTGGCGCTCTTTGATGTCCCCTTGCGCCGTGCCGATATACATAAAACCGGCGACCCGCTCGTGCGGCGCCAACCCGAAGGCCGAACAGACATCGCGGTCATAAGCATACCATTCGGTCAGCCATTGGGCGGCAAAGCCCTGCGCCTTGGCGGCAATAAGCAGGTTCATGCAGACCGCTCCTGCTGTCAGGGTCTGTTCCCATTCCGGGGTTTTGTGATTGTAATCAACAGCAGAGACGACTAGGACGATGACCGGTGCGCGCAAAAACCGCCCGCGCTCGCGGCTGATGGCCGTTTCCTCGGCGTCTGGTTCACGGGTGCAGAACGCTGCCGCAAGTCTTTCACCGGCGCGTGCACGGCCTTCGCCGGCGATGATAACAAAACGAAATGGATTAACCCGGCGATGGTCGGGGACACGTGCTGCGATGGTCAACAGCTCGTTGAGTTGGTCCGGGGCAGGACCCGGCTCGCCCAGCAAATCGGCCTGGGTGGAGCGTCGCCGACGCATCGCCGCGAGAAACATCGGATTTTCAAAGGCTGACGCCAGGGGATCGCCAAAGGCAGGGCTGGCTTCATGCTGCGCGGTCTCGTCATTCATTACAGTCTCCATCACTTGGTGGTGGAGACGGGATAGCACTGTCGCTTTTAGTAACGATAGACCCTGTTTAGTCGCTGGATGAAAAGAGGTGTTGTCGATTCGCGGATTGTCATCCGCCATTCCAGCGGTTGACCAATGCGCGCGACGGCTGATTGCTCTTCAATCCTGTGGCCTGCACATTCGATCCGCACCCAGAGCCGCGCTTCGTCGCTCCGGGCCGGCACGCCGGCATCAATAATCAGCGTATCTCCACGCTGGGTCAGATTGCCCCCGGCGTTCAACAACAGGTTATACGTGACATCCGTGTCGTCATTGTGAAGCCGACCGCGGAGCAGTCCCCGACGGATCAGGTTGTTGACGTCGCCATCAAGGCCACCCTCAAATTTGAGCACAAGCCTGATCTGGTATTTTGCAACATTACGCTGCTGAAGCGCGGCTTTTACGACGGCAGGCCGCTCTCCGGAAATACCTCCGGCTGTCGGTGGTCGTGCGGCATTGATTGCTTTGGATTGGGCGACGTCAGGATAGGAAACCTGACTTATCTCCGCAGCGCCTGAATTATTTGACGACAGACCCGGCAAGTTGCGGTCATTGCTGATATCCTCAAGCCCGGAAACCAGATCGGATGGCACAGCTGTCATGAGCACGGCCAGAAGACCAAACCCCTGAGCAAACGCGCCCTGCCGGGTAATGGGTTGGAAATAAAAAATTGAACTCGCGCCCACGAGGACAAGCCCGGCGATCACCCACCAGAGCGGTATTTCCGCATAGCCCATCATATTCCCAAGCGAGACGGCCCAGTGGTTCAGAGTGTACAAGGCTGAACTCTCGGCACTTTGCTGGTAGTCAGTAACAAGCGCTGCGAGAATACCCGCAGAGCCAGACATTGCCAATCCGACAATGTCGAAAAGGCTGTAATCGCCCGGGTTTTTCAGACCCCGCTTTACCCCATACGGCATGGCGTGCTCCACTCCATTTTTGCCGGAATCCAATACCTTGAGCGAAGGTTACCGGAGCACAGGGGGGCATGACAAGATCGAAACAGTCATTATTGACTGGTGCCAGGGCAGAAACATCTCTTTTGCTTGCGGCGTTGCCAATCAGCCATGTCAGACGCGGCTGGGGCGGCTTGCGCCAAAATCGACCTCGAATAGATGTTCAAGACTGGTCCGGCGCAACCCGTCTTTCACGACATCATAAGGGGTCACATTCAACTGTTTCAACACAGCCCGTTCAATGTGAAGGCCGTTCAGCGGTCGGGTCAGGCCGGCGGTTTCCTTGGCGTCCGGGTCGGTAGGGGTTATATCGAAGTCGATCACATTGATGGCGCATAAATCCTGTTCAAAAACACCGATGGTGGACAGGCCGCCCCCGGTGATCCAGCCAAAAAGGATCCGATTGACCCCTTCATGGGCCACCAGAAGACCGGTCCGCCAGACACAACGCAGCAGGCAATCCCGGATCGCGTCAACGATTCGCGCCTCGGCATCAGCAAAGGTTTCGCCGTCAGGGAGGAACCGGGCCTCCGCGCCGCCCGCGTCATCGAAACAAAACGCAATCCGTGCTGCCAGTTCCTCGCGACTCTCAACGCGAAGCCAGCCGCTTTTTAATTCCTCAAGGCGGAGGTCTTCAACAAGAACCGGGGGATCAACATGGGCCGAAAGAACAATCTGCGCCGTCTCGCGTGTGCGGGGCAGCCCGGAACAGGCGGCAAAGTCGAACGGAATCGCCGCCAGGGCCTCCCGCGCAGCGCTGGCCTGTGCCCTGCCCTTTTCAGTCAGCGACACTGTCCGCGGGTCCTCGATATCCGGGGCAAAGTAATCCACATGGCCGTGGCGCATCAGATAGAGGCGGCGCCGACCTGTCATCCGGGATTGGGGCGACTGCGTGGATTCGGTCATTGGGTCGTCCGCTTGCCAGATAGGCCCGGCCTGTCCTTTTGATCCCGTGATCCGGTCGCCTTAGCCTTATTGCCGACGCAGCGGGATTTTTTTCTGAAGTGCCTCGTATTGCTGCGTCAATGGTGATATTTCAAGGGGAAGAAACGGTTCATGTGGGGAAATAAATAATGGGGCTTGTCTTGAATATCCGTATCCCGGCCTTTCTTGCTGCAGTGCTTGTCCTCAGCGGAGCGGGGTATCTTGGTTACTCGGCGCTTCTGGAGCGTCTTGACCCCGATATCGCCCTCGAACGATTTGATCAGGCCTTTGACCGTGGCGATTTCCGGCGCGCCGCCGAACTCGGGATGAGCCTTTCGACAGAGATCGGCTCTGACACAAGCCACCCCCTCAAGCCTCGATTCACGGCCCGGCTTTCCCATGCCCTGATCGAAGCGGGGCGCAGCAGTGACGCAGCCACCTTACTCGAGAACAGCCTTGCCGTTGGCGCTAAAAGTGGCCTGCCACCGCGCGAGCGCCTCGATCTCGACGGACTACTCGCACGCGCCTATCTGACGGCCAATGACTGGCCAAAGGCGATCGCAAGTCTCGATGCGTTTTTGCGACTGGCCGGCGACGCGGCCCTGCCTGATCTCTATGACTTGGGCGCCACAGGCGACAATCCAAAATCGATCGAGCGGTTTTATGCCGAAGCCGTTCTGGACGCCGCCCCGCTAATTGCGCGCCGCTTTTCACCGGTACCGACCGGCATTGATATTGGCGGCGATGTCAACGGCCAACTCGCGACTGCCCGTCAGATGGCAACCGTCGGCGCCCATCTTGCTCTTTACGATGATCATCTGCCCGCGGCTGCCGGTCTGCTGGCCACATCCTACAGCATCAAAAAGCGCCATCTTGCCGGCAGCGACAATGATCTTGCCCATCACGCCCTGCTTCTCGGACCGGTTTATCTGACCATGCAGCGCTTTAACGCCGCCGAAGCTGTTTTTGAAGAGAGCCTGCGCGCAACTGAGGCCCGTCTGGCCATCGCGGAAGGGGTTGAGCGCGATCGCCTCCACCGCCGTCTGCCCCTTACCATCAAACGGCTTGCCTTTGCTGTGGCGCAACAGGGGCGTCAGACCGAAGCGGCGGCGCTTCGCCTGGCGCTGCGAAACCTGGTCGAACAAGAAAAAGCCCGCAATGCAACAATAAGTCCGGTTCGCATTGCCAACTTTTTCCGAAGCGACGTTCTTGCACGACCGGTCTCGCGCAATGCCGACATTCCCGGGACCTATCAACCAAACGACCTCGTGCTCGCAGAAGCCTATGCGCTGCCGGTGTCCCGAGCGGGCGGACGGGTCGGCGGCGACGCAATCACCGTCAGCCTTGCCCCGGAGAACATTCCCGACGATCGTGACGCGACCATGCCCATCCTTCTTGGGCGCCTGATCAATACCTGCTCGGCCGATGTCAATGGAGAGCGCGCAAACGCCCTTGAAACGATCACAATTGCCCGTGGCTTCGAGCCAGCCAGTCCGCTGACGGATAAAACGCGCGAACCGTCCGAACACCAGCTCGGGCTTGCCGTTGATCTCAATGTCAATGGTCGTCTGATGCGCCCGAGCGACCGAAGCTGGTTGTGTTTCGAAGAGAACGCCTACCGGTTCGGTTTTGTCGCCTCCCTGCCGATTGGCAACAGCTATCTGGTCGACCGAAACGGGTTTGAGCCGTGGCACTGGCGCTTTATCGGGCGGTCAGCGGCGATGCTATACCGCGAGACGGGGCCGGTCCTGCGGCCGCAGGAATTTCTCGCGGAAATCGACTGCTTTCAGCGTCTGCGCGCGGAAAGTCCTGACCGGCTCGATAGCAGCGCGCACTGTCTGGCGCGCCCGGAAAAAAAGTCGGCCGCCAGTTCCGATCTGACAAAACCGGCCTCGCTTTTGTCCGAATTCGGTGAAACCGGGTCGGTTGAGGGATATTTGCGTGAAGGCAGCCGCAACGGTGAGGCGGCTGTCGACGCGGCTGCTGCCCGGGCCCTTGAATTCGGGCCCGCTTTTGTTCAACGAGGCCGTCTTGCGGATGCCGATCTTCTCTATCAGGCCGGGTTACGGGCCATGGAACGGGCCCTGGGGCCAGACGATCCCGTCATGGGGTTGATGATTGGTCTTCTTGCAGACAGCTACGACCGTCAAGGGGCCCACCTTCAGGCCGAAGCGCTGCGCCAGCATATGGCCACAATCTACCGCAAGGCGCACGAAACCGGACAATCGCTGGCCTCTGAAAACGACAAAGCGGCCCTGTCCGCTGCTGCCATAAGCCGACCGGTGACACGAACGATGCCGCTGCCGCCGTCCTATTATCCGGGCGATCTTGAGGCTGCCGCCAATCATGGCGTGCCAACCAGCAAGGACCCCAGCCTTGATGAGATGAAACTGCGTCTGGCATCGGATAACCCGGCCGCGCTGCCGCGCAATCGCGACGGGGCAGCCGGAGAGGCTTCGGCCCTCTCGGCCACGTTGCACGATCGGCTGGCCGGTCTTATCAATCAATGCTCGCAGGAAACGCCGGATGAACGACTCTCACTTCGTTCCGGCTTCCGGGCCTATCAGACCCAGGCCGATCTGTTTCAACGTTTGCGTCATCGCGGCACGGTGACCCCGCCGGGCATGTCCGAACACCAGACAGGCCTGGCCGCGGATATTGATGTGAACGGCCGTTTTATGGCTGAATCCGATGCAGCTTATGCCTGCTTTTCGCGGCGCGCGCCCTCCTACGGTTTCATTCTGTCCTATCCCAAGGGAAATGTTTATCTGCCCAGTACCGATACGTTCGAGCCGTGGCATTGGCGATATGTGGGTATTGAAACGGCCGAGCTTTACCGTGATCAGGGACCGGTGGAAAAACCGCAGGAGTTTCTTGCCGCCCTCATCTGTTATGAACAACAGGCGGAAGCACGGCTGATGTATGACGCCTTTCCGGCCGACGATCTGTGCTATTTTCCCGACCCCGATCTTGAGGTCAGTGATGCAGAACGTGATGCGGTGGCCGCCCTCGCCGCTGACTATCGCGAGCGCGAGCGCC
>CAYSMJ010000147.1:0-6483 GCA_964432075.1 uncultured Caulobacterales bacterium | reverse complement strand
CGCTAGATTGTGGATCTAGAGGTCCCCCGTTCGAACCGGGGAGGCGGTACCATGTTCCGGAATAACAGGCGCCACAGCGATGTCAGGCCAAGGGGCTGCGGGTCTGACGGTTTTCCCCGAGTGATCTTCACCGCTACCTTACTCACTGGCGTCCTGGCGCAGCTGGCGCTTAACGAGGACAAGCCTGCCACAGCGCCCGAGCATTTTGCCGATCTCTGGACGTTGGCCGACCGTTGTTCCTCTCTTCTCGAACTGGCCCGGGGGAACGACCGGGCGGCTATTGAGGCCTCTACCGGCGCCTATAACGAGGCCTGGTGCCATGCCCCCCGCCACCCCCGCGCCGGATGTTGAGATTGATCCTGACGGTGACAAAAAAGTGCAGAGATCAACACTCTGAGCTTCGCCCCGATCACCTTCGGCTATGGCGTTCACGACAACCGTTCCTTACCGAATGGATGGGACGCACCTCTTTATGAACCATTCAGAGCCTGGAAAAGCCCTCTGGCAACAGCGGTCGGGCGAGATACCAGTCTGGCAAACCCGCCTGACGCCCTTTGCTTTCGCAGAATTTGCGTGCTGCTGCGGCGCTTGTCCCATTGTGCCTTCATAGTGCCTGTGCATGCCAGCCTGGAGTGGCATCAAAAAAAGCGAACCGGTTTGTTCCGAACACAAGGGGCGCAAACAGAGGGTGGGGGGCCTGTCCTCTGATGCAAGGATCAAACGAAACGGTCTGAACGAGCGCAGGCCTCGGGCGCGGCTTCTGGCTTGCATCGGCAAACAGTTTTCAGCATGGTCAAGCGGAAACTTCGCGGTCTGAGGCATTGGTCCGGCTAGACGAAGGACAAAGGAGGGGCGTTCCATGGCGCTGGAGTCAATCGATCTGATGATCGTGGCCGGCTATGCGGTCATATTGTTTCTGATTGCGGTTTGGGTCTCTCGCGAACCGGCGGGGCAAACCAAGGATACTGAAGATTATTTTCTGGCCGGCCGGGCTCTGCCGTGGTGGGCAATCGGGGCCTCGCTGATTGCGTCCAATATCTCTGCCGAACAGATTATCGGGCAATCCGGCCAGGGATTTGCGGTGGGCATTGCGATTGCTGCGTATGAGTGGCAGGCGGCGATTGTATTGCTGGTTGTGGCAAAGTTCTTTTTGCCGATTTTCCTCAAGCGCGGCATTTACACCATGCCGCAATTTCTTGATCAGCGGTTTGGTCACGGCGTCAAGGGATTGATGTCTGTGTACTGGATTGTCCTTTATACGGCCGTCAATCTGACAACCGTCCTGTGGCTTGGTGGGCTTGCCATGAATTCACTCACCGGCTGGCCGGTGCTGGCCTGTATGGCGTCGCTCGGCCTGTTTGCTGCCGCCTATTCACTTTATGGCGGGCTCAAGGCCGTTGCCCTGACCGATATTATCCAGGTTGTTATCCTGATCTTTGGTGGGCTTGCGATTACATGGATCGCCCTCGACCGGATTGAGGGCGCGGAAGGGGCGCTTGGCGGCCTTGCAAGGGTTGCAGACGAGTTGCCCGACCATTTCAGGATGATCCTGTCAAAGGACCATCCGGGCTATGACAATCTGCCGGGGATCTGGACATTGCTTGGGGGCCTGTGGGTTCTTCATTTTTCCTATTGGGGCTTCAACCAGTATATCATCCAGCGCGCACTGGGCGCGGAAAGCCTGCCTGAGGCACAAAAGGGCCTCGCCTTTGCAGCATTGCTAAAACTGTTCATTCCCCTGATTGTCGTTGTGCCCGGAATTGCTGCTGTCATCCTGGCCGGTCAGGGAACGCTTGATGCGGCGGCACTGGGAGAAAAATCAGACCGGACCTATGGCGAGCTGATGCGCATGGCGCCCGCGGGGCTTCGCGGGCTTGTTTTCGCAGCGCTGATCGCGGCCGTCGTTTCGTCGCTGGCGTCGATGATGAATTCGATCTCGACGATCTTTACCATGGATGTCTACCGGGCACTCCTTCCGGAACGCAATGAACGCCACTATGTAGCCGTGGGCCGCACAACGGCGCTTGTGGCCATGCTCGTTGCTCTTGCGCTCGCCCAGCCTTTTATCGGCGGGTTTGAGAGTGCCTTCCAGACTGTTCAGGAATATTCCGGGTTTATTGCGCCGGGCGTGGTTACGGTTTTCCTGCTTGGCTTTTTTGCCAGCCGGGCGAACAGTTGGGGCGCGTTCGCCGCGCTGCTTGGCTCTGTCGGCTTTAACATCCTGTTAAAGATCATGACACCGGATATCCCCTTTATCATCCGGATCTGGATTGTCTTTATCTCCTGCATCCTCGTTGCGTGGGGAATTTCCTATCTGACAAGCCGGGCGGCATCGCCGCGGGCGGTCAGTGTCGATGATATTGCCTTTGGTACACGTCCGATTTTCAACGTCCTTTCACTGATGGTTGTCGTTATCCTGGTCGGCTTATATGTGTTGTTGTGGTAGGGTTGTTTTGGCCGCAACCGGAAAACGGAACGGCCTTTGCAACGTCGCGTTCTCGTTTCTTTTGCGTTGAGGAAATCGCCGGCTTTCCTCAAACCTTTTGTGAACGCGCTCTAGAAAAACCTGGCTTGCGTTTTTGATTCAACAAAAAGATAACGCAGTCCCGCAGCCATACGGCCTCGCCAAACGAACAGGCGCCAGCCGATGGCCTTCGTCATCTCGGGGTTTGGCGGGTGTCGTATGGTCAATTGGCTTACGGTCGATCCGCTTGCCTGCGCTGCAAGGATCGGTTCCGATCCATGCAGCTCGGTGTTAAAAGATAAAATCGCCAGGCTCAACGATGTTTGGATCCACGCCGGCAATGACAATGCTGGCAGTCCCAACGGTGATGATCGCATCGCCCGTCACAGGATCGGCGCTCAGGTGATTTGCAGCCAGATCGGCAAAATCGCTAATCCCTGAAACGGCCGAAAGGTCAATCCGTTCTATCGTGCTCGTTTGCTCAAAGTCGGTAATAATATGGGTGCCCGAAAGGCTCACAACGAGAAACAGGTCATCGCCCGGACCGCCAGAAATTTCATCATTCCCCTGACCAATCGTAATGGTATCGGTGCCAGCGCCACCCGACAGAATTTCGTTCGACGCTGACCCTGAGATGAGATCGTCGCCGCCTTCTCCGTACAGCTCATCATCGCCACCCTGACCAACGGATGTAAGAACATCATTGCCATCGCCGCCTCTCAGGGTGTCAAGATTTGAGCCGGCAATCAGCATATCATTGCCAGCGTCACCAAGAAGAAGGTCCGCACCCCCATTACCGCCATCGAGAGTGTCGTTATCATTGCCGCCGGACAGGGTTTCAGCCGATCTCGATCCGGTAATCAGGTCATTGCCAGCGTCGCCGAAGAATTCGTCGTCACCACCACGTCCGATTGAAGAAATCGTGTCATCGCCATCGCCGCCCCTCAGGGTGTCAAGGTTTGAACCGGCAATCAGCATGTCATTACCGGTTCCGCCAAGGAGAAGATCCGCACCCGCAACACCGCCATCGAGCGTGTCAGCGCCTGCACCCCCGTCAAGCGTTTCATTACTCCCGGCTCCGGTCAGCAAATCATTTCCGTCCTCACCAAAAAACTGGTCATCGCCCCCCCGCCCGATGGAGGTCAGCGTGTCGTCTCCATCGCCGCCGCGCAGGGTGTCGAGGTTTGAGGCTGCGATCAGCGAGTCGTCGCCAATACCGCCCAAAAGCAGGTCAGCACCGGCGATACCGCCATCGAGCGTGTCAGCGCCCGCACCCCCGTCCAGACTCTCTTCGCTGCCAGCCCCGATGAGGAGATCATTGCCGTCTTCCCCGAAAAACGAGTCCGTTCCCCCGCCTCCGGCTGAGGATAATGTATCGTTGCCGCTGCCGCCGAAAAGGGTATCCTGATTTGAGCCGGCAATCAGCAAGTCGTCACCTGAACCGCCCCCCAATATGTCGGCGCCAGTGCTTCCCCCATCGATCGTATCATTGCCGTCGCCACCGCTGAGATTGTCGGCATCTGGGCCGCCGTCGATAAAATCTGCACCGCCATTGCCGGATAGTGTGTCAGCACCTGCGAAACCGGTGATGGTGTCATTGCCCGGGGTGCCACCAAGCGCATCAGGGCCCGGCGTTCCCTCGATCAGGTTGGGATTGCCCTGGAGAGACAGGAGTTCTGCAAGGGCGCCATCCGCCTGAATGAGGCCCGCACCCGATGCGGTGTCGATCCCGGCCGCGCCGATGTCGATCGCCGTGTTGACAAGCGCCTGATTGATCTCGCTGGCCGTTGCCGCAGGCACCGCCTCAAGCAATAGGGCCGCAACCGCCGCCGCAGCCGGCGCCGAGGCCGAGGTTCCAAAAAAATTCGGGTCACTATCGGAATCAAAACCGATATCGCTGCCAAAAAAGGTTGTGTTCCCCCCATCAGGGGCTGTGAAGAGCGGCTTGTTCCGGAACTCAGGGCTGGCGAGCCGATTGCCGGCTGTGTCAAACAGGATGGGTACACCGCCGCGCGAGGAAAATCCGTTCACGCTCGGCGGGTTAAGCCCGAATTCCGGCGTGTTGAAAAAGGCGGATGCCCCGACCGCAACCGCACCGTTTGCATTGGCATGGCCAATAACAGTTGGTGAATTTGTTGCCCATTCAAGGATTTCCGCATCGCCGGAAAAATCCACATATTTCAGGAGATTGTTGGTCGATCCGGAAAACCGGATAATGATGATTTCATATTGCTGGGTCGACCCGGTATCGTTTGTAAACTGAAAGATTTCAACCGCATCAGTGCCATTACCGCTGACTGACTCTGCCACCACATTACTGGTGCCGGCCTCAACAAGAAAGATATCATAGTCACTTGATGGCCCAAGGCCGCCGGCGCTTGCAAAAGGCTCATCATATTGAAGTGACAGCGAAATCTCATCGCCATCATCAAGGGAGATCAGCTGGCGAGTATCGACACCCGTACCCGGATCAAAGTCATGGGCGACCCCCTGCGTCGTCCCGAAACTTGGCCCAAACCCGATGCCCGAACTTCGGTACACCGACTCATAGGAATCCGTCCCGGTATTACCCGCGGACGAATAGTACAGAACGCCAAGGCCCGCGACCTGGTCGACCGCCTGGGCAATGATGCCGTCCTGGAAGAAGGATTCGGCGAAATAAACGACATCATCGACAATGATGTCAGCCCCGGCATTGGCAAGGTCGATGATACCCTGGGCGAAATTGGCGATCCCGGTAAACGCTGTATGGAAAAGAAGGTCCGCACCCGGTGCAATATCAAAAATGAGCTGCGCCATGCCGCGACCTTCATCAGACGGATCCGTGTCGTCTCCCGAAGCCGTCAAATCGTCCAGAATCTGGATTCCGGATGGCAAATCCCCGGTTGAGATATCCATGTTGAGCCCGCCAAGGGCATTGAAACTGTCCGACAGAATGCCAATCGATACGCCCGATCCGTCGACGCCAAACTGGGCACGGGCCTCATCGGAGCGCAAGGAGGCATCGGCCTGGGTTGTCACGCTGCCGGCATTGGAGAACACCCGAGACTCCCGGACGGAAGCGAGCGTTTCCAGTCCGTCGAGCTCGGTGAGGGCGGTTGCCGGCAGGATGCCGGACACAACATTTCCAAAGGCGGCACCCTGGCTCAGGCCGAGGGCTGTCAGATCGGCCAGTAACGCGTCGGCAGTACCGTCGACCGCGACTGCATCAATAACGATCCCGGCCTGTGCGCCCATGTCGACAATGGTCAGCCCTTCGGGTGCATTGGCATTGACCCCGACAAGGTCGACGGCACCGCCTGTTGCAACCGTGAAAAGGCCCGTGGAGAGCTTGGTGGTTTTCGCGTTTACGATTGTGAAGGCGCCGGAAAAATCAGCAAGGGTACTGTCTGCTTGTTCGGAATTGCCTTTGGGTTGAAGCGATGGGTCCTGGAAAAAAAGGCCAGGCTGCCCGTCGTGATCGACAGGGAACACAGATGCCGCAAACTCATCCAACACAAGCGTTTTGTTACTCGAGCTTAAAACGTCAGAAAGCATTGATTGTCACTCCGGTTTGCGCCGTTCGGTCTGGCAAGGTTGGATGGAAAGCCGAATTCATATCCTCAAATGCAGCCCGGTTTACGACACGAGCCCGCTCAGGCAGCCGCCTGTTTCAGCAACGCCATTAGGGTCGGTAAAGACTCTGATTGTTACGCCGATACAGACGAATTCAAAATCATGTCACCCGCAAAAGCCGCACAAGTCAACCTGTAATGAATGGCTGTCTTCCCTGATCGGACCCTCACCCAGATTACACACCGCCCTTATCATGACACAGGTTTGTGACATTTTTACGCCCGGCTTACGGTCTTGTCTTGCCGCATTTTCTTCACGCAAACCGGTCCCCGCTACGCTTGAAAATGCGCTACCGTTCAAGCAGGGATGTCTGGCTGACTGCTGACGGGGGAACCAGCCCAAGGTGAGGCCAGGCCAGGGGCGCGAGAAGCCGGCCGCGGGGCGTGCGCTGGATCAGCCCGGCC
>CAYSMJ010000146.1:0-6495 GCA_964432075.1 uncultured Caulobacterales bacterium | reverse complement strand
CCGGGTGCAGGAAATCACCGAAATCAGTATGGGACTCAAAACCCTCGCAAAGGAACTCAACATCCCCGTTGTTGCCCTTTCCCAGCTTTCCCGCCAGGTGGAGTCCCGGGACGATAAGCGACCACAATTGTCGGATCTGCGGGAATCGGGCTCAATCGAACAGGATGCCGACGTCGTAATGTTCCTGTTCCGGGAGGAGTACTACCATTCCCGCCAGATGCCGGGCGATGAAACCAGCCCTGAATATCAGGAATGGGCGTTGAAAAACGCCGAATTGCGGAATGTCGCAGAACTTGTCATCGGCAAGCAACGCCATGGCCCGATCGGGACTGTGAAACTGCATTTCGAGCAGGAATTTACAAGGTTCTCAAATCTTGCTCGCGAGGATTTGGACGAACACGGAAATCCGGTCTACTCGGCATAAAGCCAGACAAATGGAGTATGGAACGCCTGATCAGCTGTCGATTTTCAAAGCGTTGATGAAGGCTTCCTGAGGAATTTCGACGCGGCCGAACTGGCGCATCTTTTTCTTCCCTTCCTTTTGCTTATCCAGAAGCTTGCGTTTGCGAGTTGCATCCCCGCCATAACATTTGGCTGTTACGTCCTTGCGCAAGGCGGCAATCGTCTCGCGTGCGATAATCCGCCCACCAATAGCGGCCTGGATTGGAATTTTAAACATGTGCCGCGGGATCAGATCCTTCAGCTTTTCGCACATGGCCCGTCCCCGCACCTCGGCTTTATCCCGGTGAACGATGACCGATAAGGCATCGACAGGCTCGTCATTGACGAGGACCTGCATTTTCACGAGATTGTCAGCCCGGTATTCAAGCATCTGATAATCAAAGCTGGCATAGCCTTTGGAGACCGATTTGAGCCGATCATAAAAATCGAATACCACTTCGTTCAGTGGCAGTTCATAAACAAGCATGGCTCGCGCGCCGGCATAGGTCAGTTCCTGCTGGATACCGCGCCGTTCCTCACACAGCTTGAGGATCCCGCCAAGATATTCATCCGGCGCCAGAATGGTCGCCTTGATCCACGGTTCTTCAAGGTGATCGATCCGTACCGGGTCCGGCATATCGGCCGGATTGTGCATTTCGCTCATCGAGCCATCGGTCAGATACAGATGATAGACAACGCTGGGCGCGGTGGTAATGAGATCAAGATTGAATTCCCGTTCAAGCCGCTCCCGGATGATTTCCAGATGTAACAGACCAAGAAACCCGCAGCGGAACCCGAAGCCCAGCGCCGCTGATGTTTCCATCTCATATTCGAAACTGGCATCATTGAGCCGGAGCTTGCCCATGGCGCCGCGCAGGTCTTCGAAATCGTTCGCATCGACGGGGAAGATCCCGCAAAAAACCACCGGCTGGGCGGGTTTGAAGCCCGGCAATGGGGTTTCCACCGGGTTGCGGTCATCGGTAATCGTATCCCCGACCCGGGTATCGGCCACCTCCTTGATCGATGCCGTTATATACCCGATTTCACCAGGGCCAAGACCGTCAACCGGTGTCTTCTTCGGTGTGATGATCCCGACCTGCTCGACCGTATAGGTCGCTTTTGCGCCCATCATGCGAATACGCTGGCCTTTTTTCAGTGTCCCGTCAATGATCCGCACCAGAACAACAACACCGAGATAAGGGTCATACCAGCTGTCGACAAGAAGCGCCTTTAGCCTCGCTGTCACATCGCCGTCAGGTGCTGGAAGTCGTTGGACGATCGCCTCAAGAACACCTTCTATGTTCAGGCCGGTTTTTGCGGAAATCTCAACCGCATCGCTTGCATCAAGCCCGATGACCTCTTCGATCTGCGCCTTTACCCGTTCAGGCTCGGCTGCTGGCAGGTCGATCTTGTTCAGGATAGGGACGATCTCATGGTCCACATCGATCGCCTGGTAGACATTGGCAAGGGTTTGCGCCTCCACGCCCTGGCTTGCATCGACCACGAGCAGCGAGCCTTCACAGGCATATAGCGACCTTGAGACTTCATAGGTAAAATCGACATGACCCGGTGTGTCGATCAGGTTCAGGATATAGGTTTCGCCGTCCTGCGCTTTATAGTTGAGGCGGACTGTCTGGGCCTTGATTGTGATCCCCCGCTCGCGCTCAAGATCCATCGAATCGAGCACCTGTTCTTTCATCTCGCGTTCCGTCAGCCCTCCTGTCGACTGGATCAGGCGGTCTGCCAGAGTCGATTTCCCATGGTCGATATGGGCGACAATTGAAAAGTTGCGGATGTTTTTGAGCGGAGCCATCGCGCCGATATAGAGCCACCCTCCAGACCCGGCAATGGTCTGAATGGTCGCTGCCCAAACAAAAACCCGGCCCTCTCGGGCCGGGCTTCAGTCAGGGTATGAACCCTGGTCAGGCTTTTTGCGAAACCAGCGCGTCGCGGATTTCCTGAAGCAGGATTTCCTGTCGCGGGACTTCGGCCGGCTCTTCCGATTGTTCTTCCTCAAGCTGTTTCTTCGCTGAGTTGATGCCCTTGATGACGAAAAACAGCGCAAGAGCGATGATCACAAAGGCGATGATCGCGTTGACAAACAAGCCGACATTCATCGTGACAGCTTCGGTGTCGGCCGTGGCGTCTTGCAGGATGAATTTGATTTCCGAAAAATCAACCCCGCCCATGAGCAGACCGATCGGCGGCATGATAATATCACTGACGAGCGACGAAATGATGGTGCCAAAAGCCCCACCCATGATGATGCCGACCGCCATGTCGACCATATTGCCCTTAAGAGCAAACTCCTTGAATTCGTTGAACATGGATTTCCCTTCCTCTGTGTGCGCTGTTGGGTAAACAGGCGAAATGGGCAATAAACCGATTGCACGACAAGCGAAAGGCTTGGCCTGAGAGCCCAACAGGAAAATCTGTTTTCGTCGTCTGCAAACGCTTTTTTCTGCGCTTCCGGTGCTCACGTCCCTGCTTGAATGCCGGTTTCCCGGCTGATAGGCCTGTTGTCTTAGCCTGATCTGCTCAGGCAGGGCAGCAAGGAAAAGGAAGGTTGTAATGGTACGGGCAACCCTGGAAATGGCGCAATCGCCCGGGACGGCCAGCGCGCCCCCACGGGCCTGGCAGCGCATGTTGTCGGGGCGTCGTCTGAACCTGCTTGACCCGTCGCCGCTTGATATCGAAATCGAGGACATCGCCCACGGACTCGCCCGCGTGGCGCGGTGGAACGGGCAAACCCGGGGGCCACGGCCGTTTAATGTGGCGCAACACTCCGTTATCGTTGAAGACTTTTGCGGTCGCCTCTCGCCGGACTGGCCCGCCCGGTGGCGTCTGGCCGCACTCCTCCATGACGGGCCTGAATTTGTCATCGGGGATATGATCAGCCCATTCAAGAGCGCGCTGGGTCAGGTCTACCGCGATATCGAGCACCGCTTGCAGCAGGCGATCCATATCCGTTTCGGGCTTCCGGCCAATCTTCCCCCTGCAGTTGAAAAGACCATAAAAAGGGCAGACCGGGCCAGCGCCTTTCACGAAGCGGTACAGCTTGCCGGGTTTGATGCAGACGAAGCGGTCAAGCTGTTTGGGGACCCGAAGGCGCTCGATACCGGCACCTTGATTGCACAAACCGCCGATGAGGCTGAGGCCGCCTATGTGGCGAGGTTTGACGCGCTTCTGGGAGCGATATGAAAGTGTTCAAGCGTCCGTGAAATCGAAGCCCCTTTCCAAAACTTCGAAAACGCCGATATTGGCTGAATGGTAGAGTTTGTTTCTGATATGCATGGTGGCGGGCCCCGTCTAATCGTCAGTTCACTCGAACGCGCAATGGCCGCCTTTGAACAGCACCGTCCGGATTTTGTCATTTCAATCCTGAGCGAAGACGAGCCGCGCCCGACCTTTCCATCCCTGCCGGCTGATCGGCATTTGCGCCTTTATGTGGACAGTGAATGCGGCCCGGCTATTCACGATTCGACGGCGCGTGAGCGCACCCGCAAGATTATCGACCGGTTTCAGGACTGGCCGCACACACTGTGCGCCCAGACTATTCTTATCCATTGTGCGAAAGGTATCGCACGCTCAATGGCAACCGCGTTTATTCTGCTCTGCATGGCACACCCGGAGCAGGACGAAACCCAAATCGCCCGCAGGCTTCGCGCGGTCGCCCCCCATGCGGACCCCTGCCTGTTCATGGTCAATCACGCCGATAATTTACTGGGCCGAGAATGCCGCATGTTTGACGCGATTGATGATCTGCCACCCTGCCACACAACCATCGACGCGCCGACCATCATCTTGTCAGCTGCGGAATGAACCGCCATCACCTTTTGCATGATATCTGACCATCCAGATAGGGCTGTGACAAGCGAACATGGGTCCGATGAACCTCGTCTCGCCGCCGCAGGAACACGTGTCCAGATCACCCTTAACGGGGTCATCGCTGCGCTTGAAGAGGGAACACCGCGTGTTTTGTGTATTGACGGGCGCACCGGCAGACCGGGTCTTCCCTTCGGTCCCTTTGATCCTGCCATTCACAGAACTTTCGAACTTGGCCTGCGCAGCTGGGTCAGCGAACAGACGCGGCTTTCGCTGGGCTTCGTCGAGCAGCTCTACACTTTTGGCGATCGTGGCCGCGATGGAACAGGCCGGACGTTGACAACCGGAATGGCATCGGACGATCACCTTGTGTCGGTAGGCTATCTGGCCCTGACCCGAACACCCGAATTCGTCGAAGTCGAAGGAGGCCGGTGGCGCAACTGGTATCGCTTTTTTCCCTGGGAAGACTGGCGCATGGGCGAGCCCCCTATCCTCAGTACAGAGATTTTACCACGTCTCCAGCACTGGCTTGCGGGCATTGACGATCGCGCCCGTGCCGAACGCCGGCATAGCCGCTTCCGACTTGCCTTTGGCCTTAATGATCTTGGCTGGGAAGAAGAACGTATCCTCGACCGGTTTGAACTCATGTATGAAGCCGGTCTTGTCGAGGAAGCCCCCTGGCATGATCCCAATGAGCCAACATTCGGCACCTCAATGATTTCGGATCACCGCCGTATCCTCGCAACAGCAATCGGCCGCCTGCGCGGCAAGCTCAAATACCGACCGGTCATTTTTGAAATGATGCCTGAGCGTTTTACGCTGTTCGATCTTCAGCGGGCGGTCGAGTCAATAATCGGATTTCAACTGCACAAACAGAATTTCCGTCGCTCTATCGAGGGCGCGGGACTTGTGGTGCGAACCGGCCAGCAAACATCCCGTACGGGCGGACGCCCCGCGGCGCTTTTCGTTGCCAACCGTGACACCTTGCGCGACAGGGCTGCGACGGGTCTGGTCATCTCCAGACTGCGCCAGTCGCCGAGTGAAACGAGGGGATGACCGGCCTCAAACCGCGACCAACTCCTTCTTCCGGTCGCTCTTTTGTCCGGAATAGAGCCTTTTCAAGCAAACTCGGAACCGGTTTGCGTGAAGAAAATGCCGCAAAACCAGAAGCTGGCCGTTTGCGCCGCCATGACATTTTTGCCGCCGATCGTCTCGCCCGTGACCATGTCAACAAAGGCAAACCTGTTTTAATTGCCAGCCACCATCCGTTGAAAATCTTCCCCTGGCGCGCGGGCGCTGAGGCGGTAGGCCGCGCAGGCCTCGTTATTCAACGGTTTGCGGAGCCCGGCATGACTGACGTTTTGACCGAGCATATCCACTGCAGCGAAATCGTGCCAGTGCAAGTCGGTAATGGCACCTTCGTGTCGATCTCATCAGACAGCGCAAAAGCACCCGCCAGCGCGACGAGGCGGCCTCGTTTACCGAAATTAATGCCGCGCCTGCAGACAATAGCGACCTGCATTGCACCCGCACCGGACTTGACGGCTCGGCGTTCCAGCCACGCAAACGCCGCAGCCCGCTTTTCATCATCAGATTGTCTGAAACGCGAAAATGGTGTGTGGCGGTTTTTCGGTCAGCAACCGGCTGCTTGAGGCCGGGCTTCGAACATCCTACATGCTGGCGACGAAAATCAATGCCGCGACCCTCGGCGGCGCAGGAGCCCTTGCCATGCACACCAAAGTTCTCATCCTCGGATCCGGTGCCGCCGGACTAACGGCCGCCATTTATACCGCCCGGGCCGGACGTGAACCGGTGGTTGTCCACGGTCTGCAACCGGGCGGGCAGATGACCATCACAACGGATGTGGAAAACTATCCCGGTTTTGCCGATGTCATCCAGGGCCCCTGGCTTATGGAACAAATGCAGAAACAGGCCGAGCATGTCGGCACCAAATTTATCAGTGATCTGATTACAGATGTCGAGCTTGATCGCCCGCCATTCACACTCCGCGGCGATAGTGGCGAGACCTATCAGGCAGATACCCTGATCATCACAACCGGCGCGCAGGCAAAATGGCTCGGGCTTCCCTCCGAACAGAAATTCCAGGGTTTTGGTGTTTCCGCCTGTGCAACCTGTGACGGGTTTTTCTATCGCGGCAAGGAGGTGCTTGTTGTCGGCGGCGGCAACACGGCCGTAGAAGAAGCGCTTTTTCTGTCGGGTCTTGCTTCG
>CAYSMJ010000145.1:0-6548 GCA_964432075.1 uncultured Caulobacterales bacterium | reverse complement strand
CGGATGGCGGGCAGCAGGGCATCCGGGTCGTCCACCGCCAGTTCGAGATGTTCCGGCGCAAACCGATTGATAATTGCCGGCGCAGCTTCGAGTGTTTCTGCCACGATAACGGCGGAATTGTCGTTCCAGGCCGCCCTTGTGATCTCGCGGCGCGGCGATTGTGCAATCTGCTCTTCAGCCGCTGCAAGCACAGCTTCGGCAAATGCTCTGTCGTCCGTAATAAGAAGGCTTTGTGACGACGGGTCATGTTCGGCCTGGCTCAGAAGGTCTGCAGCAATCCAGGCCGGATCATTCTTTGCGTCAGCAACCACCATGATTTCCGATGGCCCCGCAATGGAGTCGATGCCGACACGACCAAAAACCTGACGTTTTGCAGCCGCCACATAGGCATTCCCCGGCCCTACGATTACGTCAACGGGAGACAGGGTCTGCGTCCCATAGGCCATCGCGGCAATGGCCTGGGCTCCGCCGATCCGGTAGATCTCATCGATCCCGGCGCGTTTTGCGGCGGCAAGGACAAGCGGGTTCACCCGCCCCCCGGGTGTTGGAACACTCATGACAAGACGCGTGACCCCTGCAACCCTTGCCGGGATTGCGTTCATCAGAACACTGGACGGGTATGCGGCACGCCCGCCTGGAACATATAGCCCGGCGGCGTCGACTGCGGTCCAGCGCCAGCCAAGCTCCGTACCGGTATCATCTGTATACCGTTCGTCTGAGGGAAACTGACGCTGGTGGAAATCGGCAATGCGTCGGGCCGCGAGGTCCAGCGCCGCAAGCAGGGCTGGATCACAATCGCCCTCTGCAGCCTCAATCTCGGTTTTGTCGATCCTCAAGGTTTTCGTGTCGATGTCATGATCGTCAAAGCGCCGTGTCAGGTCGATCAGGGCTTCATCCCCATCCTTGCGGACCGCGCGCACGATGGCAGCGACGGCCTCGTCAACATCGGCTGCGCTCTCGCGCTTGACCGAGAGGAGCGCCTTGATCTCGGCTTCAAAATCGGCCGCATGTGTTATCAGAAGCCGGGCCATTACGAACGCTCCCCTGCAGCCTGAGTGTCACGCTCATGGTCGGGGCGCGCCATTGTTGACCAGGGCTCCGAGAGGTCATGCAATTCGACATTGATGGCTTCTGTGTCGAGACGGATCAAGCCACCGCCGGCGAAGGTCAGGTCAAGACGGACAGACGCGGTATTGCCTTCGTCGTTACCCTCCCGGCCCGGCGCAATCCGAATGGCGAGAAGGTCAATGACGGCACTGCGGGCATCCGGCCGGAGATTGCGCTGTTGCACGCGGATGACATCGTTGAAATGGATACCGGTGCGGACCCGGGCAAACACACCGCGTTTTCGCTCGGTCGCCAGTTCCCAGACAAATCTGTTTGCCACAAACGCAAAGCGCCTGTCATCGGGCAGGTAGGCCATGTCCCCGATCTTGAGGACGCTGTCCTGCAGAGCCGCCGAGATAAGCTCAAGATCGCGTTCATCCGCCGCCATCAGGTGCAGCGGCTTGTATCGATAGTGTGACAAGACTGAGTGTCCCTGTTTTTGTTGCGGGCGCGAAAAACAGCCCGTTCGCTGGGCGTGCATGTAGAGGTTTCCACGCGAAACACAAAGGGTGGTGGCGGCATAGATCCGGGACAAAGACCCACAGGGTCAGTAGTGCACGGTCAGACGTGCACTTGTGGCCGAAGCCGGGATCACAAGGGTCTCTGTAAGGGTGACCCCACAGGATATCAGGGCCTGATGACGGCCATCACCGTCGGCAATCCCGGACTGCCAGTTCCGCCCGCAATCCAGAAAACTGCCGGGTTCAGTCTCCACCTGAAACCGGTATTCCGGCGGGGCTGTCACAAACACCCGGTCTGTCACGCCGCCAACACTGTCGCCAGCAGTCACACCGCCAAAGCTGTCGGAAAGCTGGTTGCGCGGCATAGCCCCCACACCGCGCGCATCCGTGCCAGTCGGCGGCATGGCAGCCATGCCCGCGATTCCGATCAGAAACAAACCAGCCCGTTGGCCCATTGCGTTAACACTTTGTTTACGCCTGAAACACATTTGAGTTTGATCGCAAACTCTGTTCCGCCGCCGCCCGATGGGGCAGGTTTCACGAATTGCGGTGGTCGCTGCCTCGTGAGCGATTGCGATTGGCAGTTGGCGTAAAAATAGCCTATCCAAAAAGTAAGGTGTTGGCGCAGGAGACGCTCGCCAGTCGCTAGGGCTCGGTCCGGATGACGATTTTCGATGATTATGGATTTGAAGGCGGTGCGCTGATCGCCAAGGAAACCGGTGCCCAGATCCCGCTGAACCGGGATTTTCTGTCGGATGCCGTGCGGATTGGCAGCTTTGTCTGGGTTATCAATGCGCTGCGGGCTGCCAGATTGGTGACAGGACGCGAGCCCAGGGCCCGGATTTCCTTTTTTCCGAAAAAGCCGCGGTCCTATTATGCGATCTGGCCGGTCTGCCAGATGGCCAATGTCCAGATTATCGACGACCCGGCCGAGGCGGATATCCATTTTTATTTTGAGGACCGGGATTTCCTGATCACCCCAAGACCCGCCCCATCGACCAGACCTGCCTTCAATATCGACTGTTTTGATATTCGAAAAAGCGTCGTTGCCCGCTGCTTTCAGGACGTTTTTGGCTATTCGCTCGCCCTCGATCCTGCCATCTGGACCGGGCTGGCGGTTGAAAAGTCAGAAGCCAATGGTCGCCATGACGGGCGGATCATCCAGTGTCCCCTCCCCAAGGCGCGGGCGGGTCGGGTTTATCAACGCCTTATCGACAACACCTTCGATGGCAAGACGTTCATTGATATTCGCACGCCGCTCGTCGGTGGCAGAATTCCCTTTGTCTATCTGAAATATCGCCCACGCCAGGCCCGGTTTTCCAACGATAACGACAAGGTCGACATGACCGCACCGGACAGTGTGCTGTCGAAGACCGAGCAGGCGCAAATCGCCGACTTTGCCCATGCCATGCGGCTGGATTTCGGGGGGCTCGATATTCTTCGCGATCGCGGCGACGGGAAGATATACATCGTCGATGTCAACAAGACCGATATGGGCCCTCCCTCGAAGCTCTCCGGCGCAAAAAAGCTGACCGCAATCCGTGGGCTTGCTGACAGTTTTGCCGAGCTTATTGACGCGCGTCTCGCCGGGTCATGAACAGCCGGAACGCCAGCGCCGCGCCGGGCATTCCATTTGTCCGCGAATTTTCATTCGCCTATGGCAAGCCCGATCTGGTGGCCGTCGGCGTAGAGCGGGTGATTGCGAATAATCCGGGGCCGTTCACCTATACAGGAAGTGGCAGCTATCTTGTGGGGCCTACAGCGCAGGACGGGCCTAAAGCCGTCATTGATCCCGGGCCGGATGACCCTGATCATCTTGAGGCCCTCCTTCTGGCGGCCGGCCCCGCCGGGATCAGCCATATTCTTGTGACCCATACGCACAGAGACCATTGCGGCGGCGCAAGAGCCCTGGCCGCGCGCACCGGGGCGCTTGTTCTCGGCGCTGTGCCACACCCGGTGGCTGCACCCGAAAAAGATGCCCCGGCCCTCGAAGAGGGCGCAGATTATCAATACCGTCCCGATGCTCCGTTGCGCGATGGAGATCGGATTTCCGGCCACGGATGGAGCCTCGAGACCGTGTCAACGCCGGGGCATTTGTCGAATCATCTTTGCTTTTCCCTGCCCCAGCAGGGCATTCTGTTTACCGGTGACCATCTGATGGGCTGGGCGACAACGGTAATCCTGCCGCCTGATGGCGATATGGCAGCCTATCTCGCCAGCCTCGACAAGCTGCTTGGCCGCGGTGAAACGCTCTATCTGCCAACCCACGGGGCGCCGATTGAAAATCCGCACCGATTTGTGCGCGCCGTAAAGACCCACAGGCTCATGCGTGACCGGCAAATCCTTGACCGGCTTGCCGCCGGCGACCGCACGATCGGCGAAATCGTCGCCGCCCTTTATGCCAATGTGGATCAGAAACTGCACGCCGCCGCCGGGCTGAATGTCCTGGCGCATCTGATCAAGCTGTGTGCTGAGGGTAAGGCCCGGGCCGGGGGAACCGTGGCGTTAACGACGCGGTTTTTCCCGGCATAAGGCGGCTTGCTGCGTCACCGGTTCAAAATCCGAAAAAGGAGGGTTATGACCGCCGAGACGATCAGCATGGTCGTAATCGGGAAATAGAAGGTAAACCCGTCGCGTCTGATGAGGATATCGCCCGGAAGCCGGCCAAGACCCGCTTTTGCAAGGACAGGCCACAAAACCCCGATAACGATGATCACAACACCCGCTGCGATCAGCCATTTTTGCATTGTTGGCCTCCTGCCTGACCGGAAGATCTCTCAGAGTTTAACCGAAAAATCTGTTTTCGCCATCTGCCAACGACGCAAGAGGGTCACTCGCCTAGCGTTTCGCGATCATAGGGAGAACTTGTAATATGGAGCAGCAGGAATGAGCCGGAAGCAAGCAGGGCGATGGCCGCGATCGGCATGCCATGCTCGCCAAGCCAGTTGGCAAGGGCACAAGCCAAGGAAATGATCAGAAAGGGCTGCAATTTCGGGTTTTCATGCTGGTATCGTACAAAGAAAATTGACGCTGTCGCTATAAACAGCGCCACGGCGAAGATATCGAAATAGGAAGCCATTCTTTGCTCCAAACCACGTTCAAAGTGCACCCCGCCAACCAAGGTTAATCGTGACCGGTTAAGCCAAGCTTAGAAAACAGGGTTAACAGGAAGAATTTTTCGGATGAGGATGACAGCCATAACGCTCCTGGTGCGCGATTATGACGAAGCCCTGACCTGGTTTTGCGAGCGCCTCGGGTTTTTTTGTGTTGAGAATACAGCGCTTGGGCAGGGTAAACGCTGGGTTGTGGTATGCCCTGAAAAGGACGGTACCAGCCTTCTGCTTGCCAGGCCCTCAACGCCGGCACAGTGGCGGCGGATCGGAAGGCAGGGCGAAGGCCGGGTCATGTTCTTTCTGGCAACAGACAATTTCGAGCGGAGCTATGCCCGGTTTCGTGCGTCCCGGGTCAGGTTTCTCGAACGCCCGCGCCGCGAGCCCTATGGCCGTGTTGTCAAATTCGAGGACCTTTATGGCAATCGATGGGACCTGATTGAACCGGTCAACCCGCGTCGCCAGCGCGCACGCCCATCGCTTCCTCGATAATATCGTCACTGATGGCCGCCAGCATCGCATCCTGGGCTTCGCCCAATATGGGCTCGCGGTTGACTTCAAGCATCACCGGGACAGCCAGCGGCGAGACCCGATCAAGCGCCATGTGCCGGATATTGCCTTTGACCCGCGCAAGCAGCCCGCTCAGCCGCTTGAGATCAAGATAGCCGCCCGCCGCATCGTCCCAAGCGGCCTGCAGCAGGATATGATCCGGCTCATGCTCGCGAAGAACGTCATAGATCAGATCAGCCGAAAAAGTGACCTGACGACCGGTTTTTTCCTGACCCGGAAAGCGCCGCTCGATGAGCCCGGCGATCACGGCGCAGTTGCGGAACGTCCGCTTCATGAGGATTGACTCCTGAAGCCAGGCTTCCAGATCGTCCCCCAGCATATCCTCATCAAACAACGCATTCATGTCGACGTCGCTCATATCCTGCCGGGCCCAGATCGATAAGGCATATTCCGTGGGTACAAAACCGATTGGCTGTTTGCCAAGCCGTTCCAGCCGGCGGGTCAGAAGCATGCCGAGGGTTTGCTGGGCAAGCTGCCCGTCAAAGGGATAACAGACAAGAAAATACCGCCCGCCACGCGCACTGCCCCGGCTCGGCCGCTTTTCGATGGCGCCCTCCCCGCGACCAAAGCCATAGGGAAAGGTTTCTACCAGCAGATCGTCCGGATCGGGAATAAGGGATCGCTCGGACTGGATGCGCAGCCAGTCCTGGACCGGCTCCGGATATTTGTGCCATTCCTCCGGGGTTTTGATCATTTTGCGGACCCGGCCCGCCAGATAAGTCGAAAGCGGAAACTTCCCGCCCTGCCAGCTCGGAACCTTTGGCGAGCCGCCCGCGGCCCGGCTGACCACCACGTCGGTGACCGTGACCAATTCGAGACGAAGAAGTTCCCCGGCGAACAGAAAAGTATCGCCCGGGTTCAGCCATTCAACGAACCATTCCTCAACCTCCCCCAGTTTGCGCCCGGGTCGTTTTGGCCCTTTTCCCGCTGCGAGCCGGACATTCAGGGCGGGTGCCTCGACGATGGTGCCAACATTCATCCGGTATTGCTGGGCAATCCGCCCATCGCGGACCCGCCAGCGGCTATCGCGTAGGACAAGCCGACGATAGCGATCATAGGATTTGAGGGCATACCCGCCGGTGGCCACGAATTCGAGCACCCTGTCAAACTGTAACCGGGACAGATCGCGATATGGCGCTGTGGAGATGACCTCCTGATAAAGATCATCAGCAGCAAAGGGCGCTGCACAGGCCACGCCCATGATATGTTGGGCCAGAACATCGAGGGCACCATCGCGCCAGAATTCGCCATCAAGCTGGCCTTCGCGGATGGCATCGCGCGCCGCGATGCATTCGAGCAC
>CAYSMJ010000144.1:1206-6684 GCA_964432075.1 uncultured Caulobacterales bacterium | reverse complement strand
CTTCAATTCCGGCAGGGCCTTGAAGAGGTCAGCCACGAGGCCGTAATCGGCGACCTGAAAGATCGGCGCTTCCTCATCCTTGTTGATGGCGACGATAATTTTGGAGTCTTTCATCCCGGCGAGGTGCTGAATGGCGCCCGAGATCCCGACAGCGATGTACAGATCGGGCGCAACAACCTTGCCGGTCTGTCCGACCTGGTAGTCGTTTGGCATATAACCCGCATCGACCGCAGCACGAGAAGCCCCCACGGCCGCGTTGAGTTTATCAGCAATCGGATAAATAAGTTCTTCGAAGGCTTCGTTCGACCCGAGCGCCCTGCCGCCGGAGATAATGATCTTTGCTGCCGTCAATTCCGGGCGATCTGACTGCGTCAGTTCTTCGCTGACAAATGTCGAAAGACCCGGCTTGTCACCAGCCTCGATCGTTTCGACCGCTGCGCTGCCGCCGCCTTCGGCCGCCTTAAAGGCCGTGCCCCGAACGGTGACCACCTTTTTGGCATCGGATGATTTTACCGTCTGGATGGCGTTGCCTGCATAGATTGGTCGGACAAAAGTATCGCCACCTTCAATCCCGATAACGTCGGAAAGCTGCATCACGTCCAGCAGCGCCGCCAGCCGGGGCATAACGTTTTTTCCTACTGCCGTCGCCGGTGCAAGAAAAGCGTCATAGTCGCCGCCAAAGGCATACATCAGGGCCGCAACGGGCTCAGCCAGCAATTTGTCATAGACAGAATCAGCCGCATGGAGAACCTTTCGGACCCCGTCAATTTCTGCGGCCTGCTTTGCCACATCGTCGGCACCTGACCCGGCAACAAGAATATCAATATCGGAGCCAAAGGCCCTGGCAGCGGTGACCGTTTTTGCCACTCCATCTGATAGCGCAGCATTATCGTGATCGGCAAGAATAAGAGTGGCCATGGTTTAAAGAACTCCCGCTTCGTTTTTGAGTTTGTCAACAAGCGCGGCGACGCTTTCAACCTTGATCCCGGCCTCGCGTTTTGGTGGCTCTGTCACCTTGACGACGGCAAGGCGCGGGGTGAGATCGACGCCAAAATCACCCGGTTCCCTGATATCAAGGGGCTTCTTCTTGGCCTTCATGATGTTTGGCAAGGATGCATAGCGTGGTTCATTCAACCGGAGATCTGTCGTTACAATGGCCGGGAGCTTGATGCCAAGGGTCTGGAGACCACCATCAATCTCGCGGGTGACGTGTAATTCATCGCCCTGCTTTTCGACCTTCGAGGCAAAGGTCCCCTGGGACCACCCCAGAAGCGCCGAAAGCATTTGCCCTGTCTGGTTACAGTCATCGTCAATAGCCTGTTTCCCCATGACAATGAGTTCAGGGGTTTCCTCCTCGCAAATCGCTTTCAAAAGCTTTGCGACGGCGAGCGGTTCAACCGTTTCATCCGTCCTGATCAGGATTGCCCGGTCAGCACCCATGGCCAACGCCTGGCGAAGTTGATCCTGTGCCTTCTCAGGTCCGATCGAAACAGCAAGGATTTCGCTTGCTGTGCCGGCTTCCTTCAGTCGCACGGCTTCCTCAACCGCAATCTCGTCAAAGGGGTTCATCGACATCTTGACATTAGCAAGATCGACCCCGGTTTCATCGGGTTTGACCCGGACTTTGACGTTATAATCAACAACCCGTTTGACGGGCACCAGAACCTTCATTCGTGAGCGCTCCCTTGTTCCTGTTGTCAGAAAACCCGATTTTCCATTTCACTTTAGGCGATCGCCGCAAACGACTTCAATGCTCTTATGCAGCAGGTGTGCTCACCCGCCGCAAGTCTGCGTGTTTATCCACCGGGGCCTTTCCCGATAAGCCACAGGAATAACATCATGATGGCGATTGCGATTGCCTGGGCGGTGACGCGCAGTCGCATCAGCTTATTGCCGTTCTCACGCGAAAAGGTTCCACCCCGGGCCATTGAGTAAATCCCCAGCCCCAGAATAATAGCTGTTGCCGCAAGGGCTACAGGGATCAGAAAAAATACAAAACCGCTCATGATCGTTCTCTCTGTGTCACTTTCACATGCTACTACGGCAAAATCGCAGCGTCCGTTCCCGTTTGCGGCAAAATGCCGGTGGGCATATTGCCGATTACGGCGCAATCAGGCCTGCCCGGCTGTCGTCATACAGGGCTTTGAGATAGGCACCAATGTCCGCATCGGCGGGCTCAGCCACCCCGAGGCCCCCTTCTTCCGGCGTGGCGATGGTGGGTGGTTTCAGCTCTTCGAGCGTAAAATCCATCCGGTTATCGTAGGTGCGTTGCGCCTGATTGCGGAGGAATCGCTGGGCATCATACCAGCGCCGTTTTCTGGGCCCGTCCGGGCAGCTCTCGAGTTCAATGCCCCGTGCGCCCCAGCGCAATTCCGGGCAATGATAGGGATCGAAAGACAGGTCAAACAACCGGTCATTGATGTGGTTGAGATTGAGCGCAACCCGGGTGTTGTCGCTGCGCTGATAGGTCAGGGAACACGCATCGTTTTCGGCCTGGAAGACCGACCAGAGATCGCCGGGCAGATCGCCGCCCTTATATCTCACACCGGGCTTGCCCTGCCGAACCTGATCTACATAGCGTTCAATCGCCCGCCGGGTCTCGATAAACGCGACCTTGAGGCGCGCGTCCCGCGACGGTGTCGAATAATCCTCCCAGGCGCCATAAGTTCCATAAATGTTTGGCGGCAAACGGTCGGGCGAGGGCCTTTTATGCACACCCGCCCGGATCGCCCGGCGCACAGCGACCCGGCGATCCTTGATCGCCCGGCACAGCTCCCGCATCCCAAGACGCAGCTCATCAACCGGATTATAGGCAAAGTCCGCTGAGGCCAGACTGCGTCGAACATAATCATAATAGTTGACCGTCCGCTCCCGGACAGAAAATTCACCTTTGCGCCAGTCTCCGAAAGGGTCCGGCCTGGTGCCGATAAACTGTTCCAGCGAAAAATCACTGAGCTGATCATTAGCCCGCCCAACCACACGCCCGCCAACATAGGTGCCGGCCTGTGTCTTGCGCGCCCCCTCCAGCCGAATTGGTCGCCACGCCTTGAGGCCTGCTCCAAGCGCAGGATCGGCCCGGAGGAAATTGTGCCCATAGACGGTCCGTGTCACGGAGTAATCCGGATGCGACGCAACAATCAGAATTCGGCCATCATTGGTAATGTCATAGACCAGGCCGACATGGCCATAGATGTCATAGGCGACAGATCCGGGGCGCAGGGATTGCCGGGAAATCGTGACCGCATAAAAATCATCGTAAAGCCGCCCACCCCCCTTTGATTTTCCGCCATCCGGATGGGTGCGGAACATCGCCGTCGAGACAATATTGCGGATCGCGGCAATATAATCGATTGCATCGATTGGCCCGTTACCGGTTGCATCGCGCCGGCCAACAATCCTGTTACCGCTCGCCGAGTAGCGGGCATCGGGAGAGCCGTCTTTCGTGGCCATGGCAGAATGGTGCGAAAAAGGCAGCCCGTTTTTCCAGGCATAGTACGCCCTCAAGGTGTAGACCATATCGGCACAGTCGCCATAAAGCGGGCGCTCATCCGGGTCATAATAGGGATTGGCACTGGAACCGAGACATTCGGCCATGGACGAACAGCTGTCGTGGCCGATCTGCTGAACAAACGCCTCATAGCCGCGCTCGTCTGCCTCGCTCCATTCGGTCTTGTGGATATGCCATGCCCGGCCCGTATTGACCGGTGCCGGGAAATCAGCCGCTGCGGCCTCAACCCCGGAACCGCAGAGAACAAGAATGGCCAGCAAAATTCTTAGTCGTCGCCCCGGCATCACAACACCCACTATTGCGTACTTGGTTTAGCGTGGAGCGCGCTCTTGCGAAAGCCCGGCGAATGCCATCCCCTCGCATCGGTTCCATGATATAAAAGACAGAGAACAGCAAACCGGAGCGCTTGACGGATATGCGCGACCCTCAATCGGATACAGGCTCGACCAGCGACGTCCCGCGCGCGCGCCTGAAGAGAAACGCCAAAAACACCGGCACGACACCAGCATCGAACCGTAACTCTGGCGGAAACTTCACCCGAAAATGCAAGCAGTTGATCAAACGCCAGCGACTTTTTCGCCGTGGCGCGGTCTGGGTTGCGATCATCGGCGCCGTCAGTTTCATTGCTAATTTTGCTACGATTCTGTCGCTTTTCCAGCCCGATGGCCCCTCTTCGGAACAAGTCGAGGCCCTGCAATCAGAACTTCAGGCCCAACGCTCCATGATCGCGCAGCTGCTTGCGCAAACGGCCCCCGAATATGCGCCCATCGACAGATCGCGGATTGAACTTCGGGCTGATGCGGCCCTGCGGGTCACAAAACAGGCGCCGAAAGCGGCCATGGCTCTTTCAGCCGGCGAGCTGCAAGCCGGGTTTGACCAGTTGAGGCGTCTTGCCGAGGCCAATACCTCCAGCGCGGCACAGGCCTGGCGCGATCTTGGCATTCTTGCCTTTGACCGTGATCCGGCCATTGCGCTTGAGGCTTACCGGCGCGCTGTTGTGATTGAGCCGGATCATTTTGACGCCTGGTTCCAGCTCGCCAACCTTGAAACCGAGCAAGCTGGTGATAGGGGCGCCGCCAGCGCCGCAGTTGGGCGCGCCCTCGACGCGGCGGAAAGCAAACAAGACCGTTACCGGGCCATCGTGCTGAGTGCTGAGCTTGATCGCTTTCAGGGCAATCATGACGATGCGGAACGAAATCTGTCGGAAGCCATTGGCGGGTATCGCCTTTTGCTGGCCGGGACACCCACCAATGACAGCCTGAGGCATGGGCTGTCTGACGCGCTATGGGAGTTGAGCAACATCAAGTTCGACATGGGTGACCTTGATGCCGCGGCAAATGCGGCAGAAGAAGTCCTCGCCCTAAGCCGGGCACGCTTCAATGACGACGTTGATGATCTTGACCGCCAGCTGGATCTGGCGACGGCCCTTGAAACTGTTGGGGCGGTGGCCCTCGCCCGGGGCGATCTCCCTGCCGCCGAACAAGCTTTCGCAGAAAGTCTCGCGCTTGATCGTGATCGTGTCGCCAAGGCGCCGGACAGCCTTCGTGCCCAACGCGATCTCGCAATCTCCCTGGAGCGCTATGGCGAGATCCTCGACGCGTTCGGTCGTCCGGACGAGGCCGTGATTTATGTCCGTGAAAGCGTTCAGGCCTCCCGACTGCTCGCGGCCCGGGCACCATCCCATGTCTTGTTTCTCAACGATCTCGCCAATGGCCTCGTTTCGCTTGGCTGGGCAGAGCTTGACCTGAATGATCGCACCGCCGCCGCTGAAGCTTTTGTCGAAGCGAACAAAATCTATCGGGGGCAGTCGAGCGCCGATCCCGACAATCCGGAACTGCTTTTGTCAGTCGCAATGACCCTAACCGGTCTGGCCGAGACCAACGACACAGGGGACAGCACCGGCGAAATTGGCGTAATCCTCGCCAAACTCGAACAGGCCAGCGACGCTACAGACAATTTGCGTGCAGATA
>CAYSMJ010000144.1:0-1106 GCA_964432075.1 uncultured Caulobacterales bacterium | reverse complement strand
ATCCTCGCCAAACTCGAACAGGCCAGCGACGCTACAGACAATTTGCGTGCAGATATTGACGAATTGCGCGCCTGGTTGGCCGGCGAACCGCTCGACTGAGTGGCTGGTAGGGATCAACGATCCTCGCATGCGGGCAAACGGCGGCGCATATCGCCTTGTGTGGCGAGAATCTCCGTGGCAACGCCATATTTCCTGATTTCCGCGTCGCTCATCCAGTGTATCTTCTCGGCGGGGGCGGCGGAGAGAGTATACCAGTAAAACGCTTCATCGATCCCAATATCGCGGTAATAGTCGAGATAGACCCGGTGAGCTTCATCACCACGCGGAATATCCTTTGGTTGCCTTGTTTCCGAATCGTCGGCCCATGAATGCACGCCGATACACGCGCCCTGCTCAACAATCCGCTCCGCCCCCGCCAGGAAAAAATCTGTTCCCCCGGATGCAATCATCCCATCTGCCGGGATATAGGTGGCAATATCGGCCTGGCGGATCCGCCGGCCCGCGAGGAGGTTTTCATCGGTGTCGGAACCCGGCACGAAGGACGTGACGATCCATTCAAGGTCGGGAACGTCGCGTAATAGCCTTGCGACCTTGGCGTCAATGGCTTCCCCCAATTCTCCCGAGAGATAGGCCACATTTCCCTCAATTTCAAAAAAGGCACTTTCATCATCCGCCTGCCCGAGGACCGGCAAACAGACCACACCAAATGCCGCTGCAGCCATGGCTGCGCCGCGAAGAACTGCATTGAAAAAAATGCTCACCGGCAACTCCCATTGTTTCCGCCATAAACTGCGCCCTTGCTAGGACGAAGGCAAGGCGGATTGGACTGTCCTGCCGCGCTTGAAATTCACGGCCTGTTGAGTGCATTCTGCGTTGCGGGGGAATTGGGCCCGGGTTATTGATGGCGCTGGCCGTTGCAAGGGATCAGGAGACGATCATGAGGGGTATCAGTTCAGCGTTCGGGGCCATCATGGTCCTCGCAGTTGTCGTGGCCGGTATGTACATCGTGCCGCAATGGAATGTCTGGCGCGCCAACCTGGAAGGCCAGGCCGCCCTGCGCCGGGCTGAGAATGAGCGCAAGGTCCAGATCGAGGATGCGCGCGCCA
>CAYSMJ010000143.1:0-6690 GCA_964432075.1 uncultured Caulobacterales bacterium | reverse complement strand
GCGCCTCTACGGCCAGTCGCCATCCGGTCTCGTGGACCGGTTTGAACGTGGTGAACGCAATATTTTTGCTGACCGCCTGTTGCGGCTTAATGAGGCCGATCTGAAAAAGCGGATCCGGCTCGAATGTGCGAAGGACAAAACGTTCGATGCCTCGTTGAAATTGTTTCTCAAGGATTTTGATGGTCTCCTTGAAAATGCCGCGCAATCAGAATTCGTCGACGAAGAATTACGCGAATATCTCGGCTCTCCGCTCGGGCGGATGTATCTTCTGATTGGTGAGATTGTCGGTTATTTTGCCTGATCTTAGATGAGATTGCAAAATGTGGGACCGGTCCAGTGCTTCGCATCGAACTTGTGAAAAACGAGCATAAAAACAATGTCAGAACGCATCCATCAATCCAGCAAGTTGTGGAAGTGGCCTGGCGGCAGACCTGGCAAGGAAGTCATCAGGAGACGGAATAATGACCGACCTTAAATCACTGATCAGGACCATCCCCGACTATCCAAAGCCAGGCATCATGTTCAGGGATATAACAACCTTGCTGAATGATGCGCGCGGGTTTCGCCGTCTTGTCGATGAACTGGTTCAGCCCGTTGCAGGCAAGAAGGTCGATAAGGTTGCCGGAATTGAGGCACGTGGCTTTATCCTCGGTGGCGCGATTGCCCATCAGCTATCGATCGGTTTCATCCCGATCCGGAAGAAAGGAAAGCTGCCTTTTGACACAATCGGGCAGGACTATAATCTCGAATATGGGGCCGACACGGTTGAAATCCACACCGATGCGGTTCAACCCGGTGAACGCATTTTGCTTGTGGATGACCTGATTGCAACCGGCGGCACCGCGCTTGCCTCGGTGACGCTTCTTGAACGGGCAGGGGGAAAGGTCGATCTGTGTTCTTTCGTTGTTGATTTGCCGGAGCTTGGCGGGGCCGGGAAGCTGAAGGCGGCCGGGTATGACGTTGCCAGCCTTATGGCGTTTGAGGGACACTGACTGGCTGTGGTGCCCAGCGGGCAAGGCGATGACGCGCTATCACGATGATCGGCTTTTCCACCCATCTGTGCACGCCATATGCGACAAACAGGCAGCTGACAAGAAAAACCGGGACCATGACAAGATTATCGGCAATGCCGGGCCCCGCATAGGGACTTAACAGCCTGCCCACCACGAGCAAAACCGGGATATGCACGAGATAGAGCGCATAGGACATATCACCCAGTTTTATACTCCATTCCGGCAAGTTCAGGCGGCCCGCTTTTTCAAGGCCAACACATCCGAAGAGCAGTAAGGCGTATGGCCCTGTGAAAATCAGGGTTCGCACAGTATGATCCGCAACGGCATCGGGATAGAGCGAGGCTGCAAGCGGCCCCAATAAAACAACGAGCCAGGCAAGGGCCAGAAGGACGGCAGCCCCTCCACCCCTGATCCGGCCATTGGTGAAAATGAGGGCGAGTGCGGCACCAGCGAGAAACTCAACCGTCAGAGCGCTGAGCGTGACGCTGGTCAGCGGCGATGAAGACGGATCGGACCAGATACCGGCCGCGAGAATGATCAGGAACCAGCCGAACAGAAGCAGCGGCAGCAAAGGGCGCTTGAAGAGGATAATCACGGAAAAAACGAGATAAAAATACATCTCGTGGATCAACGTCCAGCCGACCGGAATGACAGGATACGCCCGATCCGGCCAGAGCAGGAAGGACGCAACCAGAGACGGCAACTCGGTATCTTCCCCAAACAGGAGCCTTTTGCCGGCATACAGGCCCAGCAGCGCCAGGGTGACGAGCCAGTAGAGCGGATAAATTCTGGTTGCACGGCGCAAGAGAAAATCAGCCGACTGCCGGAAGGGCCCGCCTGCGGGGGAGGGGGTTTGCGTGACGTAAACCATGACAAAGCCCGAGATCAAAAAAAACAGATCAACGCCGGTAACACCCATTTCCAGAAAGCCGGGGAGGATTGCGCCGCCGCCGCCATAGTCGCGCTCGGCGCCGACAAGGTGGGCAAGCAGAACAAGAAGCGCTGCAGCCCCGCGTAACATCTGGATCGATCTTATCTTCTGGGGTTTTTGCTCGCTCACACCAGACTC
Organism: uncultured Caulobacterales bacterium; assembly: GCA_964432075.1. Lineage (GTDB taxonomy): Bacteria > Pseudomonadota > Alphaproteobacteria > Caulobacterales > Parvularculaceae > CALLPQ01. The sequence goes on along the minus strand of CAYSMJ010000143.1, from coordinate 4,608 downwards.
ACTTTACGCCCGGCATTGATTGCCGTCTTACGGATATAAAAAGCGTGATTTGATTTTTGCGATCGTGCCAGCATAGTGCCCCTCGGGGAAGTCTGTTTCGGATTGCAAGGGGACCATGGAGACCTTTACAAAATTTACTTACCCGGTCCTCACCGGCATGGCGGTATTGTTTCTTTTTGTCGTTGGGCTCGCCGTTCTGACGGCGATCGTGATGTATATTGTCGATGCCAATCAGTCACGGGATTCGATTCGCCACAATTTTCCTGTCATCGGTCGGTTTCGCTATCTCTTTTCCCATCTCGGTGAATTTTTTCGGCAGTATTTCTTCGCTCTTGACCGTGAAGAGATGCCCTTTAATCGGGCTGAGCGCGACTGGATCGCCAAGTCTTCTCAGGGTAAGAACAATAACGTGCCCTTCGGCTCGACCCGCAACCTCACCCTTGCCGGCACGCCAATCTTTGTAAACTGCGCCTTCCCGAAGCTGGATGAGGAAGCCTTTGACCCACCGGCGGTGGAATTCGGGCCCCATACCCCAAACCCATACCAGGCGTCCTCCATCATCAATATTTCCGGGATGAGCTACGGCTCGCTGTCAAAACCGGCCATTCAGGCCTTGTCGCGCGGCGCAAAAAAGGCGGGATGCTGGATCAATACCGGTGAAGGCGGGCTCTCGTCATATCATCTTGAAGGCGGTGCCGATGTCATCTTCCAGATGGGGACGGCAAAATACGGGGTTCGCAATGATGACGGGTCACTCAACGAGCAAAAGCTGATGGAGGTTGCGGACCATCCGGAAGTCAGGATGATCGAAATCAAGCTCGCCCAGGGGGCCAAGCCCGGAAAGGGCGGTATCCTTCCGGGGCGCAAGGTCACCGCCGAGATCGCCAGGATCAGGGGGATCCCGAAGGGAAGCGACTCGATCTCGCCCAACCGGCACCCGGAAATTGATTGCGTGACAGATCTTCTGGATTTTGTCGACCGCGTCCGCGCGGCTTCGCAATTGCCAACCGGTTTCAAGACGGTCATCGGCGCTTATGGTTGGCTCTATGAGTTGTGCGATGAAATCGAGAAGCGGGGCGTCGAATCGGCCCCGGATTTTATCACGGTTGATGGCGGTGATGGTGGTACGGGGGCGGCCCCGATGTCACTGATCGATAATGTCGGGCTGCCGCTCAAACAGGCCTTGCCGATGGTTGTCGATATTCTCGAGCGTCGGGGTCTGAAAGAGAGGATCAAGGTTATCGCGTCAGGCAAGCTCGTGACACCGGCTGAAGTGGCATGGGCCTATTGTGCGGGGGCGGACGTTGTCCTCAGTGCGCGCGGGTTCATGTTCTCGATCGGCTGTATTCAGGCGCTGCGCTGTAACACCAATACCTGCCCGACCGGGATCACAACCCACAAGAAACACCTCCAGGACGGAATCGACCCGAAAGTGAAGGCCGATTATGTCGCGCACTATGTCACAAAAATGCGCAAGGATGTCGGCATGATCGCTCATTCCTGCGGGGCGCCCCATGCCCGCGCCCTCAAACGACACCATGTTCGGATCGTTCAGGCCGATACCTCGTCGGTAGCGCTTGACGAGCTTCTGCGCCGGAATGTGCCGATTATGTAATCACGGTCGACCCATCCAGCCTTCCGGTACAATCCAGCGAGACCGCGATGGTCGAGGCGGTGGTAGTGATGATAGAACCGGCGTGATACAGGGTTGAGGTGCCGTAGTGCGCGCGCGGCAAGGCTGGTAGTTTGGTGAAGCATTCGGGCAGACGTCATGTCGACGTGCCCGTTTAATCAACCATTTCGGGTATCAGTTGAGCTTTGCGCGCAGGTCGGTAATTGCCTTGTCGATCATCGCATTCTGCGCGCCGCTATCCATCCTGTCTCGAACGATTGCTTCGGCAGCAGTGATGGCAAGGTCGGTTGTCTGACCACGGACTTCGGCAAGCGCCTGAGCTTCGGCTCTTGCGATTTTCTCTTCCGCTGCGCGGGTGCGCCGTTCAATCTGTTCGTTGATTTTCTGGCGCGCTTCCTCGCCGATCCGGCCGGCATCGCGCTTTGCCTGCTCGATGATGACGGCCGCTTCTTCCTCGGCCTCGCGCTGGCGGCGCTGATATTGAGCCAACAGTTCCTGTGCTTCTTCCCGCAGCCGACGGGCTTCATCAAGCTCGTCGGAGATCTTCTGGCTGCGTTTATTCAGCATACCGCCGACCGTTTTGTGAACGCCCAAACGCCAGAAAATTGCAATGACGGCAAGGAAACCAAGGCTCACCCAGAAAGAGGTATCAGAAAACAGGCCACCGGAAGCCGCAAGGTCTTTGCCGGTTTCCTCGGCGAGAACAAAGGTGACAATGGCAAAATCCGGCATGGAGTTATTCTTCCCTGAGGTCCGCAGGCCGTCGCCCGTCAGGACGTAGGCGATGCATTCGTAACAGCGGTTTCAACGGCTTCGCGAGTCGGCACTTCATCAAGCAGCGTTTCGATCACAGCCCGTGTGGTTTCGATGGCTGCTTCCTCAACTTTCGCTGTCGCTGACGCTTTCATGTCCGCAATCCGGCTTTCTGCCGCAGAGAGTTTTGAAGTCAGCTCCGTTTCCATGTCCGCCTGCATCTCGGCGATTTCCTTGTCGATTGCGTCGCGTGTATCGGCGGCAATCCCTCTTGCCTTTGCTTTCGCATCTGAAAGAGCTTTTTCGTAAGAGGCCTGAGCTTCTTCCGCCTCCTGTTTGAAGTCTGCAGCCTGGTCAAGATCGTCAGCAATACGGTCCTTGCGCTCTTCAATGATTGCGCCCAAGCGTGGCAGAATGTCGCTCGACATGCGCCAGAACAGGATCGCAAAGGTGACGAACAGCCAGAAAAGCTGGCTGGGAAATGTACTGATATCCATTTGCGGCAAGCCACCGGAGCCCGCCGTTTCGGCGGTTTCCGCAGCGGCCATTAATGCTGTGGAGATCAGCAGGAGTGGTGTCGCGTTCATGAACAACCCGTGTCCGGACGGTCTTCAGGCCGATTAAAAGACAAACAGAATAAGCATCGCGATCACGAACCCAAGAAGCCCCGTGAATTCGGTCAGCGCAAAGGCCAAGAGCAATGTCTGCTGGTTGCCGGCTGCGGCCGATGGATTGCGGAAGGCGCCCGACAGAAAGTTACCGAAAATGATACCGAGTCCTATGGCGGCCCCGGCGAGCGGCAGGGAGGCAAGGCCCGCGCCGATCAGTTTCGCTGCTTCTGCTTCCATGGTTAAACTCCTGATTTATCGCGTTGTTTTGAGAGCATTTATGCCCTTGATCACAGCTGCGCTCCGATTGCCGTGAGGGCGGTGAAAAGTCAACAGCGGGATCAAAGCTGTGTTTGAACCTGCGTAGACGGAAGGAATTAGTGGGCAGCGGCATGCTCCGCGTCGCTGAGATAGATGCAGGTAAGGATGGCAAAGACATAGGCTTGCAGGAAGGCCACCAGAATTTCCAGCGCCATGACCGCGACAATGCCAAGAATGGGCAGAATGGCCAGCCCTTTGAAGACAGCGGCAGCACCAAGGAGCGAGATCACAAATCCGGCAAATACTTTCAGAATAATGTGGCCGGCAAGCATGTTTGCAAAAAGCCGGATCGACAGGCTAAGCGGGCGCGAGAGGAATGAGATAAACTCAATCAACACGATTAATGGAAGAAGCCATCCGGGCACACCTGAGGGCGCAAACAGTTTGAAAAAGCCGAGCCCGTTTTTGTAAAACCCGTAAAAAATGACAATCAGGATCGAAACCATAGCCAGCGCAAAGGTGACGATCAGATGGCTTGTGGGCGTGAATGTGTGAAAGCCGTGCGGGGCCCCCGGGATGGTGGGGAACAGACCAAGAAGATTGTTCATCAAAATGAAGATGAACAGGGTGAACACATAGGGGAAAAATTTCATGCCCTCAGGGCCGATGGAGCCGCGGACCATATCGGCAACAAACTCATAGCTGACTTCGGCCATGGATTGCATGGGCCCCGGAACGAGCGCTCGTTTGCGCGTCGCCGTCATAAAAAATACCAGGGCCACAGCGACTGAGATGACCATCCAAAGGGACGAATTCGTGAACGAGATATCAATGCCGAACAGGTTGAGTGGCGAAAGACGGACAATCTGAAACTGTTCCATCGGGTCCGTTGCAGCCGAAACAAGTCGGCCGTCCATCGGGACAGACGGCAACAGCCCTGCCGGCAGTTTATAGATATCCATTTTCAGGGCCAGGCTGGCCAGCAAATCGCTGTCCGCACGCATGACGGGTTTCCTCGGGACTGATGATGATGCCAGCCCACTTGGGATGGCGATTGATTTCGCATGCGCATAAGCCGGGTGGACCGTGCAGTCAACGCCGAAGTCAGCGCTCGTCCTGTCCGGTACTTTGTTCCGGCGTCTGGTTCGACAGTTTCTTCATCATCCGCATGACGCTGAGCAAGGCCGCGGCGCAGCCGAGCGCAAGGCCGATCAGCAGAAAAAGCGGGAGAGTTCCAAAAATCGTGTCCGCGCCAAAACCGAGAAGGCCACCCACGCCAAGCGCTGCAATCAGTTCAGAGGCCAACCGCCAGGCGAGCCCAAGGGCTTCGTTATTGGCTTGGGCAACGGTTTT
>CAYSMJ010000142.1:5327-6695 GCA_964432075.1 uncultured Caulobacterales bacterium | reverse complement strand
GGGCGTGCCCGCAGCAGCGACTCTGTAGCTGGTGACAATGTCAGCACAGGCTCGGCCGCATAAAGAACAAGTCGCACGCACACCAGCCCTTCCGCCTCAAGCCGCTGTTGCAGATCCCCCCGGCGCACGGTTCCCGTCACATGAGCGATCGGTCGGCCAGTCAAGAGGTCACGATTTTGCAGGATGGTTTGCCCCAGCCGTTCAACATCCCACTAAGCACAATCTGATCAAACCCTGCCCGACCGGCTTCGCGGGCCGTAGCACCGCCGACGCAAAAGCAAGGCATCGTTCTGTCGATCTCAAGCGGTAGGGTTGCGAGGGCACGGACCCCATTTGCAGAGGTGAAGGCAAGCCCGCCCGCCTGCGCCAGACGCGCGCGCACATGCTGACCGTTTTCCTGCACCCAGTCGGGGTCCGCAGCAAATAAGCCGATATCGAGACAGGGGCTCTCGACGGACGATATGCACAGACCGGCCAGAGCAGCCCGAAGCGTTGCGCTGTCTGGATAGGGACGCGTATTGATAATCGTGCGAGCAGACGCCACGTCACCTGTTCCGTTTGTTCCGGATGTAAGGCCGTGCTGCAATCATTGACGCTCCTTGGCATAGAAACAAGCTGCGATGACACCGCGGTCGGGATTATCCGTGCCCGGCGTGACGGCGCAACCCTTAACGAGCCGGAAATCCTTGCCAACAGCGTATACACCCAGACCGATGACCATGCCGCCTATGGCGGTGTGGTGCCCGAGATTGCAGCCCGCAGCCATGTCCAGCGGCTCGACCGGACCGTCCGTCTGGCGATGGACACCGCGCGGATCAGCTTTCGTGATCTTGACGCCATCGCGGTAACGGCCGGGCCGGGTCTGATTGGCGGGGTGCTGGTCGGCCTGACCACCGCCAAGGCACTGGCAATCACCTACCGTCTGCCGCTGGTCCCCGTGAACCATCTTGAAGGGCATGCCTTATCGGTCCGGATGACGGCGCCGGTCGCGTTTCCATATCTTTTGCTGCTGATATCGGGCGGCCACACACAACTGGTCGATGTGCGCGGACATGGCGATTATCATCGCCTCGGCACCACGATCGATGACGCCGCCGGCGAAGCCTTTGACAAAACCGCCAAGCTTCTTGGCCTCGGACAGCCTGGGGGGCCGCGTATCGAGGCAACGGCAACAACCGGTGACCCGGCCCGCTTTGCGTTTCCGCTCCCCTTGCGCAAGCGCGAAGGGTGTGATTTCTCATTTTCCGGTCTCAAGACGGCGGCCCGTCTGGCGGCAGAAAAAGTGATGGCCGATAACGCGCTCAGCGATCAGGACACCGCCGATCTGGCCCTGCCAGCTCTGCCCCGCAACGTGCGCCTGCTCGGGCC
>CAYSMJ010000142.1:0-5317 GCA_964432075.1 uncultured Caulobacterales bacterium | reverse complement strand
CCGCCGATCTGGCCGCGAGCTTTCAGCACGCGGCCGCCATGCATCTGGCCAACCGAACCCGCAGGGCGATGGCGCTGGTTGAAAACCGATCAGACACAGGGCGCGGCGAAAACCGACTGGTAGCCGCCGGCGGGGTCGCGGCCAATCAGACGGTTCGGCAAGCCCTCGAAGATGCCTGCAAAGGCGCCGCCTGGACGCTCACTGTTCCGCCGCCGAAATATTGTACCGACAATGGCGCCATGATTGCCTGGGCTGGCCTTGAAGCGCTTGCCAACAGGGCCGGGATGACGTTCGATGACGCCCTTGCACTGGCACCGCGCGCGCGATGGCCGCTTGCGGTCCGGACCGGGACGCAGGCGCCGGTTGGGGGCGGCAAAAAGGGACCCAAAGCCTGAACCCGCAATATCGGGGGACATATTCGGTTAACCTTGCCTTTCAACCAAATTTTCAAATGCATTTGTCAGAATTGGCGCCATCACGACGTAATCATCAAAAATGGCGACGCCCCAGGCAGATCCGACAAGGCAGAACGAATTGTCCCAGTCCCAAGTTCAAACCAATCCCGCCCCCTCAGCCCTCGTCGCCTTGCGCGATCCCGATCGCCTGTTGCGGCAGGTGAATGCGGGTTTCTCCGATTTTTTCGGGATCCCCGCGGAAAACTGGATCGGCCTTCATTTCGCGCCTGAGGGGGATGCGGCGTCGAGCCCCGCGACATTTCAGACTGCCTTGCGCGGGCGCCGCGGCGAAACCGTGGTGACCTGGCGGATTGAGACCCTCAAAAACGGTGATGAAAAGCTGATCGGAACAATTGCCGCTGAAGACACAGCCCAAATGGGTGACCGCGCAACGGACGAACACAAGACCGGGACCGGTCTTTCGCAACCCGAACAAAGGGTCGCCAACACATTTGACCGCCTGAAAGCCCTGCAGAAAACCACGCCGGACACGCCGCTTCCCGAGACCAGACCCGAACGCGGACCTGAAACCGCAACGCCAATCGCCGCTGCCGTCCCGGAAGCGCAAGGCGCGACAACGGACAGTGCGACAGCACCCGCTGACGACCGGCTGCATTTCCTGGCGACCATGAGCCATGAAATGCGCACCCCGCTCAATGGTATACTCGGTATGACCGGATTGCTATTTGATACGAGGCTCGATCTGAACCAGCGCGCCTATGTCGAAGCCATTCGCGATTCAGGCTCCTCGCTTCTCTCCCTCATCAACGACCTGCTCGACTACTCGAAAATGGCCGCCGGTAAACTGGAACTTGATTCCACGTCCTTCGACACGCTGAGCCTGTTCCATGGCGTGGCCGAACTGATGGCCCCCAAGGCTGCCGGAAAGGAAATCGAAATTGCCGCCATTGTCGACTCAAGTGTTCCCAGCCGGCTTCGCGGCGATGAGGCCCGGCTGCGACAGGTCCTGATCAATCTCGTTGGCAATGCGGTAAAATTTACCGATCAGGGCGGTATTTCGATTGAGGTGCGGGCCAAATCCATCAACGATCGTCGTCTGCGGCTGACCACACGGGTACGCGATACCGGTGTCGGCATTTCGCCCGCCGCGCAACAACGCATTTTTGACGAGTTCACCCAGGCTGATGACAATTTGGACCGCCGTAGCGAAGGAACCGGGCTTGGTCTTGCGATCTGCCGTCGACTTACCACCGCCATGGCCGGCGGGATCCGGCTTGAAAGTACGCCCGGCGAAGGCAGCATCTTTGAGTTTGACGTGGAACTTGAACCTGCCGGGGGCGCCGAAATGCCCACACCGACGCGCGATGTGCCGGTTGTCGTTGCCGCTCACAACGAGGTTCTGCGCCAAGCGACCGCCCTTCAGGTCCAGACCCTTGGTTACAGCACAATACTTGAAGTGCGAGATCGCAAGGGCCTTGAGGGCGCCATCGCTGACCAGCAGGACATTATCCTGTTGTGTGACTGCGATCTGGCCGAGACCCAGCAGAAAACAGCGATCGAGCGGATCCGCCGCACGATTGTGCTGCTTTCGACGCTGGAGCGCCAGAAGATCGAAACCTTCCGCAATCGCGGTTTTGGCGGGTATCTGATCAAACCCGTGCGCTTGTTTTCACTCCATGCCCAGATGACGCGGCGTCCGAACCAGATGCCTGAAATCACCGTTCCTGAAAACTCCGTTCCTGAAGCCGCACCCACAGCCGCCGACCCGCACAAAGCGCCGGAACATAACACCCCGAAACGCGCACACAAACCGCTGCCCCCGACCGTGCAACTGATGATGCCGGAGCCAAAGCAGGCTCAGAAGCCAGCCGCCCCAACGCAACCCACAGCCGGGAAAAACAAGGCTCATCCTGAGCCACTTCGGATCCTGCTTGCCGAAGACAACCGCATCAACGCCGTACTTGCCACCGCCCTGATCCAGCGTGAGGGCCACGCGGTTGAGATCGCTGAAAACGGCCTGAAAGCGGTCAGCATGATGCAGGCCGAAACCTATGATCTTGTCTTTATGGACATGCATATGCCCGAGATGGACGGGCTCGAGGCCAGTCGGCAGATCCGGGCCCTTGGCGGGGATATTGCCGCCACACCGATCATTGCCCTGACCGCCAACGCCATGGCGTCAGATCGCAATAAGTGCCTTGAGGCGGGCATGGATGATTTTCTGGCCAAGCCCTTCGAGCCAAGTGATTTTACCCGGATGTTTGTGAAATGGGCCTGCGGCCGCAAGCCGCTCGAAGCGGTCTCCTGACAGTCGCCGACCGGCAAGGGCGTCTTTTCGCACCCTGATTGCAGCCCGCTCAAAACATCGCCATGATCACGCCGTTTGAACGAGGGGCAGCAAACGGAAGGTGATCCCGAATGACCGAAACAAGCGCGCAAGCCGGACCCCCGGTCACCGCCGAAGCCACGGCCATGCCCGCGCCAAAACCGGCAAAACCCGGCCTTGGCGATACGCTGCGCGCGCTGCGGCACCGCAAGGTGCTGGCGATGCTGGTCTTCGGGATGGCCGCGGGCTTTCCCTATGTCATCCTGACGGGAACGCTTTTCGCATGGTTCACTGAAGTTGGTGTCAGTGTAAAGACAATTGGTGTTTTCTCGTGGACGAGCATCCTGCTCGGCTTCAAGTTTTTGTGGTCTCCTGCGATTGACCGCGCCGCGTTTCCGGCCCTGTTGAGCATGGGCCAGCGCCGGGCGGGTATCCTCATTCTTCAGTCCCTGATCATGGCCAGTATGGCGACGATCGCTTTTCTGGATCCCACAGACGAAACCCAGCTGCTGATCATTGCCGCGGCGACCATTGTCGGCGTTTTTGCGTTCGCCTCGCAGGATATCCTGATTGATGCCTGGCGGATCGAAGTTGCCGATGAAATCCAGAGCATCGATATTCTGTCCACGGTCTACCAGATCGGTTTCCGCATTGCCGCCATCATGGGTGGGGCTGGCGCCCTGTTTTTATCGGCCCGGTTTGGCTGGTACCCGACCTTTCTGATCCTTGTGTGCTTTATGGGCCTTGCCATGTCCGGCGTTTTCCTTGCCGAGGACAGCCCCGTCACCCGACACCGCAAATTCGACCTTGAGGATGCACCACCCCTGCGCTGGCGAAATCTGACAATCCTGCCGGTTCTGCTCGGCTGGGGCTGGTCAATCATCACCCTGTTTTCCTTCATGGCCTATGCGCTGCAAAACCCCGATCTTGCCAACGCGCGCAGTTTTACCCGCGAGACGGGGCCGCTGATCGTTGCCGTTTCTGTCATCCTGCCGGTCGTCGGGGCCGCTGTTCTGCTTTATCGTTATCGCGCTCTTCAGACATCACGCAGCGCGATCAATGCCGGTGCAACAAGGCCCTGGCCGCTGCAGCGGGTCCTGAATGCCCTTTATGGCTCGGTTGTGGAACCGATGATCGACCTTGTTGACCGGCTGAAATTCGGCGCCATCCTCGTCTTGTTACTGGTTTTGAGTTACCGGTTTACCGATCTGGTCTGGGGCGCTTTTGCCTATCCATTCTATCTGGGTGATCAGTATGGTGCGCTTGGCCATACGCTTGATGAAGTCGCCATTGCCTCCAAGATATTTGGAGCGCTGATGATCGCCCTCGGCCTCGTCATTGGCGGCTTTGCCATTCTGCGGATCGGGCGAATGCCCTGTCTTGTTCTGGGCGCCATTCTCGCAGCCGCCACGAACCTTTTGTATGCTGATCTTGCAAAGGGCGGGGCGGCAACCGACATTTTCCTGTCAACGTTACACTTGTACGAGCCCATGATTTTCATCTTCCAGCCGCTTGCCAGCCTCTTCAATCTGGATGCGGCCGTCAACGAAAAGCTGGTGCGCCTGATGGCTGTAATCACCGCTGAAAATCTTGCCGTCGGCTTTGCCAGTGCGGCGAATGTGGTTTTCCTGTCTTCGATCGTCAATCCGCGTTATGCCGCTGTTCAGTATGCGTTGCTTGCCTCGCTTACCATGCTGATCGGCACTCTCGGGCGTGGTGCCCTTGGCGAAATGATTGAAGCCCCGGACAAGGGGTATGCCTATGTCTTTTATCTCACCGCCGCCATGGGGCTCGTTGCGGTGGTGGCCAGCGCGCTGGAATGGTTTCGGCAGGCCCACACCGGACCCGCCGGTATAACGCCGACAAAGGCCGCCTGACCGGTTCCGTAGCGCTTTCGCCTCGGGGCGGAGCGGGGGCGGGGGCCGGGGGTGAGCGTAACCCGCGGGCCGTTTCTGTCGGGACCGTCCGCATCTGTCAGCCTTCCCTGACAGTCTGACCGAAAAATCGTTTTGCCGTCTGCAAACGCCCTTTTCCGCGCTTCCGGTGCACACATACCCTGTGAAACCATCATGTTCCTCCGCAACAGGATTGTCATGGCAGCTTGTTCCGCCGAATTTCAGCGGAGGAGGTATTCTTCGTCAGAAAAAAATTCAAATATTTATGATAAGCTCTCACGCGATATGTGTGTTATCGACGCGTTGTACTCGAAAGATGACAGGAATTTCAGATGTTCCCTCCAGTGTTAGACCAGGCCCCGGCCCGTGACCTTGCTCCCTGCAAAAGGCCGGCAGACGCCGTGCGACGGCTGGTCACGCTCTATGACGAGGCGATTGAGGCGATCAGCGTCGCCTTTGAAGCCTATGTTGAGGGAACGCTGGATGGCACCACGTCGACTCTCGTGACCTATCCCTATCTTGCCGCGATCATCCCGGCGGAGAAGTCGACCCAGACAAGCAAGCTCGCGCTCGGCGGCGTTGCCGCCCCCAGCCTGCACGGCGCCGCCATCACCCAGCCCGCTCTGTTCACGGAATTCCTGACCGACGAAATCGGCCGGATCATGGAGCGGTTTGACGCA
>CAYSMJ010000141.1:0-6705 GCA_964432075.1 uncultured Caulobacterales bacterium | reverse complement strand
CGCGATCGTCCTTGCGGCCGAACAGACCGCCGAGCAGTTTCCGGGCCATTATTTCCTGTCCTAAGGGGTTGGGGCTCGTATCGCCGTCAGCATATCACCGTTGCGACCGGTAATGGTCAACCGGCAGAGTTCACCGGGCCGATAACGGTTCGCCAGCGCGCCAGAGAGCGTAACCTGGGCGAAATTGCCAAGCCGCGCACGCTGGCCCGCTTCGACAACCGCAATGTCTGTACCGTCCTGAAGCCGATCCAGAAATCCATGCAGAGCGACGCGGGAGACAGCGCGCAGCCGGGCTGCCCGGTTTCGGATCACCGCGCCGTCAAGCTGAGGCATACGCGCCGCCGGGGTGCCTTCGCGCGCCGAGTAGGGGAAGACGTGCACGAAGGAAAGCCCGGCTTCGTCGATCAGACGCGCGGTATTGTCGAACATTGCGTCGGTTTCGGTCGGAAACCCCGCGATCAGATCGGCGCCAAAGGCAATGTCGGGTCGGCGCGCGCGGGCACGCTCACAGAATTCGAGGGCATCGCGGCGGGTATGCCGGCGTTTCATCCGCTTCAGGATCATATCGTCGCCGGATTGCAGGGATAAATGCAGATAAGGCGCCACCCGCTGATCGCCGGTAACCCGATCAAACAGGGCCGCGTCGATTTCCGCCCCGTCAATCGACGACAGCCGCAAACGAAACAGCTGCGGGACCCGGTCAAGCAACGCGCCGACAAGATCACCAAGCAAAGGCGTGCCCGGCAGATCATGTCCATAGGAGGTTATATCAACACCGGTCAGCACCAGTTCCGGGTGCCCCGCCTCAACAAGACGCTCGGCATGGGCAATAACCGTATCGACCGGAACGGAGCGCGAATTTCCGCGTCCATAAGGGATGATGCAGAATGTACAGCGATGGTCGCAGCCATTCTGGATCTGCAGGTAAGCCCGCGCCCGGTCGCCATAGCCATCAATCAGATGCGGCGCCGTCTCGCGCACCGCCATGATATCGTTGACTTTTACGTGGGTTATCCGGGCCTCGTGTCCGGCGAGGGCCCGCCAGGTTTCTGCATGGAGTTTGTCATCATTGCCGATAACTGCATCGACGTCTTCCATGGTGATAAACCGTTCAGGGTCGATTTGCGCCGCACAGCCGGTGACCACGATTTTCGCGTCCGGGTGCGCGCGCCGGGCCCGCCGGATCGATCGCCGGGTCTGGCGAACCGCCTCATTCGTGACAGCACAGGAATTGACGATAATCGTATCGGACAGCCCGGCATCGCGCCCGAGCTGGCGCATGGCCTCGGACTCATACCCATTGAGCCGGCACCCATGGGTAATCACACGCGGTGTTAAAATCGATTCGTCAGTCATCGCGGTGCATGTAAGGCGGACCCGGCAAAACGCCAAACCATGGCAGGTCTGGTCTATTTGCTCTCCATGGCAAAAACGATGGCAAAGCCAATCAGCGTGAACAAAGCAAGCGGAAAAAATGCCCCGATAACGGAGTGGATGACGCCGAGTTTGCCAAGGGCAAGCGAGATATTCTCCAAGACGAAATAGCCAAAGCCGAGGACCGAGCCGTTGATGGCGCGGGCCAGCATCGCCCCTTGCCGGTAAACCCCGAACCCGGCAATCGCCCCTAACAGAGGCATGATCAGGGTCGCCATGGGCCGCGAAAAGCGACTGAGAAACGCGGTCATCTCGGTTCTGGCATCGGCATTGTCAGCATTCAGCTGATCAATTTTCTGCGCCAGTTCAACGAGGTTTGTGCGTTCGGGATTGAGGGTGATCGCAAACAGAAAATCCGGATGAAATCCGACGTCCCACGTGACCCGCTTTTGTTTCTGCGCGGTTTGATTGCCGACATCCAGCGTGCTGACCCCATCGAGAACCCAGGCGCCGTTTTCGAAGACCGCCCGGTTAGCCAGAATGACCTGTTCGACCAGATTGTCCGAACGCTGGTAAATAGTCACCCGGTTGAGGGTTGTCCGGCCAGCGGTGCGTTCGGCGCTTTTGGCGTCGATCAGCGCGTCCTCGAAGGAAAGACGAATGCCGGTGCGCACACTCTCACTTGGCGGCAGATCCGACGCATAGTCATTGGCCCGCCAATATTCGAGCTTTTCAGCCGCGCGAACGGCAACAAGTTCCTGAAAGGCAAAATGCGCAAGGGCAATCACCGCGCACACAAACGCGATCGGTGTCAGCACACGGTTTACCGACATACCCGCCGCCCGCATGATGGTGATTTCACTCGATACCGAAAGGCCTGTGAGGGCGAAGACAATGGCAAGCAGGGTTGCAAACGGAATGAACTGACTGACGATCTGCGGCAGGCTGAGCGACACATAGCGCAGGAGCGCCCCCGCGCCGGCGCCCTCAGCCGCGAGAACACGGTCCGAATAGTTCAGAAGATCGAGCATCTGCCAGACCAGGGAGATGACCAGAAGCAGGAGCAGAAATCGCACAAAAACGATTTTTCCGAGATAGGCAGTAAAGACCCCTTCGAGCAGTTTCATCGTCAGCCCTTTACGATTTCTCGGCAATCGCGGTAACGGGCCGCGGGCTGACGGGCGAAGTCGGCGGTATCTCGACCGGGTCGGCACGGGCGATCGAGGGGACCCGGACCGCACCGGGCACACGGATCGGCTTGTTCTGCATCCGGGTCAGCACCCGCGCATTACGCGCCCGATCGATGGCGTTGTTATAGAGAAGCAGGCTGATCAGCGCGAAAACCGCCAGCACCCCCCAGATCGTGACGTAAGGCGAGGCCAGCCCTTCGGCCACCATCGGTTTGCCCCACTCTTCAACGATCTCATGATAGGCGATCAGCATGGCCATCCCGACAATCGGCTTGAGGTTGGATGTCCGCCGCCGCCCGGTCACTCCCATGGCAACACCCAGCAAAGGCAGGACAAGAAAGGTTGCCGGTTGCGCGAGCCGCCAGTGCAGGGAAGCGCGATAGGGGTTGTAGGCCTCCGGCTCGGCCGCGGGGCCAGCACGTACGGTGCGCCATAATTCGCCAAAAGTGGCCTCGCGCGCATCCTCGCCGCGATCGCGGAAAACCCCAATCGCCGGGAGGTCAAGCGTCAGATCGATCTTCTCAAACACCACCGCCTGAACCCGGTCGCCATCCGGCCCGATCATCACGTCCAGACCGTCTTCGAGCTGAAGATTCAATAATGTCAGATCAGGCGAGGCCGATAACCGTCCGCGTTTTGCCGTGATGGTGTTGATTGATCCGCCCTCGCTGCGACGCTCAAGAAAAATATCCTCCGCCGCGCGGGTTTCAGAATAGATCTCGCCAAAACGGATGGTGATCCCCTCGTCAAGCTTGATGAATTCCCCGGGCTGGATCCGAATCCCGAAGGCGCCTGCGGTCACGTCAAACCGGATCTGCTTATACTGGTAGCGTCCAAGCGGCTGGACATAGGCAACCAGAAGAAAATCGACAAGCAACAGGCCGATGAGCAGCCCATAGACCGGACGCAGCATCCGCAGATAGGACATGCCACTGGAAGCCACCGCATCAAGCTCACTCGACAGGGCAAGGCTTCGGAATGCAAGCATGATCCCGAGAAAGGCCCCCAGCGGCAGCGCAAGGCCAAGATAATGCGGCGTGAGATTGGCAAGCATCCGCCAGACGACATCCACTGGCCCCTGTTCGGCCAGAACAAAATCGAACAGACGCAGCATCTGTTCCAGCATGAGAAGCATGGCGGCGACGCAAAGGGCAAGGATGAGCGGTGTCAGGACAGCGCGCAGGATATAACGATCAATTAAGCCCATCAGTGACCTGTCGATGCCGCCCGATACCCGGGCAGCGCTCCTTGATACTCAACCCAACCATGCCGCCATCGTGTCAAAACCATTTGCCAGCCTGTCGGAACCCTTGGTTTGCCCGAAACAGCCGTGCGGGGCAACGCAGATCACACCAAGAAACGCGCCAGAATCTATACCGTCGCAGGAACCCCAAGGGCGGCATAATAATTCCCGACAAGCCCACCCATGATTGCGTCCCAGTCATAATCAAGACTCCGTCGGCGCGCGCACCTCGCCATACGCGCACGCAAGGACCGGTCCTGTGCCAGTCTGACAAGATGCGGCCCCAGGCTGTCGGCGCAGGGCAGGGCAAGAAACCCGTTTTCGCCGTGGCAGACAAGCGACGAACTCCCCGAAGCCTCCGCACAGACCGCCGGCAGACCGGAGGCCATCGCTTCAAGTGTCACATTGCCGAAGGTCTCGGTTGTGCTTGGGTTAAAAAAGAGATCGGCACTGGCGTATCCTTGGGCAAGCTGCGCCCCTGCCTGATAGCCTAGAAAGGCGCTGTCGCGCGGCAGCATCTGTTCAAAACGGCGCTGCTCCGGTCCCTCGCCGATCACCATCGCCCGAAGCGCCGGGACTTTTTCCCGGGCCGCAGCAAACGCTTCGGCAAAGACACACAATCCCTTTTCAAGAACAATCCGGCCCGCAAACAGGACAATGATATCCTCGGCTGCAAACCCCAGGGTCGCGCGCAGCGCCGGGTCACGCCGTGACGGATCAAACAGCGTCGCATCGACACCCCGCGTCCAAAGCCGGATATCGCGTCCGATACGGTCAACGGCCAGCGCGTCAGCCATCGAAGGTGAGGGTGCATAGACGTGCGCACAGCGATTATAAAAGCCCCGCATTATCGACTTTGCGACCGGCTCCAGGAATCCAAGACCATAATACCGGAAATAGGTCTCGAAACGGGTGTGGAATGAGGCCACCGCGGGCACCTGCCTGCGCTCCGCATAGCGCAGGGCCTGAAAACCAAGCCAGTCGGGCGCAGAAAGATGCACCAGTCCGGGCTTGAACCGGTCGAGCACATCGCGGATCCGCCCCTCGAAAAACGCGCCACCGCCATTGAAGACCTGCTCGACACGTCGGTTGAGCCCGCCAGCCAGACGGTACTCGCCGCGGCCGGGGACTGGCATGGAAGGCACCGACACCAGCGTCCCCGTAGGCTCAAGGGCCGGTGTGACGCTTGTGGGCGCGAAAACCAGCACGTCGTGGCCCTGGTCCTGAAGGTAGCCAACAAGCCGGTTGAGCGTCTTTGCAGGACCATCAACAACATTGTTGTAGTTGCCCGAGAAGAGCGCGAGACGAAGCGGCGGAACGCCACTGGCCGCATCTCTCACGGGCGGTGTCTCCGTTCGACCCAGTCCCAGTAAAGGGCTGAAATATCAGCGCCCCCAAAGCGACGGACCTCCTGAACACCGGTTGGCGAGGTCACATTGATTTCGGTCATCCAGTCGCCGATGACATCAATCCCGGTCAGGAGCAATGCTCGGCGTTTCAGCTCGGGCCCGATCCGGATACAGATTTCCCGGTCCCGGTCATTCATGGCAACCGCTTCGGCGCGTCCGCCCACATGCATGTTGGACCGGGTTTCCCCCTTGGCCGGTACCCGATTGATGGCCCCGACCGGCTCGCCATCAAGCAGAATGATCCGTTTATCACCGCCACTGACGGCAGGCAGGAACTGCTGCAGGATCATCGGCTCACGATAGAATTCGAGAAACTGTTCGATGATCGTATTGAAATTGCCGTCATCGGCTTTGACCCGAAAGACCCCTGCCCCACCATTCCCGTAGAGCGGCTTGACGATGATATCCTGGTAGCGTGCCCGAAAGGCGTTGATCGCTTTCGGATCGCGGGTCATCAGGGTTGGCGGGGTCAGGTCGTGGAAGTCGGTGACAAACAGTTTTTCCGGGGAATCGCGGATCCCTCGCGGATCATTCAGCACCAGCACCCCGGGCTGAAGCCGCTCAAGGATTTGCGCCGAGGTGATATAGGCCATGTCAAACGGCGGATCCTGCCGGATCAGGACCACATCGACCCCGTGCAGATCAAGGGTTTTGCCCTCGGCCAGCGCCACATGATTGCCGGGCGTTCGCGCCAGACGGTCGATCCGGCGCGCAAAGGCTTCAACCCGCCCCTCGCAAAAACGGAGCGCCTGCGGCTGGAAAACATAGATCGTGTGACCACGCCCAAACGCTTCAAGCGCGAGGTCGAAACTCGTGTCGGCATCAATGTCGACCGCCTCGATCGGATCCATCTGTATGGCAATCTGCAGGGTCATGAGGGGCCTTTAGCCGAGCAACCTGCATCCGGCAATCACCCTTTGTGGGCCAGGTCTCTTTTTTCGAAGCTCTCAACTCATTGCTGTCGCGGGGCATCCCGGTCCCCGCGAAGCTTCCGACCGCCTTGGCTGAACCGCTCAAGGCCCTTCCCGGAACAGGGCGGAAAATCGGTCATGGGTCAATCATACCGCAAGCCCTGCTTATGCGGATAGGCTTCGCACAAAACGGGAGGCGAAAGGAAAATCAATCCGTATCAGGAAAAAATCACCGCCCTCATCCGGCTCCCCGCAGCGTGATCACAGGGCCTTGGGCGATCGAGGCGCACGGACAAAACAGGGTAATCCGGCAGGCGCCAACGCTGTGACAGACCTGACAAAATTGTCATCTGTATACGGGTTTTTCAACAATTAAACAGGCGAAATCCAGCGATATACAATGGACCCCGCCATCAGGCCGCAGGAAAACGCGTTGTCCCTAACCGTAATACCAAGCGGTTGATGGATGCGAACCACCAACGCGCCGGATGCGCAGATGAGGGATCATCGGCGCACACGGGTATAATACCAAGCTGCATGGATCGGAACCGATCCTTACAGCGCCGGGCAAGCGCGAC
>CAYSMJ010000140.1:0-6852 GCA_964432075.1 uncultured Caulobacterales bacterium | reverse complement strand
AAGCACGCGATGGCCGCCACTGCCCACCCGCTGGCAACGCAGATCGCGCTTGATATTCTCAAACAGGGCGGCAGCGCGGTTGATGCAGCGATCGCCGCCAATGCCGCGCTCGGGCTGATGGAGCCGACCGGCAATGGCATCGGGGGCGATCTCTTTGCAATCATCTACGATCCCAAAACGGCGAGCCTTTACGGCCTCAACGGTTCTGGCCGCTCGCCCAGCGGGCAAACGCTTGAAGATTTGCAGGCGAAACTGGGCGGGGCGAGCGCGCTGCCGCCGGTTGGCCCACTGCCGATAACGATCCCCGGCACGGTTGATGCCTGGTTCACAATGCATGCGCGGTTCGGCAAGTTAAAAATGAGCGAAAACCTTGCGCCAACGATTAGCTATGCGCGCGACGGCCATCCGGTGGCGCCTGTGATTGCGATGTATCTTGATCGCAATTTGCGCTCCTTCGAGGCGCGCGTCAGAAATACCCCGTTTGATTTCGCCAACGCGCGTGCGACCTGGTTTGCCAATGGCAAAGCGCCAGCCGCAGGCGAGATATTCCGTAATCCTGATCTTGCCGCAACGCTCGAAACGCTCAGTCGTAAAGGGCGGGATGCCTTTTACAAGGGCAGTCTGGCAAAGACCATGGTGGACTATCTGCAACGGCAGGGGTCAGCCTTCACCCTCGCAGATTTCGCTGCGCACACCAGCGAGTGGGTTGAGCCTGCCTGCGCGGCCTATCGCAAGGGCTATGAGCTGTGCGAGCTGCCACCCAACAGTCAGGGCTTTGCCGCGCTGCAGATGGTCAATATCCTGAAGCATGTCGATCTGGGACAGTGGGAGCGCGGTAGCCCCGAAGTGATTCATTACATTACCGAGGCCAAGCGGTTGGCCTTTGCAGATGTGGCCCGGTTCTATGCTGATCCCGACGCTGCGGCGTTTCCGTCTGAATTGCTAAGTGAAGCCTATGGTGCAGCGCGCTTTGCCAGAATTGATCCGGCGCGGGCCACCCCTGAATTTGGGCCCGGCGAACCCAAGCTCGAAGGGGCAGGCGATACGACCTATCTGACCGTGGCCGACAAAGATGGCATGATGGTAAGCCTGATCCAGTCCAATTATCGCGGCATGGGCGGCGGGCTGGTGGCCGATGGGCTTGGCTTCATGTTTCAGGATCGCGGCGAGCTGTTCAGTCTCGATCCCGCCCATCCCAATGCCTATGCGCCGGGCAAGCGGCCGTTTCACACCATCATCCCGGCCTTTGTGAAGCGCGATGGCAAGCCGTGGATGACGCTAGGCCTGATGGGCGGCGGAATGCAGCCGCAGGGCCACGTGCAGGTGCTGATCAATTTGGTGGATTATGGCATGAACCTGCAGGAAGCAGGCGATGCTGCGCGCCTCAATCATGATGGCGGGCGCCAACCCACCGAGGGGCTGAGTGGGCCTTCGGCTGATCCACTCGGCACGCTGTTTGTCGAGCCGGGTATTCCGGCAGCCAGCGTGGCGCGTCTGCGCGCCATGGGCCACGCCGTCGAAGTGGTGGCCGATGGCATCATGTTCGGTGGCTACCAGGCGATCGCCCGCGATCCGGCTACCGGGGTTTACACCGGCGCGACCGAAATGCGCAAAGACGGACAGGCCAGCGGTTATTAACACCAAGCGCCGGGGATCAGAACCCATCCGCGCCGCTCGGTATTACTCTCCCCTGCCGGTGATGCCGCGCTGTGTCACCAGATAGGTGGCGAAACTCGCGAGCCAGTGAGAACCGGAATAATGCTCGTCACTGACAGCGGCAATGCCGGTTTTCTTGTGCAGTTCAGCTGAAGCCAGCAGCGCCGGGATGCGCGGGTCAGTGTCAGGCAGGCCATGGGCAATGCCCTCCAGCGCCCAGGCGCGCGAAAGGTTGACCCCGTCCAGATGCACCAGCTTGCCGTCTGACGCATCCAGTACAACACCCGGCTCCAGCCAGTCATCGCCGCCGATCACCGGAATATCCGGCAAGAAGACGCCCAGCCAACTGGCAAACTCCTGTTCGCTCAGCACACGGCGCATCAGGTCTGCCTCCATCAGGCAAGGCGAAAGAAAATCCTCGCCGGAAGGCTCATAAGCAATCGGGCAATTGACATCTTCCAGATGAAACCTGCGGGACTTCTCGACCAGCATCTGCCCCAGTTCAGTGTCACCAACGGTGCGCGCATAATCCAGCAACAGGGCGAAGGCGAAAGCGGACTGGTTATGCGTCCCCAACCGGATTGGGTAGGCCAGTTTTGGCAACCAGGCTTTGACCTTCGTTACAATCTCCGCTTCCAGCGGCTGTAAAATATCGCGCAGGGCTTTGAGATCAGGATCGGTTGTCTCTTCCAGTTCTGCCACCAGTTGCAGATACCATGCGATACCGTAGGGCCGCTCAAAACTCGCCCGGTCCTCGCCGGTATAATAGGCAACTTCCCCGGCAATATTTTCAGCAGTGATATTTGTCAGCAACGCCTCCAAAATAGGCGCACGAAAGGCGTTATCCGGGTTAAGCGAGGCGAGGCGCACCAGCAGCCAGTGGCCGTGGACCGCGGAATGCCAGTCAAAGCAGCCATAAAAGGCCGGGTATAGTTCACGCGGCGCGGCAACATCGCCGTCCGACGTCAGCACATGACTTATTTTGTTGGGATATTCGCGCCGCACGCATTGCAGCGCCAGTGTGGCGAATCGCTCTTCGACACTGACAGCTTCAGGCAAATCCAGCGATTTCACTCCATCAGCTTTTCCTGCCGTTTTCGTTTTATCGTTCGCGCTTGACGGGGGCGCTGTTTCAGGGGCAGGGGAACAGGCCGCCAGCCCCAGAACTGCCACGCACATCACGCTCATCAGGTTTTTCATTCCGTACACCAATGCTTTTCCTGTATTGAATATTGAACAACCACATCGACCCAGACCAGCCCATGGTCTGAACTGACCGGTGGGTAGCCGGGGCCAAGCAGATCATAGCCCTCTTCGCTCTCTGCCGGCCAGAAAACACCGGAATCTTTGATGATGAGGTTAGCTGAAGGCTGAATAAAGTCTATGCGCAGAGTGCCGATGGCGCTATTGTCTGTCTCGCGAACATCTGCGGTATCAAGCGCCCTGTCCGTGCATCGGGGCTGCGCAAACCGATTGCTCATCAAGAGAGAGAGCCCGATTTGATCGGCGATCATGACCGCAATGATAATTTGTCAGCAGGACTACACGAGTGGTGCCTCAACAGCTAGTGGATCGACCCAGACATTTGAGTTCGTACCGTTCAACGTTTAACGACCGCTATCTCACTCAAATTGTTGGATAAGTTGATCCATCAGAAAAATGCATCGGGGTGCGAAACTTCAGATCAGCACCACGAGGCCCCGGTTTCGCGGCCCGGGGAGGTCACGCGGCTTCGCTAGGAGTCCAACCGAAAAATCTATTTTCGCCGTCTACAAACGCCTTCTTCTGCGCTTCTTTCTGCGCTTGCGGTGCTCACATACCGAATGCCAACTACCCGGCGGCGGGTTTCATTGAACCCGCACGCACTGCAAGCGTGACAGCCTGAAACGCCCTGAGATGGGAGACATTGCTCCTATGTCTTCGAAAAGAATTTCTTTATCAATGAAAAGCAGCTTTCGCTTGGCTTTGCGCAAGATTTCGCGCATGCTGCACCTGTAGCCTGTTGATCGCAAAAGGCTAGAACGGGGACCCAGAGGCGTTTGTGCCATCATAGAATGCACAAGCAGCTTTAGAATTCGGGAGAGCGGGAGTAAGCGCCATGTGGCAGCGTTATCGGATCGAACGCGACAGACCCGGTATCGGCGGCATGTCGATTATCGACCGATGCGGGGCAGCGCAGCCATCGAACCACGCCATCGAGCGGCTCAAAAAACGGCTGCCATGGAACCAAACCGATATTTCCGGCGATAAGGCGTTTTTCTGTTTGTCTCGCCGAGAACGAAGAGGCGATCCGCGAACATGCCGGACTGAGCGGTTTTCCTGTCTGAAAAATAACGGAAATTACTAAAATTATAAAAATCATTGATCCGCTTACAGCCAATCAGTAGGCGCTCCTTTCATCCACAAAACCGGGAGACAACCATGGATGTGAACGAAGACAAGCTTAATGAGTTTATCGGCAAGATGCTGGGTGATATCGGGGCCGCCCAGAGCGTGCCCACGGTCCGGCTGGGGGTGAAACTCGGCCTGTTTGATGCGCTGCACACTGAGGGCGCGGCGACAGCGGCCGAGCTTGCCACTCGCACAAACCTTGCCGAGCGCTATGTACGTGAATGGGCGCTCGCCCAGTCGGCCAATGGCTATATCGATTACCATCCCGATACAGAGCAGTTTTCAATGTCGCCGGAGCAGGCAATGGTGTTCTGTGTCAAGGATAGCCCGGTTTATCTTGCGGCCGCCTTTGACCTGGTCACGGCCATGATCGAGGGGCAGGACAAGGTCGAGGAAGCCTTCCGCACTGGCGGCGGCGTGCGTTGGGGTGACACGGCGGGCTGTCTTTTCTGTGCCGTCGGCGCGTTTTTCCGGCCGGGCTATGTCAACAATATCCTCCAGAACTGGCTGCCGACACTTGATGGCGTCACGGAAAAGCTTGAGGCCGGGGCAAAGGTCGCAGACATTGGCTGCGGGGTCGGGTTTTCCACCCTGCTGATGGCTGAGGCCTATCCGAAATCGACCTTTATCGGTTATGATTTCCACGAAGCCTCCATCGAGGATGCCCGCAGACACGCGGCAGACCATGGGCATGGCAATGTCCGCTTCGAGGTCGCCCAGGCGAAGGAGATTGCCGAGGATGGCTTTGATTTTGTGACGGCCTTTGACTGTCTGCACGATATGGGCGATCCGCGTGGTTGTGCCGCCCATGTCCGCAAGATCCTGAAAAATGACGGCACCTGGATGATCTGTGAGCCAATCGCCGGGAACAAAGCTGCGGACAATATGAACCCGATTGGCCGGATTTATTACAATGCTTCGACGATGGTCTGTGTGCCGACGTCGCTTGATCAGGAAGTGGCGGAAGGCCTCGGCGCCCAGGCCGGTGAGGAAAAACTCCGGGAGGTGATCCTCGCCGGCGGCTTCGGCAGTGTTCGCCGCGCAACGGAAGGCCCCTTTAATATGATCCTTGAAGCCCGGCCCGTTGCGTGACGCACCGGGCCGGGCTGTCCCGGCCGCGCGTCAGCTCGATCAGGGATTTCTTGCAGGAACCAGGGGCGGCGGCGAGCGTGTTCAGCGTGTCGTGCCAGGTGCCGGTTCAAAGTGCCGGCCCCGGCGCCATAGACGGCGGAGTGTGATCGGCTTATCGCCCGCGGCATGTCTGATCTGGATGATATCCGCGAAAATCCAGAAGGTTTTGACCGTGGTCTGAAACGACGGAGGCTGAACCCTTTTGTCTGCCGAAATGCTTGCGCTTGATGGAGAGGCGCGCGCCACGGCGATGGAAATGAACAAGGCGCAGGCCCCCCCCGCAAGGCTGCCTCCAAGGCGGCACGGCCAATCTCTTCATGCTGTTCGCGCCACTCGAAGGCTGGCGTCAGGTCAAGGTCACGGCACGCCGCACCGCCATCGACACCGCAAACACCCTGCACGATTGCGCCGTACTCTCAACCCAATGGCTCAACCGGCGCATCGCGGAAGAACGTACGCTGAAGAATGAGCCCGCCGCGGGGCGCTCACACCGCAACAAGAACAACGCCAAAGCCGTCTGGCATTTCACAACCGCCGACGCCCATGTGACGCTCAAAAGCCTGTATCCGGCGCTTTCGATGATTCAAGCCGGTAATGGCCCCGTGCAATAACGAATGCGAACTCTTCGCTATTGTTTCCTTTTTCCACCCAAATTTCTGCTATTACAGGCAACCATTGTGCTTGCGCCACATCACTGGGTCGTGACCTTCCGGAACTGAAGCGCACGGCTTGCCTTTCTGATCACCATAACCGCGCAGGCGCGAATAACCCGCTATCTGCTCATCGGTCAGCACGGGAAGCGTTTTGAGATGCGCCGCAAGATGTATCAGCCTGAGCTTTGTGCGCGCATCACCTGCTTCACCTGCGAGTTTTGCTAATTCGACTTCCTCTAGACCGCCGCGCTTGAACGCATCGTTCAGTGCCTTTTCTGCAGTGATAAAAGCTTCGCCTGCGCTGATCGCCGCTGCTGTCATCTCATCGTAGATCGTGGTAATCGCGCTGACCTGCGCGGTCGTCAGGTCCAATTCTTCGGATAGCTCGAGCAAATGCGAGGGCCCGGGCGCTCCGTTGACTTCTGCCGGAAGCGCAAGACCCCATCCTTTGCCTTCGCGAAGGGCCATGAGATCCTGCTCTGACAGCGAGGCAATCTCGCGCTTCTGCGAACCGGCATAGGGTGCAGCACCATCATGCTGAGCGAACGCAATCCCGGTGCCGAACAGGGCAAGCATCGCGATACTGAAAACACATTTTTGCATAACTTGTTTCTTCCATTTTGAGCGCGTTCAAAAAGGTGTGATCGTCGATGGTTCCCTCCCATCGACTTGGGTTCGAACGCGCGACACCTCAAGACTCCAGACTGCGTTTTTGATTCAACAAAATGGGTACGCAGTCCAGACTTGATGGCACGAGACAAATCGCCGATCGGTCTTGTGCCCTTTCACGACTGATCCTTTTTGCTTCTAAGGCCTGTGGGCAATTATCGTAAAGCGATAATTGTCGCGGCGATGCTCCATGTTGCGCGATAGCTTTCATCGGTCTTGTCGTATCGCGTGTTGACGCCTCTGAACTCTTTGATTTTACAGAAGTAGTTTTCAACGAGATGGCGCCATTTATACATGTCTTCGTCATGGGGAATGGGGAAGAGCCGGTTGCACTTTGCCGGAATGACGACTT
>CAYSMJ010000139.1:6331-6988 GCA_964432075.1 uncultured Caulobacterales bacterium | reverse complement strand
GATCCCGCTGCAAGGGCATCACGTGGGGTTGCCACCCTTTTCTGATCGTCAAGCGCGGCCGCGGCCGGGCGAATTCCGGGGGTGACAATCAGGAAATCATCGCCAAAATTCCGGCGCAGAACTGGCACTTCCTGCGCCGACGCGATGACGCCGTCCGCCCCGTTCTCAAGCGCCATTTCAGTGCGCCGCAACACAAGATCGGGGAGCGGAATGTCAATCCCGGCCTTTGCAAGACTTTCGGGCGACTGGCTTGTCAGCACAGTGACAGCCAAAATCCTGAGCGCGCTCTCCGCGCGACCGGCGACAGCGCCCTTGACCACATCTTCCTCGGCATGAACCGTCAGGAAATCGACCCCAAGACGGGCGACGCTCGCAGTACCCTTTTCGACCGTGTTGCCGATATCGTGAAATTTCAGATCAAGGAAAACCCGGCGGCCAGACGCAACCAGCCGCTGCGCCAGGTCGATGCCGCCCAATGGCACAAGCTGGTAGCCGATTTTGAAAAAAGTGACCTCGCTGCACAGCCTGTCCACAAGCGTGTCAGCTAGCGCAAGGGCAGGAACATCCAGCGCCACAATCAGCCGATCATCGCCATCATTCACGGTCATGACGTTGCTTTCCTTTTCGTTGCTTTCCTTTTCGTTGCTTTCCTTTTCA
>CAYSMJ010000139.1:0-6321 GCA_964432075.1 uncultured Caulobacterales bacterium | reverse complement strand
GAAGAATTTCTCGCTAAATTTAAAGAATGGGCTTAGAGGTTGCTTTCCTTTTCACCGTCTTGCGTCGGGGCTTGGCCGGACGGTCATCTGGCGCCAGCGTCTTTGGCTTGAAAAGACACAGATCCGCCACCGGGCAATGCCAGCATTCCGGCGTGCGTGCCTTACAGACATATCGCCCATGCAGGATCAGCCAATGATGCGCATGCTGCAAATATTCCGATGGCGTCGCCTTTTCAAGCCTTTGCTCAACAGCAAGGGGCGTATCACCGGGCGCCAGCCGGGTGCGATTTCCAACCCGGAATATATGGGTATCGACGGCAATAGTCGGCTGGCCAAACACGACATTGCAGACAACATTGGCTGTTTTGCGCCCGACGCCTGGCAGGGTCTCAAGGACATCGCGATCACTTGGCACCTTGCCCTCAAAATCCCGAATAAGAATTTCGCTCAGGGCAATGACGTTTTTTGCCTTGTTGCGCCAAAGACCGATCGTGCGGATATAATTTCCGAGTTTTTCTTCACCAAGCGCCACCATCTGTGCCGGTGTATTTGCAACTGGAAACAGTTTTGCTGTTGCCTTGTTGACACCGACATCGGTCGCCTGGGCCGACAAAACTACAGCGACAAGCAAAGTATACGGATCAGTATAGCGGAGTTCTGTTTTCGGGGCTGGCAAGCCCGCGGAAAGACGTCGGTAAAACTCAGCCGCATTGGCGCGGGTCATGGTTCGTACCCGTTTTGCTTTTTTTGCGGCCTTTTTCCTGACAGTCTTCTTGCCAGCGTTCATT
This sequence comes from uncultured Caulobacterales bacterium, assembly GCA_964432075.1. GTDB lineage: Bacteria > Pseudomonadota > Alphaproteobacteria > Caulobacterales > Parvularculaceae > CALLPQ01. Next base: position 5,533 of record CAYSMJ010000139.1, on the reverse strand, counting down.
CCGGATTTACGCGGTGCCGGGTTTTTCATCGGGCTACTCGGCCGCCGACGCCGAAGCGGCGCTCCCTGATGGCAGACCTATATTCTCGGAAACCATTGCGACCGTCAAAAGCCCCATACTGCACAGGACAAGCCCGGCCCCCAGAACAAACGCCGCACCAGGAAAGTAAAGGCCGGTTTCGTCAGAAAAATGCGCATAGGCCTGTGTCATCATCAGCGGACCGAGGATCGCGGTCAGGCTGAGGGTCGAGGCGATGGCGCCCTGCAGTTCGCCTTGCACCCGTTCGCCCAGTTGACGGGTCATAATTGACTGCATCGCCGGGAACGCAAAGCCATGCAGCGCGCCAAAAACAAGCCAGCCATAAACGGTTTGCGCATCGGCCAGAAAAGCAAGCCCGCCAAAGGCCAGTCCCATAATCGCAAGCGAAAAAAGACCCGCCCGCCCGGCACCAATGCGTTTGGTGACAGGACCGGTCAGAACGCCCTGAACCACGACAAGCGCCAACGCATAAACCACAATCGACCACCCGATCTGGCCTTGTGACCATCCGAACCGTTCGATTGAGAAAAAGGGCCAGGTTGCGGGCATGCATTGGGCGGCCAGCTGAAACACAAACAGCGCGCCAAGAGCCATGAGGGCCGTACGCGAGCGAGCGACCCGGACAAGTCCTGCCACGGGGTTTGCCCGGCGCCAGTCAAATGCACGAACATGGGCGCGACTGAGGGTCTCCGGCAGGGAAAAACTTCCATATAAAAGGGCCACGAGGCAAACGGCAAAAGCCGCCCAGAACGGCAGCCGGATATCGATTTCCCCCAACAGGCCCCCGAGCGCCGGGCCCATGACAAGCCCTGTCGCCCCGGCCGCGCCGACCAGCCCGAAATTGCGCGCGCGCGTCTGACCCTCTGAAAAATCGGCAATGGCAGCGTTGGCGGCAGGCAGTGTTGCACCCAGCAGCCCGGAAAAAAGCCGCCCCACCAGCAGGATGGTCAGCGTTGGCGCAAGCGCCATGATAGCATAATCAACAGCAAGCCCCGCCATACTCAACAGCAGGATCGGTCGGCGGCCAAAGCGATCACTGAGATTGCCCATCAGCGGCGCGAACAGGAACTGCGCGCCGGCGTAAACAAACAGGAGATAGCCCGCAACCACAGCCGCATCGCTGAGGCCGACCCCGCTCACAGCCATCACAAGATCGGGAATCACGGGTATCACAAGCCCAAGCCCGACCATGTTGACGAAAACCGTCAACAGAATGAAGGTCAGAGCATGGCTCAAGGGCCGGTCGGCATCCGTTTCGCTCAGATTGGTCGATGTCATCAATGCGGTCTCACTGAGGGCGTCGGCGTAGCGCCTGCAACGCTTCAGAACAAGCCCTGCCCCGGTACCCCGTTGGCCCTGAAAAACCGGTGACGCAATGTCACCGTAACAGGTTGGCAAACACTTGCTATGATGCCGAAATGACAACAAGCCCCCTGAAAATCGCGGCCACGCCCCTGGAAACCATGACACCCGAACTCACGGGCCGGTCCTTCGAACTGCCCACACCCGATGCAGTTCAGCCCGGGACCGGCGTGTTCGAGGCGATTTTATATCCAAATCGCTCGTTGCCAAACGCCGGATTTATCGCTGTGATGGCCATTGTCATCGGTGTCAATCTGGCGCTCGGGCTATTTTTTACGCTCAGGGGCGCCTGGCCGGTGCTGGCTTTTGGGGGCCTCGACATCTTTATGGTGTGGCTTGCCTTTAAGCTCAGCTATCGTCAGGGCCGTCTGCATGAGCGCATTCGCGTGACGCCTGAAGAAATGCTTGTCAGCCGCGTGATGCCCTCCGGCCACGAAATGCGCTGGACCCTTCAACCCACCTGGACCCGCGTGGAAATTGATGACCCGATAAGCCATGAAAGTCAGTTGCAGGTGCATTCCAAAGGGAAAACCCTTATCCTCGGCGCTTTCCTGTCGCCGAAAGAGCGGCTTGATTTTGCCAAGCAGTTAAAGCGGGCCCTGGCTGCAAAACCCTGAAAATGGGGTGGCAAGCGGTACAAGGATTATCTTACACTCATTCCGTGACACTGGGCTTGCTGCATTGGTGGGGCAGGCGACCACGCTGGCAAGCCTGCCCTTTCTCATTCTATTCGGGGACACGCACAATCAGACGGCCATGATTGCCGCCAGTAAACAGGAGATTGAACGCTGTCGAAATATCCGTAAACAGATCGCGAATATCGAGCCGGGCGTCCATTTTGCCGGATTTTAGCCAGCCATCGATCTCACCATAGGCCGCTTCACTCTCCGGTGTCCCGAACCAGGAGCTGACCAGAAAGCCTTCAATCCGCGCTTCCTTGACGAGCAGGTTCCACAGATTGCGGATGCCATGCAGCTCGCCCGTTGCATTATATTGTGAAATCATGCCGCAGACCGCAATACGCGCGCCATGGGCGAGATTATCGATTGACGCCTCAAGGATCTCCCCGCCGACATTATCGAAATAGACATCAAGCCCGTCCGGAAACGCTGCCGCAATGGCCGCACCCATGTCATCGGCATTTTTATAATCGATACAGTCGTCGCAACCGTATCGGTTTATAACTTCATGACATTTGTCCGCGCCGCCAGCAATACCGACAACTTTCGCAGCGCCTTTGAGCCGGGCCATCTGGCAAACAAGCGAGCCGACACTGCCGCCCGCCGCGCTTACAAGCACGTTATCTCCTTCTTTCATGCCGGCAATATCAAACAGGCCATAATAGGCTGTGCCGCCGCTTGTGCCCATGGCATGAAGATAGATGGGAAGGTCGTGGCCCGTTGACGTATCCATCGGCGACAGCTTGCCAAGCTCGCCCGTGCGCGTCGCGGAAATTCCGTCCTGATCAAGAATATTGTATTTAGCCCAGGGTGCAACGCCAGCGACGATCAAGCCAGGCTCAATCCCGTCAATCCGGCTTTCCACCACTTCACTGACAGTGACCCCCATTACCGGGCCGTCAAGAGGCAAAGGATCGACATAACCGCCGCCTTCAGACATCCAGCCACGGGTCGCGGGGTCCATGGCGAGATATTTGACCTTGACCACACATTGCCCGGCCCCAAGCGGTCCGATCGCGCTTCCGCGCAATTCAAGATCGTCAGCCGTGAGCAAACCCACAGGCCGCTTTTTTAAAATCCAGGTCTGGTTCTGATAGGCCATCAGCCGTGCTCCTTCCCGATTGTTTTCGCGAGCCTAGACGATCACGACCCGGCCCGAGACCTAGCCTTTAGCGCAGCGCAGCGCGTTGCTATTTTCAGCCTCAACCGCCAAAGACATCGCGGAACAGTCGTAACCAGTTTGCGCCGAGAAGTTTTTCAAGCGCTCCTTCCTTCCAGCCGCGACGATCAAGAACAATGAGCAGATTTCGGAAACGGTCCGGCGTATCCAGTTCGGGAATATAAGGCGGCCACTGAACATCATAGCTGGGTTTGAAGCTCTTGAGCCGGGGTTCATACCAGTTTTTCCGGGTGGCCCAGCTTGCAATCCCGCGAACCGGAAAGTCGGTCGATACGGCAATATGGTCATGGCCGACACTGTTCACGGCATGTTCGATATGATCGGCATAGGTCTCGATAGTCGTCTCGGTACCCGGGTTTTTGCCGATAAAATAACCAAGGGCAGCGATCCCCACGACCCCACCCTTATCCGCAAGGGCCCGGAGCTGATCATCTGTCTTGGCGCGCGGATGGCCCGGCCGCAGGGCTTCAGCCATGGTGTGGGTCATGGCCACCGGCTTGTTTGAAATCGCAATCCCATCAAGCGTTGTCTGGTTGCCGCAATGGGAGAGGTCAACGAGGACGCCCACCTCATTCATTCGCTCGACAACTTCAATGCCAAAATCAGACAGCCCGGCATTGGTGCGCTCCGTACACCCATCGCCAAGGCGGTTCCGGGTATTATAGGTAAGCTGAAAGCACCTCATGCCAAGGGCATGCAAGGCTTCAACATTATCGGCATCGCCCTCAAGCATGGTCGCATTCTGGAAGTTCATCATTACGGCGAAGCGGCCTGATTTCTTGGCCGTCTCGAAGTCGGCGGCTGTCAAGGCCAGCCTGTATCGGTCCGGCTGTGCCGCAATCCGGGCGCGCCAGGAAACAAGCTCATCGATCGCGGTCTGCAGGTTTCGGCGGCCAAGGCTTGTGATAATACCGGTGTAGCCGGATTTTCGGACAGCCGCATATTCGGCGTCATCCCATTCCCGGGCAAAAGACAGCGCATCAATAACCATGGCGCGGTCATAGAGCCGGCGTAACCGCTCCGGTAAGGCAGCGGCATTGTTGGCAGCCGCAACCCCCGGATGCGCAGCGAGTACCCCCGCCCCGGCCAGAAATGAAAAACCATCGCGTCGATTGATTGGCATTTTTACCGGTCTCCCAAATGCGGATGATTGGTGCCTGCTCGGATTGGCCGCCACTCTGGCTTGTGCGGAGAAAGTGACGCGACTACTCCCACCCGCACTGACGGTTTGCATTTTGCTCCTGCAGATAGGTCATCAAAGGCGCAAAATACTCAACCACAGCGCTTCCATCCATGTCGCGCACACCGGCAAATGCATTCAGCGCCTCCGGCCAAGGCCGCGACGCGCCCATTTCCATCATTGCATTGAACCGGTCGCCAACCTCCTGCGATCCGTAGAAGGAACAGCGATGGAGCGGACCTTCCCAGCCAATCTGATCACAGGCAGCCTTGTAGAACTGGAACTGCAGAATATGCGCGAGGAAATAGCGCATATAGGGCGTGTTATTCGGAATATGATATTTCGACCCCGGATCAAACGCATCAGATGGCCGGTCATTGGGCGGCATGATACCCTGATATTGTCTGCGCAGGTCCCACCAGCCTTCATTATAAGTTTCGGGCGTCAGGTCCCCGGAGAACACCTGCCAGCGCCATTTGTCGACAAGCAGACCGAATGGCAGGAAGGCAATCTTGGCAAGTGCCTGGTCCATCAACAGGCCAAGATCACCAGAAGCGTCCGGGACGCTTTCAAGCAGGTCAATCTGCTGGAGATATTCCGGCGTGATTGACAGGCCGATCATATCGCCGATGGCTTCGTGAAAACCGTCATGCGCGCCGTCGCGATAGAGATAGGACTGATCCTTGTACGCCCTTTGATAATAATTGTGACCAAGCTCATGATGGACGGTCTGGAAATCCTCGCCATTGACTTTGGTACACATCTTGATGCGGATATCGTCCCTGGCATCAAGGTCCCAGGCCGAGGCATGGCAGACCACTTCGCGCCCTTCCGGCTTGACGATCTGCGAACGCTCCCAGAAAGTGTCCGGGAGGGGATCAAGACCCATGGAGACAAAGAACGCTTCGCCGGTCTCGACCATCTTTTCAGGCGAGTATCCGGCGTCGGCGAGCAACTGGTCCGTATCGACTGTTTCGCCATCGCCGCCGACAGCAACGGTCTCGGACAAGGCCGCCCAGCTCTGGGCCCACATATTCCCGAGAAGGTCGGCGCGGATCGGCTGATCCAGCGGCACAATCTCATTGCCATATT
>CAYSMJ010000138.1:0-6988 GCA_964432075.1 uncultured Caulobacterales bacterium | reverse complement strand
TCGGCGGTGACCTGGTCGGCAAGGTCGAAGCGGGCATCCCGGAAGACGATCCCCGTAATCCCGCCACGATCGCGGATAATGTGGGCGATAATGTCGGCGATTGCGCCGGCATGGCTGCGGACCTGTTCGAGACCTATGTGGTAACCCTTGCCGCAACCATGGTGCTCGGCTCCATTCTGTATCCGGCGGTGGCAGGCCAGTTGATGTTTTTCCCGCTTGCCATTGGTGCGGTCTGCATCGTGACTTCAATCGCCGGGACGTTTGCCGTGCGGCTGGGCAGTGGCTCCACGAATATTATGGGCGCCCTGTACAAAGGGCTGATTGCAACCGGCGTTCTGTCGCTGGTTGGTCTTGCGATCATTGTCCAGATGATGTTCGGCCTGAATAACGAGGCGATCGCGGGAACCGATCTTTCCGGGTTGGCTCTGTTTTTCTGCGGGATTGTCGGTTTGGTGATCACGGGTCTGATCGTGGTGATTACCGAATATTATACGGGTACCGGCTACCGACCTGTAAAATCGGTGGCGGCAGCATCTGAATCTGGTCACGGAACAAATGTCATTCAGGGTCTTGCGGTTTCACTCGAGGCGACGGCCGCGCCAGCACTGGTGATCGTTGTTGGTATTATTACAACCTACAGTCTTGGCGGGCTTTATGGTATCGCGACGGCTGTGACCACCATGCTGGCGCTTGCCGGGATGATCGTTGCCCTTGATGCGTTTGGTCCCGTTACGGATAATGCGGGCGGTATCGCCGAAATGTCCGAGCTTGAAGGATCGGTCCGTGACACGACCGATGCGCTCGACGCGGTGGGCAACACCACAAAGGCCGTTACAAAAGGTTATGCCATCGGCTCGGCCGGTCTGGGCGCTCTTGTTCTTTTTGCGGCTTATACTGAGGATATCAAACACTTCTCGGAAGACCCGGCGGCCTATCCCTGGTTTGCGGACGTGACGGTCGATTTCTCTCTGTCCAATCCTTACGTGATTTGTGGATTGTTCGTGGGCGGTCTTCTGCCCTTCCTGTTTGGCGGGATCGCGATGCAGGCGGTTGGCCGCGCGGCCAGTGCAATCGTCGAGGAAGTCCGGCGCCAGTTCAAGGCAGACCCGGGGATCATGGCCAGCACCTCGCGGCCCGATTACGCTCAGGCGGTCAATATGCTGACGGGAGCTGCGATCAAGGAGATGATCGTGCCATCCCTTCTTCCGATCTTCTCTCCAATCGTTCTGTTCTATGGCATGATGGCGATTGCCGGAAAATCGGCAGCGTTATCGGCTCTTGGCGCCATGCTTATCGGGGTGATCATCACCGGGCTTTTTGTAGCGATCTCCATGACCGCAGGTGGTGGTGCTTGGGACAACGCCAAAAAATACATTGAGGACGGCAATCATGGCGGCAAGGGGTCTGAGGCCCACAAGGCGGCGGTTACCGGCGATACGGTCGGCGATCCGTACAAGGACACAGCCGGCCCTGCGGTGAACCCGATGATCAAGATCACCAATATCGTCGCCCTCATCCTGCTCGCGGTCTATGCCGGTGCTGGCGTATAATCCTGTCTTGCCAATGCGGGTCTCGCTCGTCGGCACGATAGACTGTAAAAAAAACCCCGCCTATTTTGGCGGGGTTTTTGTTTGACCTCAAATGTCGGACTGACTTGATCCAGACCGTCAAAAACAGGCCTTTCCTGCTTCAAAAAGACGTTGGGGGAAAATCGCTTCTGGCTGTCGGTCCTATGGTAGAGCACGTTCACAAAAAGTGTGATCGTCGATGGTTCCCATCCATCGACTTGGATTGGAACGCGCGACCCCTGAAAAATCTGGACTGCGTTTTGCTTCAACAAAGAGGTAACGCAGTCTCGCATTCGTCAGTGTCCCAACGCGCGGTAAGCGTTCGCATCGGCGTTGTTGTCACCACAAGCGTCGGGCACCGCAAAGTTCGGGCTATGACCTGACCGGCGGTGACGGCGTTCTCCGGTAGCCTTATGCCAGTTTGCGCAGATGATGCCTCATCTCTGCGCCTGCGGCGCGTAAGCGCCGTCGTGCTTGCTTGCGGCGCAAAGATCAGTTCCGATCCAAGCCGTCTGGTATCAGTTACTAAGTGCCAAGTGAGCCTGCCCACACCAGCCGTTAACGCGGTGGCTCTGTTTCCTCCGCGGGTTCGGATGCAGGCTCGGACGTCTTTGTCCGGGATTGAAACAGACCGCCGAGCGCTTCTTTCGCTGTTTCTTCCAGGACATCCTCGAGGTCTGGCTTCGCGGCGTCAGACGAGACGGGCGATTTGGATTTTTCGCCCTGAGACTTCGGAGCGGCAGGTTTGCGACCAATCGCTTCGTCGAGGACGCTGTCAAGCAGGCCCCCGGCCGGACTGTTCTTGATGTCATCGCCCAGCGCGTCTTCGAGGACGCCACGCAACTGATCGCCGGCAGCCCCCTGCAGCAAGCCACTGATAAGGGCGCCATAGTCGATGGTCGGGTTATTGAATGTGCCGCCAATGGCAAGCGGCAGGGCCGGGCCAAAGGGCGAGTCACCTGACGTGTCGCGACGGGCCTGCAGGGTCAGCCTTATGGCCTGGCTTTGCCGCGGCAGGTCGACAGTGCCGCCCCCTTCAATGGTTAAGAACGGGGCTTTCAGATCAATCGTTTGTGCTGTGACAATGCCATTTTCCATGGCAAACTTCGAAAGCAGGCTTGAAAAATCCGTAACCTGTTCGGGGCCGAGAGCGACAGAAATGGCATTGGATGCTCCGGTCACATTCAACCCTTCGGAAAAGCCATAGGCGATTCGGGCCAGTTTACCGAGATTTGCGCCCCTCAGACTCCCATCGATAATATCAAAGCTGCCTGTCCCATCAAGCGTGCGCATCCATTCCGCCTGGCTTTTCCCAGTCAGGGAAAAATCGAAGGCGAAACCGCCAATACCAAGGATCCGGTTGATATTCAGGACGTCAATGGCAAAGGGTTCGGCTGCCAGCTGGTCGAATTTGAAATTGCCGGCAAGCGTTGGCGCTGACCCGCGGGCGTTGACGACAAGCCGGCCGGACCCGCTCCCCTCATACATGGCAAATTGCGGGAGATCGGCGGTCAAACGCCCATTGTCGATCTCAATGTCAAGCCGGCTTTGCCCGGTTCGAATTTGATTGACATATATCTCTTGCGCTACAATCGCGAGGTCTGCATCGACCGCCCTCAACCCGGAAAAATCAAACGGTGCTTCTGACCATTCGGGAAACCCCTCCTGATCAGTGACGGGCGCCGGCAGATAGGGGCGCAGATCAAGTCGGCCAGTCGATAATTCACCGGTTATTTTGGGTCGCGGCCCCCTCGATGCGACCCGCAGCTCGCCCGTTGACGTGATCGAATCGAATTGCACATCCGCGCCAGACAAACCAAAATCATCCGGGCTGCCGTCGATGCGCCCGGAAAGCTGAAGCCGGTCAAACCCGGGTGTTTCAGGGAGCGGTTCGCTAACCAGCGCGATAAATCCAGGCAAGTCGGGCAGGTTGACCGAAATTGGGCCGGCAAACCGGATCGTGTCATTTTGCCGGGAGAGTTTAAGGTCACCCCCAATGGTCGAGGGACCGGCACCAAGGTCAAGTTTCAAGTCCGCCGGCTCGCCATTGAGGAAGGTGCCAAGCGTCGTCATCACAAGATCAAGAGTCACCGGCGTGGCTTTATAAATAAGGGCGCCCTTCAGCCGGAACGGGCTTGCCAGCCCGTCGAGATCAGCATTCACATTGATATCGGACAGCGTATAGCGCTGACCACTTTGCTGGTCTGTATAGGCGAGTTGTCCGTCAACGATCCGAACATCGCCAAAAGCAAGCTCGTTGACCTGGGTCCTGTCGTCGGGCGTTTTGTCGCCGCCATTGGCATCAGCGGCGCCTTCCCCGTCGAATGCCCAGTTTTCGGCGCCGTTTCCCAATTTTTCAAGGCGGATTTCAGGTTGGGTAAGAACAAACCGGGTGACATCGACCTGCCGCGAAAACAGGGGAAAAAGTTCCACCCCGATATCGGCGCTTTGCACAACGAGAAAGGGACGATCCGAGAACCCCTCCGGATTACTGACAACCAGATTATCGACAGAAAAAGCCGGTCGCGGGAACAGTTGAACCTTCAGATCATCGCCGATTGAAACCTTTCGACCCAGCTGTTCGCTGAGACGGGCCTCAATCTGAGGTTTGAAACGATCTGCTGAAATCAGGAGTGGCGCAGCAATAACCGCTCCGACAACAAGCAATACGAGTATGAATAGGAAACCAAATAAACGTTTCACGGCGCATAACTCCAATCATATCCCGGCATTTGTGTTGCCCCTATAGCCGCCCCATTTGCTGGTTCAATAGGGTGTTATTACGACAACCAGGTGAAATCGAGGCAACCATAAACCATTCTACGCCGAAAAAAAGAACAAAAAGCGAATTTTTGTACGGTGCGCCCATTGCGGGGCAGGAACATTCGGAGTACAAACTTGTCATTGACACGCAGAATGAGCGCCTCAAAAAGGAATATGGACATGGCTAAAGCGGGCTTAAGAGTGGTAGGAGAAGAATTCTCAATGGACAAGACCAAGGCGCTTGATGCGGCGATTTCCCAGATCGATAAGGCATTCGGCAAGGGATCGCTGATGCGTCTGGGTGACCGCGATGTTGTTGATATTGAAGCCCATTCAACGGGCTCTCTCGGTCTTGATATTGCCCTTGGGATCGGTGGTTTGCCAAAGGGGCGAATTGTTGAGATCTACGGGCCCGAGTCATCGGGCAAAACAACCCTTGCTCTCCAGTGTGCGGCTGAAGTTCAGAAAAAAGGCGGTATCGCGGCATTTATTGATGCCGAGCATGCGCTCGACCCGATCTATGCCCAGAAACTGGGGGTCAATCTCGATGATCTTCTGATCTCTCAGCCGGATACGGGCGAACAGGCGCTGGAGATTGCGGATACGCTGGTGCGTTCGGGCGCGGTGGAAATTCTTGTGATCGATAGTGTGGCCGCACTGACGCCGCGTGCAGAGCTCGAAGGGGAGATGGGCGACAGCCTGCCGGGGCTTCAGGCCCGGCTGATGAGCCAGGCGCTGCGCAAACTCACCGGCTCCATATCAAAATCCAATTGTCTGGTGGTCTTTATCAACCAGATTCGGATGAAAATCGGCGTGATGTTCGGGTCGCCGGAGACCACAACGGGCGGGAATGCCCTGAAATTTTACGCCTCGGTTCGTCTAGATATCCGCCGGATTGGCTCGATCAAAAACCGCGAAGACGTGGTTGGCAATCAGACACGGGTCAAGGTGGTCAAGAACAAGGTCGCGCCGCCATTTAAGCAGGTCGAATTCGATATCATGTATGGCGAAGGAATTTCGAAAACAGGCGAACTGGTCGATCTTGGTGTGATAGCCAATGTTGTTGAGAAGTCCGGTTCCTGGTTTTCCTATAACAGCACGCGGATTGGTCAGGGCCGGGAGAATGCCAAACGGTTTCTCCGTGACAATCAGGAGATGGCCAATGAAATTGAACGGGCAATTCGCGAGAATGCCGGTCTCGTGGCCGAAGAAATGCTTACCGGTGAAGAAGCTGAAGGCGATGCCCTCGAGGCATAAACGGGTCTGGAGCCAAAGTCTGGCTTACCGGTGATTGCATGCTGACCAAGCGATCAGGGAGACACCAAATCTCGAGTCGTTTTCTGAAGACAATATCGACTTGACTGGGTGCGGTTCGGACGCAAGGAGATGGCATGACTTCGCTCAAATCGATCCGTAGCCACTTTCTGTCCTATTTTGAGGGACGCGACACGGCACCGCATGAAGTTGTGCCCTCCGCGCCGCTTGTGCCTCAAAATGATCCCACCTTGCTCTTTGTGGCTGCGGGCATGGTGCCTTTCAAGAATGTTTTCACCGGCCTTGAAACCCGGCCTTATAAACGCGCGGTGTCATCCCAGAAATGCGTTCGCGCGGGCGGCAAGCACAATGATCTTGAGAATGTCGGCTATACCGCGCGCCACCACACATTTTTTGAAATGCTGGGGAACTTCTCGTTCGGTGACTATTTCAAGGCGGAAGCGATTGAGGCGGCCTGGACGCTTATTGTCAATGAATTTGGCCTCGACGCTGATCGATTGCTGGTGACGGTCTTTCACACTGACGATGATGCCTTTGACCTTTGGAAGAAAATTGCCGGTATTGATGACCGACGGATAATCCGGATAAACACAAATGATAATTTCTGGTCGATGGGCGATATCGGTCCCTGCGGTCCTTGTTCTGAAATCTTTTTTGATCATGGTCCGGATATTCCGGGCGGCCCGCCCGGTTCGCCTGATGAAGATGGTGATCGGTTTATAGAAATCTGGAATCTTGTCTTCATGCAGTATGAGACACTAGATGATGGCCGACAGGTCGACCTTCCGAGGCCGTCTATCGATACTGGTATGGGGCTGGAGCGAATTGCGGCTGTGCTTCAGGGCGTTCATGACAATTATGATATCGATCTGTTCCAATCCCTGATTGAAAAGAGTGCGGAAATAACCGGCCAACCCGTCTCGGGCGAAGCCGACAGAGACGGCCAGGTCGCACACCGGGTGATCGCTGACCACCTCAGATCGGCCTGTTTCCTGATTGCCGATGGTGTCTTGCCGGCCAATGAGGGGCGTGGATATGTTTTGCGGCGGATCATGCGACGCGCCATGCGGTATGGACATGGTCTGGCCCCGGATGTTCCGATCCTCGAAAAGCTTGCGCCGACGCTGGTCGAAGAGATGGGAGAGGCTTTCCCTGAGCTGCGCCGGGCCCAAACCCTGATTGCCCAAACGCTCGGTCAGGAAGCGCGCAAATTTTCCGGCCTTTTAGGGCGTGGCCTCAGTTTGCTAGAAGAGGAGGTGGCGGATCTGGCGCCGGGGCAGGCCCTCCCGGGTGAGGCTGCTTTCAAACTTTACGATACCTATGGGTTCCCGCTCGATCTGACCGCGGACGCCATGCGTCGCGAGGGCCGATCGGTTGATGTG
>CAYSMJ010000137.1:0-6999 GCA_964432075.1 uncultured Caulobacterales bacterium | reverse complement strand
CATGGAGCATCGCCGCGACGATGATCGCTTTACGATAATTGTCCACAGGCCTTAGAGCGCGTGGGCCTTTAGCGTTTCGAGCGGAATGGCCGCGAGCGTTTCCTCGTGGGTTGCCTCAAGGTCAATCGGCGGCGCCTTGTCGGCGTCCAGCGCTTCTTTCCAGCGGGCGAGGCAAACACACCAGCGGTCACCGGGCTTAAGCCCCGGAAATCCGAATTCCGGGCGCGGCGTCATCAGGTCGTTGCCGGCCTCGCGCTGGTGATCAAGAAAATCGGCGGTGACCTCGGCGCAGACAATGTGCAACCCCATGTCGCGGCCATCGGTGTTGCAACACCCATCCCGAAACCAGCCTGTCATCGGATCGGTCGAGCAAGTCTTCAGGGGCGTGCCCAAAACGTTCAGTGCATCAGTCATCATCGCGTCCAGTCTTTGTCTAAAGGGCGCTATCGATTAGCAACGCCCCTCTTTTATTAACACATAACAGCGCCGCAGGGATGGATAAGGTCAACCGCGCTTGCCGCGACAAAGCACTGCATCCGCATTCCATGCCGTCACCGCCGCCCCGTTGCGCCAGCACGCCCAAGGGGCGACATAATCACATAAAGAAATCTTTATATGTGGGTTGCGCCGCTGGCCGGCCTTGCTATACCCACCCATGATTGTTGACCGCCGCATTGAAAGGAAATGCCATGGCTGCGCCCGCCAATAATGATTATTTCGTCAAGGACCTGTCGCTGGCCAACTATGGCCGGACCGAGATCGATATCGCGGAAACCGAGATGCCGGGGCTGATGTCGACCCGGGACGAATATGGTAAAGTTCAGCCGCTCAAGGGCGCGCGTATTGCCGGCTCTTTGCACATGACTATCCAGACCGCCGTCCTGATTGAAACGCTGCAGGCGCTGGGCGCGGAAGTCCGCTGGGCCTCGTGCAACATCTATTCGACACAGGACCACGCCGCCGCCGCAATCGCTGAAACCGGAACACCCGTTTTCGCCTTCAAAGGCGAGACATTGCAGGAATATTGGGACTTTGCCGACCGGCTCTGGGAATGGCCGGATGGGGAAGTCGCCAATATGATCCTCGACGATGGCGGCGACGCCACGCTTCTGATCCTCCTCGGTGCTGACGCCGAAAAGGATCCATCGGTCCTCAACAATCCGTCTAATGAGGAAGAGGAGGCGCTGTTCTCGACCATCAAGCGCCGGCTCGAACGCGATCCGGGCTTTTATTCGCGGGTCAAGGAGTCTATCCAGGGTGTGACCGAGGAAACGACCACCGGCGTTCTGCGGCTTTACCAGCGCGAACAGAACGGCACGCTGCCGTTCCCCGCCATCAATGTAAACGACTCCGTTACGAAATCGAAATTCGATAACAAATATGGCTGTAAGGAATCGCTCGTAGATGCGATCCGTCGCGGCACGGACGTTATGCTGGCAGGCAAACAGGCGATTGTCTGTGGCTATGGCGATGTGGGCAAAGGATCGGCCCAGTCTCTCGCCGGTGCCGGAGCCCGCGTGATGGTCACCGAGGTGGACCCGATTTGCGCCCTTCAGGCAGTGATGGACGGCTTTGAGGTTGTCACCCTTGACGACGATATTCAGCGCGCTGATATCATTGTCACGGCGACGGGTAACAAGGATATCCTCACGGCGGACCATATGCGCAACCTCAAGGATATGGCAATCGTTTGTAATATCGGCCACTTTGACAACGAGATTCAGGTGGATGGCCTGCGCAATTACAAATGGACAAACGTCAAGGATCAGGTCGATCTGATCGAGTTCCCGGATGGCAAACGCATGATACTTCTGTCCCAGGGGCGGCTTGTCAATCTTGGCAACGCCACTGGCCACCCTAGCTTTGTCATGTCGGCGTCGTTTACAAACCAGACGCTGGCCCAGATTGAACTCTGGACCAAGGGTAATCAGTATGAGAACAAGGTCTATGTCCTGCCAAAACAGCTCGACGAGAAAGTTGCGGCCCTGCACCTGCAAAAGGTTGGCGCAAAACTGACGACGCTGACAACAGAACAGGCCGATTACATCAACGTCCCGGTTCAGGGGCCGTTCAAGAATGATCAGTATCGATATTGAATCGATATTGATCTGAGATCATAGCCATGGATAAAAGGGGTCCTTCGGGACCCTTTTTTTGGTTTTTGCCTTTTTTCCTGACCGATGCTAAAATCGTGGCCTGGTGAAGGGTTTCCAAACAGGAAAGGCCGGATAGTGCTGAAAAATATTGTACGTGCGGCAAGCTTTCTTCTGTTTGGATGTGTTACTGATCCGGCGATTGAAAACGCGGTGCCATCCCCCGCTGTTGAGGCTGAGGGCCTCCGGCTTGACGGGGTGCGTGCCTTTGCAGCCGATCCGCGGCTGGGACAGGAAGTTGACCGGATCTGTTTTGCCCGCAACATCGAAGGGTTTACAACAACGTCGCGCGATACCCTCGTCATTCGCACCTCACCGAACACCCAATTCCTTGTTGAAGTCAGCGGAACCTGCCCGAGTCTTCTCCGGGCACAGACGGTTGCAGTTGACAGTACGCTGAGCTGTGTGACCCCCGGTGATTTTCTGATTGTATCGGAAAGCCCGGTCAGCTTGCGCAATCGCGGCGTGGTACCGGATCGGTGTGCCATCAACAGAATTTTCACATGGGATCCAAAAGAGCGACCCATGGAAAACGGATCACCACAATCCGCAAGGGGATAGCCATTCCTTTTGTCATCATTTTGTCCTTGTTGCGTTTTGCAGCAGTGGAGGTTGGTTTGCCTTTGGCGGCGGCTTATTTTGGGTCGAAAACATCCTCGCCCGCAGCGCCGTCACCGATCGAAACAACGCCCTGTGAAATACGCAGCGATGTCAGGATCGCTCCCCCCTGGCGCAGGCTCTCCACGGTCACGGCGCCAAGCGCAGCATCGGCTTGCTCCTCAGTGACAAAGCCGAGCGCCCGCGCTGTCGAAATGAAATTGGCCGGCTTGACCAGCCGGGTCTCAAGGGTGCCGCTCGGGCTGCCGGACACATCCATCGTGATCTCCCCCTTCACACCAAGCTGGGCCGGCTGATCCTCAACCACAAGATGGTTGATAACCATAAGAAGGGTTGTGGCGGTCTCACCGGTGTTTTCGCCGGGCGGCAGGAACAGATCGCTCGACATTTCAACAAGCGGCAGGCGGCCCGCCCGGTCATTTTGTCGGCGCAGTCCGAGCCCATTTGCAAGAATGCCAAGAGTTACCCTTTGGCTATTATCGATATCCGGAGCGGCGTCTGCCGAGACCTGTTCAATCGACAACCGTTCCGAGCCGTCGGCTGTGCGGAACAAGGCGGTACGCAGATCAAACTGAATCCGCCATTGTTCGGGCTGCGTTCTTGTGCTTCGATCCGCAAGACTAATCCGGAAGCGATCAGCGCTGCCCTCCCACCGGTCCAAAGGCGCCGGCACCCCCGCCACAACAAGACGCTGACGACCATCGGGCGAAAGGATTATCCGCTTGAGATCATAGGGCAGCGCATCAACATAGAGCCGCTCCACAGACCAGTCATAGACTGACGACATGGCAATTTGAACGTCTTCTATCCGTGTGCGCAGCAGAAATGGAAATCCATGCGCAGTGATTTTTCCGTGTGCTACGGTAATTCCGGCGGCACGCTGTTCTTGTGCCCAGTTAACGACGCCCTTCCGGATCTGGCCGGCCGCATAAATCCAGCCAGCGCTATAAATGACAGCGATCGCCAGGACGATGCCCACCGAAACGAACAGAAGCGTTGAGCGGGGTCGCGGCGGAGTTTTTATCGTCATGGCGCCCCGTTTTCTGGCTTTTCTGAAGAGATGGGTTGCAGCGGTTCCGCCTTAAGATCGGGCCTCAAGGCGGCAATGGCCTGTTCAAGCGCGTGAAGAAAAGCACGTCGGTCCATCCCGGCGGGCAGCACAGTTCCGACCCTGATGTCAACGGTGCCGCGCCGTTTTTGCCAGCCGGGATGGAACCAGTATCGCCCGCTGTCATGGCCGATCGGAATGCACGGGACATTGGTGCCGGAATAGGCCCCGGCTATGCCGGGTTTGAACCGGGTTGTTTCGCCGACGGGCATCCGTGTGCCCTCGGGAAAAATAACTATCTGTCCGTTATCGGAAAGACGCTCGCGCGCCGCCGTTATCAGACGCTTGAGCGCCCGCGGGCCCTGATTACGATCAATGGCAATCATGCCAGCCCGTTTTAGCCAGAATCCAAAGATCGGGATACGGAGAAGCTCGGCCTTGACGACAAAATAGGGGTTTGGCAGACGCGCACAAAGAAACAGGGTTTCCCACATGGATTGGTGATTGGCGGCAACAAGAGCCGGACCTGTCGGCAATCTTTCCGGATTTCTCACCCGGGCCCGGATGCCGCAAACATATCGCAGCAGCACAAGCACCGACCGCGCCCAAAGCGCACAAAACCCCTGAATTGCGCGGCGCCCGAATGGCAGCACAAACACCCCCAGCACCCCATAGGCAAATGTAATGGCAGTAAAAAGCACACGGAAAACAACAGCGCGGAGATCATCTAGCCGTGACGGCTCTTCATAGTCCTCAGCCCACCGGGCCGAGCGGGCAGGCCGGTTTTCCAGACTTTCCTGTTCTAGCGTATTCATCCGTTGCATGACTGATATAAAAATTGATTTGTCCGGTTGTATCGGCGAATTCAATGACTTTTGGCGTCAATAGCTTTTGCGCAAACCGCGGATCGCAGCGCCCCGGGCCGTGAGCGCCGTCACGGCACAGGTGATTATAGGCACGCTCGCCAGGATGAGGGCAAGTTTCCAGGTGAGGGCAAAGGCCGGGATAAATGTTGTGTCAACGGCACCTGTTCGGGTTGCCAGAGAAATCAGAAAAAGCATCCCGACAGCAACAATGGCGCCGGCAAGGGTTCCGCGAAGCCCCAGAACCAGAAAGCGGCGCTGAACCTGACCGGCAATGTAACCATCTGTCGCCCCCACAAGATGTAACAGCGAAACCACATTGTCGTTTGCCGCAAGCCCGGCACGCGCTGCAAACGCCGCGATCGCACACGCCGCCCCCATGACGAGCGCAAACACGCTGAAGGCCAAAATCTGGATCGACTGGACCGAGCGAACCAGCCTCGCCTTCCATGTCCCATGGTCATTTACGATGACACCGGGCACTGCCTTGTCGAGACGCTCTTTCAGGGTGGATAAATCAGACTGAAGGCGACTGTCGGCCCGCACTTCAATCACAGCGGGAACGCTGAAATAGGCGTCGATATCAGCCCCGCCAAGCCATGGCGCCAGCAGCTCCGTGACCTCGCCACGCGGCATGACCCGGAAATTTGTCACACCCTCACTCGTTTCGAGCACCCGAACGGCCAGCGCTGTCCGGTCGTCAATGGCGTCCTGGCTGTCGCCCGGCACCTGGATCGTCATCGCGGCCTTGAGCTCCCGGGTCCAGTCGCGGCCGGCCTCGGTGACCAGAAGGAATGCGGCTAAGGCGAGCGTGGCAAGGAAACTGATGACGGCGATCACAGCGGTCAGCGATAACCCGCCCGAGCCCGCTTCCGGCAGAAGCGGCTGACGGCTCGCCTTGATTTCGGGATCGGGCATCAGCCGAAACCGCGCCATCATGCCTGCCCATCCATTGCCATCAGCTCGGCATCTGGCGGCAGGCCATCCTCCGAGGCGGTCAATTGTCCGTTCTTGAGAACGAGGGTCGGCTTGGCCAGTTTCCTGACAAGGCCGATATCGTGCGTGGCGACGATGACCGTCGAGCCCAGCCGGTTCATCTCGGTGAACAACCCCATGATCCGCCCGGCCATACCAGGATCGACATTGCCCGTCGGCTCGTCGGCGAGGATCAGATCCGGCCGGGTAAAGAGCGCCCGGGCGATCGCAACACGCTGCTTTTCGCCGCCGGAAAGGGTTGGCGGCTTGGCGTCTATGCGATCACCAAGACCAACCCAGTTTAACAGTTCCCTTACGTCTTCCCGGTATCCGCTATGGTTAATGCCGGCCACCTTCTTCGGCAGGGCGACGTTTTCGAAGGCGGTCAAATGGTCAAGCAGGCGAAAATCCTGAAAGACAACTCCGATACGCCGCCGCAAGGGCGGCAGGGCTTCGCGGGGCAAATCCGTCACGTCCTGATCAAACAGGAAGAGCCGACCTGCGGTTGGTTTCTGCGCCAGATACATCAGCTTGAGCAGGGAGGTCTTTCCGGCGCCGCTCGCCCCGGTCAGAAACCAGAATTCGCCCTTATCAAAAGCAAAATCGATATTGCGCAGGGCATCATTGCGCTCGGACGGGTCGCCATGGCGACCCGGCACGCTCTCATAAGAGAGATCAACATTTTCAAAGGTGACAATCACCGCGCCTGCTCTTTCCCGATCACGCCGCGGCCTGCCCCGATCAAGAGCACAAGCGCCGCAAGCCACCATATCGCTGTGTTACCCGGAAAAACAATCGCCGCACCGGAAATCTTCAGGTCCCGGGAGCCAGGCCGATGCTGATTTCCTGTCCGCGGTGCGATGCCCGTTATGATGTCGACGACCAACGCTTCTATCCGGCCGGCCAGTCGGTTCGCTGTGCCGATTGCGCGGCGACGTGGTTTGTCCCTGCGCCGCGACAGGTGGAAACCCTGCGTCCGGCCGACAAGGTCCGGCCTGCGGCGCCAGACGAGCCGGCACAAACCAGCCGTCGGCCCGAACGACGGCGCCACCCACGCAGCGATGACATCGACCCGATTGCAGCCTCGCGCTTGCGCCACCGCGACACCGACGAGATCGTCGATACCGACTGGAAAGAAGTCTCGCGGCCCAACCAAGCAGCCCGCAGGGACGACCGGCACGACACGCGTGTGCGCGAACGCCCGGCGCGTGCCCGGGCCGCAAGCCATGACACCGGTCCAGACCCGGCCGTCTGGAGGGACGCCCCGCAGCGCGGCAATGACTTTCCGGACGATGCGCCCGGCGAGGTTCAGCAGCAATGAATCGGCGAAACGGTCCTGGAC
>CAYSMJ010000136.1:0-7056 GCA_964432075.1 uncultured Caulobacterales bacterium | reverse complement strand
CGCTTGCGGCACAGACATCAGGAGAGGTCGAATTCGAATACTGGCCGGGCGCAACCTATGATGCGGCCGTTCCGACTTTGGAGGATGTGGCCGGCCACAAGGTCGGCGAGCGCGTCACCCGTCCGGCCGATGTGATAGGCTATTTTGAAGCCCTGGCGGCCCATGCCCCGGACCGGATCCGGGTTTTTGAATATGCACGCAGCTGGGAAGACCGTCCGCTGATCTATGTCGCCCTCGGATCGGCGGAAACCATGACCCGGCTTGATGATATCAAATCCGGCATGCGCGCCCTGTCTGACCCACGATCCCTCGACAGCGCACAGGCCGAACAGTTGATCACCACCCTGCCGGCGACGGTCATGCTCGCTTATGCGGTACACGGGAATGAAATTTCCACCACGGACGCGGCCATCATGACAGCCTATCATCTGCTGGCGGCGGAAGATGATCCCGTTGCCGCCAATATTCTTGAAAACACGCTGGTACTTCTCGATCCGATGCAGAACCCAGACGGCCGCAACCGGTTTGTCCACAATTTCGAAACTGCCGAGGGGCTCGAAAATGACGGCAGCCGTATCGCCGCGGAACGCAACGAACCCTGGCCGGGCGGGCGCACAAACCATTACCTTTTCGACATGAACCGTGACTGGTTCGCCCTGACCCAGCCGGAGACGCAAGGACGGATCAAGGTTCTGCGTGAATGGTTGCCGCTGGTCTTTGTGGATGCCCACGAAATGGGGACGGATTCAACCTACTATTTCGCGCCGGAGGCTGTTCCGTACAACCCGCATCTCGCGGCAGACCAGCGCGCGAGCCTCGACAAATTCGGCCGCAACAACGCCAAATGGTTTGATGAGTTTGGCTTCGACTACTTTACCCGCGAGGTCTATGACGCGTTTTATCCGGGCTATGGTGCGAGCTGGCCGTCCTATTATGGCGCCGTCGCCATGACCTATGAACAGGCGTCTGCCCGGGGCCTGAAAGCACGGCGCTCAAACGGGACTGAATATCATTATCGCGACACGGTGCGGCAGCATTTCGTGGCCTCAATCTCAACAGCGGAAGCGGCGGCCGATAATCGTGATGCGCTGTTCCGTGATTTTTACAATTACCGCCGGAGCGCCATTGAGGAAGGCGAGAGCGAAGAAATCAAAACCTATCTTTTCCCGGCAGAAAAAGACCGAGCCGCCGCAACCAAGATCGCCGGGCTTCTTACCCGGCAAGGGGTCGATGTGGCCGTGGCGACTGCCGGATTTTCCGCCTGCGGCAAGGAATATTCCGAAGGGACAATCGCCATTTCGGCGACCCAGCCATCGAAACGCCTGATCCGTACCCTGCTGGAACCTGATGTGCCGCTGGACAAGACATTTGTTGAAGAGCAGGAGCGCCTGCGCAAGAAGGATCTCCCCGATCAGATTTACGACGTAACAGCCTGGTCACTGCCGATGATGTATGGGGCGGAGATGAACCCTTGCTCCGAAGCGGTTAATGCCGGCTTTCGCCCGCATACAGAGCGTCTTGTGCCTCAAGGAAGTCTGACCAATCCGAAGGCAAGTGTCGCCTTCCTCATAGCCTGGGGCGAAGCACCCGCAACGAGGCTGCTTGCTCACGCGTTCCGGCGCGGGCTGTCTGTTTTGTCAACAGACAAGCGCTTTACCCACAATGATATCACTTATCCGGCGGGCACCTTGATTTTTCCGCGTGATGAAAACCCGGATGCACTGGCCGATATTCTGACCGAACTGGCCGAGGAAACCGGCGCACGGGTCACCGGTGTTGACAGCGGCTGGGTCACAGAGGGGCCAAATTTCGGCTCCGGCAATGTCGTCCGGTTGCGGGCGCCTAAGGTCGCCATCGCCTGGGATGCGCCGACCGATGCCTACGCCGCCGGGAACACGCGCTTTGTGGTCGAACGGCAATTCGATTATCCGGTCACGGCGATCCGCGTTGCTGACCTGACCGACCGCGATCTCGACCGTTTCGATGTGCTGATCATGCCAGGCCAGACAAGCCGGTATGGCGGGGATTATGCCGCGCGACTCGGCACGTCGGGCGCAGAAAGCCTGGCGGGCTGGGTGCGGTCAGGCGGCACAATCATTGGCACCGGGAGCGCCGTGCGCTGGCTGTCGGACCCGGACGTCAATCTTCTGGCGGTTCAGCGCGAGAACGCGTTCCGGGAGGAAAAACCGGAAGAAAAGGCGGACAAAGAGGCCACCACCGATGGGACGCTCCTGAAGTCGCAGGCGGATTTCGAAAAAGCCACCGCCCCTGACAGGGAGAGCCCGGACGGGTCAGCCGGCGTTCTCCTGCGCGCGCAGGTTGACCGCGATCACTGGCTTGCCGCCGGCGTTCAGCCGCATCTGAATGTGCTGGCCCGGGGCAATGATATTTACACGCCGATCGCCCGCAATGCCGGAACCAATGTGGCCTATTTCTCCGGCCCCGAAGATATTCTCGCTTCAGGCTATCTCTGGAAGGAAACCAAAGACCAGATGGCTTACAAGCCTTTTGTGATCCACCAGCGCCAGGGGGGTGGCAATGTGATCGCCTTTACCCAGGACCCGACCGTGCGGGCGTATCTTGACGGGCTCAACACGATTTTCATGAATGCCCTGTTCCGCGCGCCGGCCCACGCCGACCGCCAACGCTGAAAGCTTCGTTTGACCTCCCGGGGGAGTGTTGTTTGGCGGTTTGCCCAATCCTGCTGATGGATCGACCCAGACATTTGATTCCGTACGGTTCAACGTATAACGACCGCGATCTCACTCAAATGGCTGGATAAGTTGATCCATCATAAAAATGCATAGGGATGCGAAACGTCAGGTGCGCACCACGAACGCATCTTCAAGTCAATCGGAGCCAATAAAGGTACACTAGCCTCTTGTTTTTTCGAATTTTTTTCACGCAAACCGGTTCCCACTTCGCTTGAAGATGCTTTAAGCAAAAGGCAGGGCAGCCGATCTCAAAGCGCGGAAAGGGCAAACCTTGCCATTCGACGAATATATTGGTGTGATCGGGATAGTATTCCTGCTCTTCATCGCCGTTGCGTTTTCAACCAACCGGCGGGCGATCCGACTCCGGGTTGTCATCACCGCGTTCGCGCTACAGGCAGTTCTGGCCGTGTTTGTTCTGTACACACCAATCGGTGTGGCCGCAATCAGCTGGCTGTCGGGCGGGGTGCGGGCGCTGCTTGGCTTTTCCGAGGCCGGCATCGAAATGCTTTTTGGCCCGCTCGCGAACCCGGATAATATCGGGACGATCTTCGCGGTCCAGCTCTTGCCGATCGTCATTTTCTTTTCGTCGCTGATGTCGATCCTTTATCATTTCCGTGTCATGCCTTTTGTTGTTGCGGGTATTGGCTCTTTTCTGCGGCTGATCATCGGCACACGGCCCGTCGAATCCCTTAGTGCCGCGGCCAATATCTTTGTCGGTCAGACCGAGGCGCCGCTCGCCATCAAGCCCTATCTCGACAAGGTCACAGGCCCGCAGCTTTTCGCTATCATGGTCTCCGGCCTCGCTTCGGTGGCCGGAACAGTGCTGGCGGCCTATGCGGGCATCGGGATTGACCTTGAATATCTCCTTGCGGCGAGCATCATGGCCGCACCTGGTGGTCTGCTCATGGCGAAGATCATCATGCCCGATACGCCCGAGGACGAGGAACACGCCCTGCCAATCCGGGAAATCCTCGACGAGAAGTCTCCGCATACCAATGTTTTTATGGCCGCTGCCGTCGGCGCGACGGACGGCTTGAAACTCGCCCTCAATATCGGCGCAATGCTGATTGCCTTTGTTTCGCTGATCGCCCTTGCCAATGGCATCCTTGGTGGGCTCGCCGGGCTTGCGGGTGACCTTGCCGGTACGGACCGGTTCGACGGGTTGACCATTCAGGCCCTGCTTGGCCGGCTTTTTGCGCCGCTCATGTATGTCATCGGTGTACCCTGGGCCGAGGCCGGCACGGCGGGCGCCTTGTTTGGCGAAAAGCTCATCGTCAATGAGTTCGTCGCCTATTATAACCTTATCGGCATTCGCGACACGCTTGAGCCGCGCACCGTCGCGATCATCACCTTTGCCTTGTGCGGATTTGCCAACCTGCTGTCGATTGGTATTCTCCTCGGCGGGCTCGGCGCTCTTGTGGAAGACCGCATGCCAGAAATCGCCCGCTATGGCCTCCATGCACTCCTCGCCGCGAGCCTGTCCAATCTGATGAGCGCAGCGCTCGCCGGGTTGTTGCTGGCGTTTTAGCGTTCAGTATTCGGAGTCAGTGGGTCAGTGGGTCAGCGGCGCTCGCCGAGGCTCACCAGATCGAGCAGCAAAACCGCCAATGGCGCCATGACCAGCCCCATCGCGATATGCGCCGATCCGAAAACCGAGATGGTGGTCACCAGCCAGTCCGGCAGGGTAATGCCGGTAAAAGGGACATGGATGGAGCGCAAAAGTAATTCGATCAGTGCATCGACACTGGCCGAGACGGTAAAGTAACAATCGCTGGCGCCACCCGGTTCGGTATACCGCGACGGCCGCAGGCACCCCTCGACACCGGTGCGTTGCCACGGCCAGTACAGGCCGTCGCCCCTCAGGTGAATGATTGCGGAATATAACAGCCCAAGGGGCAGGACGAGGCGAAAAAAACCCCAACGCCGGACTGCGCGATTGCGCGTCTGCAAGACAACAAGCAGCCCGGCACCAATGGCCAGAGACAGCCCGAAGGCAATTGCCGTTGCCTCGATCCGGTCTACTGACTGTTTGAGACCGGTACCAGAGAAAAACAACAACCCAAGCCCCCCGGCCAGAATGGTTTTGACCAGTCCCGAGAGGGCCGCCCAGACGGACATCATAAGGGTGGCAAAACCGCCCGGACGGTCATCGAAATAAAACGGATATTCAAAATGCAGCCGCTTCGCTTCAAGGCTCGCCGCTGCCCAGAAGGCTGCCAACGCCGCCATCGCGGCAAAAAGCGCCGCCTGCGACTGGCCTAACCAGGCGAGCGCCGCACTCAATACCACCACAGATATAAGTTTCATGGACCGACCCCCGAGCTGTCACCGGACACGAGAAAGGTACGCGCACCGGCTTCGGCGTCAAGCAGGTCCCAGCGTATAGCCCCCTTGCCAAGTGCCCGGTCTCCATGTCTTCTTTGAGCCAAGCCACTGAGGAAAAATCTGTCATGCTGAGAATCCGCTGGTCCTTGTCGTTGCCAATACTCTTCCTCACCCCGGCGCTTTGGGCGCAGGAGCAAATGCCCGCACAGGCCGAACCCATGCATGCCGACGCCCCTGCGGCGGCACCGGACGAAAAGCAGGCGGCGCCCGCCTCCACAACCGAACAGGATCGTCCGGTCAAAACCCTCCAGCCGTCCGATATTTTTGATACCGAATACGGGACCGACCCGCAGATTTCGCCCGACGGCAAACGCATTGCCTATATCCGGCGCATCCACGACATCATGGCTGACCGGGCCCGGAGCAATATCTGGCTAATTGATCATGATGGGAAAAATCACAGACCGATCGCTTCGGGACGCGACAATTATGGCTCCCCGCGCTGGTCGCCGGATGGGACCCGTCTTGCCTATATTTCGCGGGCGGACGAACCGGAAAAAGGCAGCTCACAGATCTTTGTCCGATATGTCGATGCAGGAGGCACGGCTCTTGTCACCGACCTGACCGAATCGCCGGGCGATATCGCGTGGTCACCCGACGGCACAAGAATCGCCTTTACCATGGATGTACCCGTCGAGAAAAAACCGATGGCCAGCCTTGGCGTCGCAAAACCCGACGGGGCCAATTGGGCTGACCCTTTCAAGGTCATTGAGGAGGCACGCTTTCGCCGAGATGGGGAGGGCTTTATCGAACCGGCCCATAAACATATTTTTGTTGTCCCTGCTGACGGCGGCGCACCTCGGCAGCTGACCAGCGGCGACTTCGACCATGGCGGCCAACTGTCCTGGAAGCCCGATGGCACCGCTATCGTGTTTGCGGCCAACAGACACGACGGCTGGGAACTGGAGACCGTGGAATCCGATCTGTTTGAGGTCACACTTGATGGGGAACTGACACAACTGACAGATGCCCCTGGCGTTGAGGGCAGCCCTGTTGTTTCACCCGACGGCCAGTCCATCGCCTATGTAACAGCGCCCAACAAAGGTCTTGCCTTCAGGATTTCGAAACTGGCCATTTCAGATATCAATGGCAATAACCATCGTATACTGACGCCGGACTTTGACCGCAGCGTGAACAATCTTGTCTGGTCGGCTGACGGTTCGGGTATCTACTACAGCTATGACGACCGGGGCGAGCGCTATGTCGGGCTGACATCGCTTGAGGGAGAGCAACAGGCCCTCGTAAAGGGCCTCGGCGGGACCACCGTCGGACGGCCATATATTTCGGGCAGTTTTTCGGTTGCAAAAACCGGCGCGCTTGCCATCACCGCCAGCGATCCGCACCGGCCGGCAGATATTGCGCTTGTCCAAGGCGGGACTTTCAGGCGACTGACGGACCTTAACAGCGATGCACTTGGCGACATCACCCTCGGTGAGGTCACCGAAATCACCTATTCCTCATCACTTGACGACACCCCCATTCAGGGCTGGTACATCACGCCGCCTGATTTTGATCCGTCAAAGCAATATCCGCTTATCCTTGAAATTCATGGCGGCCCACATCTCGCCTATGGTCCGCATTTCTCGCTTGAACTTCAGCGTTATGCGGCCGAGGGCTATGTCGTCCTTTATGACAACCATCGCGGCTCTTCTTCCTATGGAGAGGCGTTCGGACTGCTTCTGCAGCATAAATATCCGAGTAAGGATGACTTTGCTGATCATATGTCCGGTGTCGATGCAATGATCGAAAAAGGATTTGTCGATCCGGATCAGCTTTTTGTGGCCGGTGGCTCGGCGGGCGGTGTCGCAACGGCATACACAGTCGGCCTTACTGATCGTTTCAAGGCGGCCGTAGCGGCAAAACCCATTATCAACTGGACATCGAAGGTGCTGACCGCGGACAGCTATATCTACCAGAGCCGCCACCAGTTTCCTGGCCTTCCCTGGGAGGCCTTCGA
>CAYSMJ010000135.1:1803-7110 GCA_964432075.1 uncultured Caulobacterales bacterium | reverse complement strand
GCCGCGGCCTCGCGCCCGGTCGTCACGTCTGCGCACATCGCCACGGCTGCGCTGACCACGCTCCCCGCGCTCCTGCACGGCAGCCGCCGCCAGAACACCCAGGCTCGCGGTCACATCGTAACCGGCAAGGCTGTGGGCATGTCCGGCATGTCCGGCCAGCGCCGCAGCATTCCCCGCGACCTCCTGTGCCGAAGCATTTGCTGAGGTGATGCTGCCAAACAGGCCGGCAAAGGCCAATAGACCTGCGGCTTTCAGAAATTTCATATCCGACTCCTTCGATTGTTGGGGCCTGGTACGCGCGCCCGGCTCTACAACTGCCGACCCCTCAGGCCGGTACGCCGGTCCTACGCATCGCAACAATGGGGCTGGGCCGGGCTTTCCGCCAATCAAGGCCGAAAACCGCCACCGTCAACCCGGAGCGGATATCCGATGCAGCTTTGGCTGCAGCCGTCCCGCCTCTGATACCGGCTTTAACTGTTTGCAAGAGTCTACAGGAATTGGGGCAAGATTATGCCGGACCGGTGCCGACCGCGTACCGATTCAGAGACGGTAATTCGACGAATGCCCGGTTTTCTGCGTGATCATGCGGCAATCAGGCAATTTTTTTCGGAAAAATTATCGGAAAAAGCCTGTCGCCTTCGCGGACAGAGCAACATCGCCGGGCACGGCATCGCAGCTTGTAAAATCCTGACGGGCTTCGATACGCAAAAGGTCACGATTATCGACGCGGTTCCCGGCGCGGACAGTTTCCGATGATTTCTGCAAAAGGATAACACCTTGTATCCGTTCACCGATAAAATTCACACGAAGGTTTTCATAGCAATAAATCCCCTCATCGCGAATTTCCTCAAATGGTGTATTCACCTTACCGCTTGCGCCTTCGAACGTGATGAAATCACTGATCGGATCAACAGACTCTTCGCCATGCGTGGAGACATGGTGGCCGACCATTGCCGCCGTCAGGGACGGTAACTTTCCGTGCAAAGCGAAAATCTGACGTTCCGGATCAATCGTATCCGGCGCCAGCGCAATGGCGCTGACTTTTGCCGTCGCCCCATTATGGGCGGCGTCGGTATACCAGGCCCCCTGCGCCGTTCCCGGCATATCAATCAGCGCGGTTCGGCAGGCATTTTCGCCCTTTGCCCGGCGAATACCCCAGGCATCCCCCAGCTTCCGGGTCCAGGCTTCGCGGTCGGCCGCGCTGAGATATTCAAGCGGGCAGCGCGCCAGAGTGTGGTCTGGAGTGATTGCCTTGATCAGGTCCGGTGACACATTGAAAAGTTCGGCCTTGGCATAGGGGTTACGCCTGTAGCGTTCGGGCCGGGCAAGCGCCTGATGCTCTGCCAATCCATCATGCAATGCGATATCAAACCCGTCCGACTGGCCGAGACTGTCGCTCGCATCGACCCGGATATCGGACAGACGCGCAATATGGTCCGGACCGCCAATTTCGGCAAAGGAAGCAAGCCCGCCAACAGCCTCAACAAGCGCCGGTGAAAGGCTGTCTATCCGATCAAGGACGATCGTGACATCGCTGCAGGGTTTCATGTGCACAGTCCAATGGGCGGCCTGAACTGTTTCGCCAGTCGCATTGACCGTATCAAGAAGACGCCGTTCAATCGCCACGATAGCCGCATCAGTTGGCGCAAACACTGATGTTTTGCGCCGGGAGAAAGGGCCATCCGACGCCTTTGTATTGACGCGCATATAGGGCACCGGCAAGGGTTCGCCTGGCGCCGTTACGGTCCCCAGTGGCGATATCGAAAGCACATCTTCATAGGCCGCAAAATCGGTTGTCAGCAGGGTTTGCCCGGGTTTGCAGGCACGCTCGGCCAGCGAGCCTGGGGTCAGCGGATTGTTTTCAGCAAGCTGACGGACCACGTCCCGCCCACTATTAGGATGAAAAATCATGACCGCAAAGATACCGGCCGTGAAAAAGGTCGCACCAAGCCGGATTATGTCACCCATGAAGGAACGCCGATGGCGAGGACCCTCGTGTTTCTCATGGGCATGGCGAAATGACTGGGGCGGTTCAATGCCTGCATATCGGACGCTTGGCTGACGCAGGTCGTGGAGGGGTCCTGTTGAAACGGATGGGCGATCCGAACCCGGAAAATGAGCGGACTGATAGCTGCGCAGCCGGTCGGCAAAGCGCGGGCTACCGGTTTGAGGATCGGTCTCGGCTTTAGCCTTTTTTTTTGACAGCCATGGCAACCGACGCCCCTTGGCACCACCGTCGGCGGCAGGCATCTCGTCTTTCAAGCGGTCCGCAAGCGAAGGCGCCCGGTCAGAGCGCACAGGCCCGTAGGCCGTTCGGGTTTCCGCTTCTTCCCGTTTGCGCCTTTTGCCGCCAAAAATCCCGATACCCATACCCGTCGATACTCCTCAACACATGGCCATTGCCTTGCCGGAAACCGGCCCCAAATTTTCCGGTTTCGGTCCCAAATTCATGTCAGACTGGCCGCTTCCGGCTTCCCGACAGCGGTTAGACGCGTGTGTTCCCTCAAATTTGACGCCACCATAGCCCAGCCGAAATTCATTTCACAACGCTTCGCGGCCCGCATGGTCATTTTTTTTCGACCGTGTCATCCATGCTGCGGACATGGGCAAGCGCCGGTATCATCCTCGGAAAAAGGCTGGACAGGCAGGAATTCGCCTGTGTTATACGCTCACAGGCAAAGGCAGACGGCAGCAAGCCGGTCGCGGGGTTTTTCAGGAGGGGTTTATGGTACGCTGGCAGGACCGCAGACGCAGTGACAATGTCGAGTTTCGCAAAGGCGCCGCCGGCGCGGGCATGACCGGCATGGCGTTTTTACTGATTCGATTCATCTTTGGCCGGTTTGGCCTCGGCGGCGTGGTCGTTCTCGTCGGCGCCTTTTTGGTCGCCCGCTCCCTCGGCATTGATCCGATTGCCATGCTATCGGGTGGTGGTGGCGGCCAGGTTACGCGGGAAGCCTCCAGCGAGTCGGAGGATTTTGTGCGCAGTGTTGTCGGCACGACAGAGGACGTCTGGTCCAAATTGTTTGCCGAATCCGGACAGCGCTATCCGGCGCCCACCGTTATTGTATTCCAGAATCAGATCCAGTCGGGCTGCGGCTTCGCTTCGGCCCAGTCGGGACCGTTTTATTGCCCGGCTGACCAAAAGGTCTATTTTGATCTGAGTTTTTTCGATGAACTGGCAAGGCGGTTTGGCGCCCCCGGCGATTTCGCCGCGGCTTACGTGATCGCGCACGAAGTCGGCCACCATGTCCAGACCATTACCGGCATCTCAAGCGAGGTACGCGCTGCGCAGCAACGGGCGAGCAAAACCGAAGCGAATGCCCTGCAGGTGCGGATGGAATTACAGGCCGACTGCTATGCCGGCCTCTGGGCCCATCATGCCGACCGGGCAAAACCCTATCTGGAGGAAGGCGATGTTGAGGAGGCGCTGCGTGCCGCTGCGGCGATCGGCGATGATTCCCTGCAACGCAATGCCGGGCGGCGGGTTACGCCGGAGAGCTTCACCCATGGCAGCTCCGAACAACGGGCCCGCTGGTTCCGAACCGGCCTCCAGACCGGACGGGTTGACGCGTGCGATCCGTTCAGCGCCGATCGCCTTTAGGACAGGGAGCGCCGAATCCACGTCCAGTTCCAGACCTTTCGGCGCTCTGTCCGGCCTCTTGTCTTCTGGCCCCCGGCCCTGATCCTGCTTGTGGCGGTTCTGACCAGCGTGGTCGCCTATGAGCCGTTTCTGCTTTTTGCCAGCCGTGCCAACGCGGCGCTGCTCAGCCGGGCGGACTGGCTTTTTACCTATGCGAGTTTTGCTGCCGTCTGTCTTGTGGCGGCCATTGGCGTGTCGCCGCTGGGCAAAGTCCGGATCGGCGGCGCGGCAGCCGAGCCTATCCTGTCGCGCTGGAACTGGTTTGCCATCACATTGTGCACCACAGTTGGTGTCGGCATCCTGTTCTGGGGCACGGCCGAACCGATGTTCCACCTTACCAATCCGCCGGCCTTTTCAGGCGCGCCTCCAGGCTCTGACGAGGCGGCCCGCTTTGCCCTTGCCTCGGTCTTTCTGCACTGGACGTTTACGCCCTATTCAATTTACGCGATCCCTGCGCTGGCCTTTGCCCTCAGCCATTTTAACCGGGGTGAACCTTACTCTTTCGAAGGCCCGTTTGCAGCCATCACCCGGAACCGTTTTCGCAAGGCGGGCGGTCAATTGCTCGACGGGATGGCCCTGCTCGCGCTGGTTGCCGGGGTTGCGGCAGCACTCGGGGCCGGCGTCATGTCGATCGCCGGCGGGCTGGAAGCCCTTGCCGGTATCAAAGACACCACCCTGTCGCGGGCCCTGATCACCTTCGTTATCGTGCTTGCCTTTATCTTTTCATCCTTGAGCGGATTACAGCGCGGGGTGAGATTACTGTCGGATCTCAATGTTCGAATTTTCTTCGCGCTTGCCCTTTTTATCCTTATTGTCGGCCCGACCGGTGCGATCATAGCACGCGGCATTGACGGGCTTGGCCTTTTTGGCCGCGACTTTATCGGAGCCAGCCTCTCGCTTGGCGCTCGCAATGACGAGCCATGGACACGTGACTGGACCGTCTATTTCTTTGCCAACTGGCTCGCCTGGGCTCCGGTTACGGCAATGTTCCTTGGACGGATATCTATCGGATATACAGTCCACGAATTTATTCTGTTCAATGTTATCCTGCCCGCCGTCTTCGGTATTGTCTGGATGACGATTTTTGGGGCGGCGGCAATTGAACTTGATGCGACAAGCGGCGGTACTATTTCAGCCAGCTTGCGCGATGGCGGGCCGGATATGGTGACCTATGCGCTTTTTGAATTGCTGCCTTTTTTTGGGGTTGCCGCTACCGTTTTCCTGGTCACCATCTTCATATCCTTTGTAACAGCGATGGATTCCAATACCCTGTCGATCTCAAATCTTTGCATACGGACAGGCCCGTCGAAACCCGCGGGGTCCGGGCAGGAAAACGCAATCAAACTCTTCTGGGGAATTCTGATTGGCTTGCTGAGCGGCATCATGACGGCGACCAGCGGCATTGATGGTGTTCGTACCCTGTCAAATCTCGGCGGCGTTCCCGGCCTGATCATCCTCGCCATTTCCTTTGGGGCACTCCTGGTCATCCTGTTTGAGGGAAAATCAGCCGGGCCCGGTTCCTTGCTCACGCAAAACCCGGTGGTAACCTCTCCCCCGGCGCCAGAATCGCCTGCCAGAACTGGCGACGCTGACCCTGCGCGCGCGCCGCGTCCTCCGGAGAAATCATCAGAAACGAGACTTTCTGGCCCGGGTAAAGCTGACCAATA
>CAYSMJ010000135.1:0-1793 GCA_964432075.1 uncultured Caulobacterales bacterium | reverse complement strand
TGCCACCTGGAGGATGCGTGGATATCCGCCAGTTGTCTGCCCATCAACTCCGAGAATGATCGGCGGGCCACCGGGCGGCAATTGAACCGTACCGGGAAAAACCGGGCCGGACCTGATTTCACCAAGCCCTACAAGTTCTGTTTGGCCTGTGATTTCCGATGTGGACAGACGCCCCCCGCGCCGGTCTGTTTCGCGCGACACGATAAAGACCGATTTTTGTACCCAGCAGAGCAAAGTCATATCGGTAGTATCGGCAGGGTCCGGAAATTCAGGTCCCGGCAAAACCCGCAGGACACAGTGATCTGCTGGGGTGTAGCTGAATGCATTCAAAACCGGGTCATCGGGCGGCACGGGCGCAGCCATATCAGCCTGAGGCTTCAAAGCAAGACAATCGCCTGCGGTCAGGGCGCGGCCATTCCATCCGCCTGCGCCAGCGATCATATCGGTCGACAATGATCCAAGAAAAGCGTGCCCGGAAAGACCGCCTGAGAATGCAGCATAGATCCGGGCACCCGCACTCAGCGGTCCAATCCGGATCTGCTCACCGGGTGCGAGATTTACAGGGGTAAGGGCCGGCACAGGACGATCATCAATACGCACCTCGGCCCTGCACCCTGCCCAGGCAAATTGCAAAGACGCACCCACTTCGAGCACCGGGCCCTGCAACGCAATTTCAAGACCCGCAGCGCCGGCCGGATTTCCGAGAACGCGGTTTGCAAGCGCAAGCGACCGCCAGTCAGCGGCCCCGCCTCGGGCAACCCCGAGATGGCGGCAGGCCGTCCGGCCAAAATCCTGTATCGTCGTTTGCAGACCCGGTTTGATAACACTGATCATGGCCGCGCGTAATGCTCAAACGCCGCTGCGGAAATCGGGCTCAGCGTCAATGACGCACCCGGTTTCAGGAGAAACGGGTCTTCCTTATCAGGATCAAACAATCTGAGAGGGGTCCGTCCGATCATGTGCCAACCGCCGGGCGAGGCAATCGAGTAAAGACAAAGAAGCCCGTTTGCGATGCCAAGCGTTCCCGCGGGCACATGAATGCGGGGCATCGCCCGCCGCGGCACCGTCAGACGCCTGTCGATCGGACCAAGATAGGCAAACCCCGGTGCGAAGCCCATATTGAGAACGCTCAATGTTTGTGTGCAAAGCGAGATGATTTCGTCTCGGCCAAGGCCCGTACGATCCGAAATGATAGACATATCCTCTGCATAGAGACTATCAAAACAGATGGGAACATTGAGGATTGCCGCTACACAGGTGCCCTCACCTTCATCAAGGACGGTTGCAAGCGCTTTTTCCAGAGCGACATATGCGCGCGATTGCTGCACCGGCGCAAACCGCACCGCCAGACTGTCAAGACCAGGGGTCACGTCAAAAACGTCCGGACACGTTAGAAGCTGGCGGCAAAGCGCCTGTGTTTTGCCTGCGTTCTCGACCAGATCACCGCTGGCGAGGCGAACAAGCCATCCGTCTTCCCCATAGGGCACAATTTCATACGATCCCAATTTCATTTCATCGGTGACTGGATCATAATGCCCGCGGCCCTCAAAGCGGCAGCGACCTGTGCTGCGGTCTCCTCAGCGCCCGGCCTGTCTCCATGCACGCACAAGGTCTCGACCCATAGGTCAAGGACCATGCCGTTCACGGTTACGCAGCCTTCTGCGGCAAGGCCGACAGCCTGAGCGATCTGATCGTCTGTGTCCGTCAGGACAGCCCCCTCCACCGTCCGCGGCTGCAGCCGGCCATCGGCCTGGTAACGCCGGTCGACAAACCCTTCAGGCACATATCGCACC
>CAYSMJ010000134.1:0-7228 GCA_964432075.1 uncultured Caulobacterales bacterium | reverse complement strand
ACGATGGCCATTGGCGGTCTTCTGGTCTGCTTGCGACGCAGAAGGACTGTCCGGTGCCAATACGAGGGTGGGACAATTCTGATAGTCGGGCCCAATCAGATCGGTCATCTGGGCGCGCGGTTTATCAATCGGCTGATATTGTACCACCAGGGTTTCGCGCAGGGCCGGGAACCAGCTGAGAAGCCCCCACATCTCGGCACACTCCGGGCAGTATTCGCGGCGGTGATGGTCGGCGAACCCCGGCGGCAACACAAACAGCAGATCACGATTGGTCATTGGCGAGGAGTAGCAGGCCTGTTTTCCCGCGGCAAGCGCCGGAAAATGACATTGCCGCGATGCCTCAAAATCAGTTCATAATCACGTTCAAGAAACAGTGCTGAAAGTGCTGCCGGATGTTCCGTATGGGCCACTTCGACAAGCGCAAGTGAGGGATAAAGCGAAATGGGCGCATCGGCAAAAAACGCTTTGAGAGCCGGAAATTCCTGGCCCTCAATGTCGATCTTGAGGATATCGATTCGCACCAGCCCTGAGCCCCGCGCGACATCAAGAAGAGAGGAAAGCTGCACTATTGTACTATCATTCGCTAACGGATCAATACGGAGCTGCGACTGACCTCTGTTCGTTGTGTTGATTTCCAGCTGCGCCGTGCCGGGGCCTGTGCCGATGGCATGCGGAAACGTCATCACATACTGGTCGAGATTATTGAAGGCGAGATTGTCATAAAGCCGTTGCCGGACGGTCTGTGCCGGTTCAACGCACAGCCCACGGAAGGCAAGCCCGTTCTGACGCGCAAGATCGTGACAAAACAGCGTATAGAGGCCCACATTAGCGCCGACATCCACAAGGATCAGCTCTTGTGTCCTGTGCGTTTCGATAAAGCGGCGCAGGACACTGCGTTCAGTAGCTTCCCAGTGATGTGGCGTAAGGAAGGTGCGTTTTTCGCAGATATTATCATAAGGGTGCAGGCGGACTTTCTGGTTGAAAAGGGTCACGTCACGGGGCCTGCGTGCTTTTCCGTTTGCAAACCGCCACAGGAGCGAACGGGTGGCCTTCCCAAACAAGGTCTGGGGAAGCTTTGCACCCAGTGTCCGGGCAATGGACTCCCGTCGGGTCAGCCTGTAGTGGCCGAAAGGCGCGGTGCTCATCGCCAGTGCTCCGCGATCCATGACGTTGGGCGAACATGTTTGTAATGGCGCTTATACCACGGAGCTGGCCAGGTGCCATCGCGCGCTTCATCCGGATCAGGATGACCGGTAAACGCGATGATCCGTGCATCTTCAGGCAGGCGCGGCGTGCGCCACCAATTGGCCGGAAAGCGCGGGAGAACGGAATGTTTGAAACTCAGGCACCAGGAACGTGGCCAGAAATGCTGCTCTGGGATTGATCTGGAAATGTAGTGTTGCTCGATCCGGTGTTTGCTGAGAATCGCTTCTGGGTCAGCGTTAAAACTTTCAAAAATAGATGTATACTGACCGATCGGTAAGCGGAAGACGGAGGTATTTCCAATACCCTCACCTTTCTGGGTCCAATTCTCGATGACACAATAGGTTCCGGGCTGATAGTCAAACAGCTCATCCAGCGGCCCGGTGACGACGAGA
The DNA here is from genome assembly GCA_964432075.1 of uncultured Caulobacterales bacterium. GTDB lineage: Bacteria > Pseudomonadota > Alphaproteobacteria > Caulobacterales > Parvularculaceae > CALLPQ01. The sequence continues at coordinate 5,630 of CAYSMJ010000134.1, read as the reverse complement.
TCGATATCGAGAACAAGCAAATCGCCCTTGGTAATTTCTGCGAGTGGAGATTGCCACATGGACAGTTTTCGCCAGGGAGTTGAGGCAACGTGCCTGGGCAAATTGATCGCGGGCAGTGGCCTTATCCGGATGTCGGGATCGAGCCCGGTGTCATCGTCGGTGAAACAATAGAATGTAAACGGGTGCGTCAGATTGCGCTCAACCGCGCGATAAAGCCGGTTGACAAATTCAGGGCCATAACGGGTCCCCCATTTCATGCAGGCAATCAGGAAAGGTTCTGGCATGGGCGATCAGTTACCATGCCAGGCAATAACCAGCCAGCCCGGGATCGGTTTTCCAGATTCCATCCGGACCCGGATTGGCTGGCAATCGACAAGGGTCCATCCCGTACGCTTCAGTTCAGACACAAGGTAATCGCGCCCATGGGCAAACCGCTGGTGCGGCGTGATCGACCAGCCATTTTTCTCAAACGTTTCATTGTCAATTGTCTCACAGGAAAAGGCGAGCGTAGCGCTTGTGGATGTTGCATGGCTGATCCCATCAAAAAGCGGGGCGAGATCGCCGATATAAGGCAAGACATCGGTGGCAACGATCAGATCAAACAACGGGAAACCGGCAGGGTCCCTATCGTTTTGTCGGCACCATTCCTCAAGGAAAAAGACCGCCTCATTGACAAAAAGGGCATCATAGACCCCACGCTCATAGGCTTCTTCGATCATGGCCTCGGCGAGATCGACACCGGTGGTATGGGTACAAGACGCCTTCAGGGTGAGGCCGGACAGACCGGTGCCGCAACCCAAATCCAGCATGTGTTGGAATGGACCAAGCTTGAGCTCATGAAACCGTCCGGCAAGCTGCATGGGTACGCCATAGCCAAGATCTTCGACCAGGATCCGATCAAACTCAGCAGCCTGCTGATTGAACAGCGTTGCAACGTAAGCGTCGGGTGCCTTTGGCGGTGCGGCAGCGGCGCCGAGGGAGGCGAGCCTAACGCTCGCCCCGCCATGGTCTTCCGGGTCCAGCACGAGGCATTGCCGGTAGAGTGCCGCCGCCCTCTGCCAATCGCCCACTTTTTCGAGGCGCAATGCCTCATTATAACATTCAGCAAGCGAACCGTCGGCGAGAAATTTACTCTGCACGCATTCCTTTCAGGTAAGTATCAAGGAATCGCACATAGGCCTCAGAGGCTGTGATACGATTGGTGCGTTTGCGGAAGCCATGTCCTTCATCGGGGAAGACGATATATTCGACGGGAGCGCCATTGGCTCGCACAGCGGCGACAAGCTCATCGCTTTCCACTTGCAGAACGCGCGGGTCGTTGGCCCCCTGAACGACAAGCAGTGGCTTGATGATGTTTTCAGCATGGAACAGGGGCGATATGCGACGCAACCGCTCTTCATCAGTGGCTGGATCACCCAGCTCGTCGTAAAGCGACTCCCGGAAGGATTCCCACCAGGGCGGAATCGATTTCAATGTCCGCAACCAGTTTGTCACGCCGAAAATATTGATTCCGACGTCAAAAACCTCAGGTTCAAAGGCAAGGGCCGCAGCGACCATATACCCGCCATAAGACCCGCCAATGATACCGATCCGCTCGCCGTCGACCCAGTCCAGATCGGCCAGATAGCCCTTGGCGGCCACAATATCCTGCAGATCGCCTTCGCCATGCATCCGGTCATCAAGATGGTAGAAGGTTTTTCCGTATCCCGATGAGCCGCGATTATTGGCAGCAAAAACCGCATAGCCATGGTTGACCATATGCTGGATCGCTGGATTGTAACCGGTCCGGCTCTGGCCACCGGGTCCGCCATGGACCCAGACTAAGGCCGGTACCGGAGAGGCGGCCGACGCTTGCTTTGGCCGGTAAAGAATGCCGGGAATTTCGAGCCCGTCAAAGCTCTCATAGCGCTGAACGGTTGCGGTGACGAGATCATCAGGATCAATTGCGGTGTTAAGCGCCTGAGTGTACTGTCGGAAATCACCGGATTGAAGGTCGACGGAAAAAATATTTGATGGCGAATTGGAAGCATTGATTGCAAAGGCAATCCTGTCTTCGTCTGGTGAGAAACGCACTTGCTGTAGATCGCCATTGGGCAGACCGGCCGGCAGGGTCAAAACGCTGTTCGTCTCGCGGTCGGTAATGGTGACCTTGGTCGATGCATCTTCATTGATGCCGCTGACCCGGTATCGGCCGGATGGCGAATAGGAGACATAAGAGACGTCCCAGTCTGCTTCGATCAGCGGTGACTTTTCTTCTGTCGCCAGTTCATAGCGCCACGCCTGAACAAATTCTCCGTACTTATCGGTAGCATAAATCAGGCTGTCGTCCTCTGGCGTGAAGTCGTAGACGCCATGCGCGATATTGCCTTCATGTTCAGTGATGAGTTGCGGCGCCGGGACCAGCGCTTGCGTATCAACGAGATAGATGTCGTTGTCTGCAGAGGTCCGCTCCTTTGTACCCGCTATGTACCGACCATTTCCGGAAATGGCGAGGGAGCCCAGCCCCAGATCATTTTTGAAGATCAACGCGCTTTCATAGGTTTCGGTATCGACTGTATAAAGATCAAAAAAGCGCGGGTCGCGTGCGTTGGTCTGGATGACAAAAGCAGCACGATCATTGATCCAGGAAACGAAAGCGGCCTTGACGTTCTCGCCGGGGGTGAGGTCGCGGATCGTGCCATCTTTTTCGGTGACATAGATGTGGTTCAACTCGTCACCGCCATTGTCGGCACTGGTCAGAATGCGCTCGCCATCGGGGAAGTAGGAAATCGCAAAGGTGGCGTTTGACTCAGATTGGGTTAGCGCCTTGCGTTCACCGCTTTCGAGATCAAGCGTGTAGGCATTGAACACACCGGTCTCGTCGGACGAAATCAACAGGGCGTTGCCATCTGGGGCGAAGGCGCCAGCCCCGGACCCGGCAATCGAATAGCTTGTTGTATTGAAGAAGGTTTCGGCATCATATTGGGCCACGTCCTGATATTGGGCCACGTCTTGTGCGGTTGCGGTGCGCATGGCATCCGCGCCGCGTGTTGCAGCCTCACGCAATTCGGTTTCCGCCGTTTCGCAGCCGGCTATGAGCAGGACGCCTGATAGCCCGGCCGTGATAATCAAATTCCGTGATGTCACCATTTTTAAGGACCCTCCCATCATTATGATGGGAGGATATTAGCAGCTTGCCGTTGCCTCGGAAAGTCCCGGCAGGTGTTAAAAGCAATGCCGAAAATCAGCCCAAAAGCTACCAGATCGACACGCGCTCTTCTTCCGGCAAATAAAGTGCGTCATCCTCGGTGACGTTAAAGGCCGTATACCATTCGCCCATATTCCGGACGACACCATTGACACGGTATTTTGCCGGAGAGTGCGGATCCGTTTCGATCTGGTTCTTGATGGCTTCTTCGCGCGCAACACGTTTCCAGACCTGTGCCCATGCCATAAAGAAACGCTGATCTCCGGTATAGCCATTGATGACTGGCGCTTCTTCTCCGTTCAGGGATAGCTTATAAGCATGATAAGCCATAGACAGACCGCCAAGATCACCAATATTCTCGCCCATGGTCAGGTCGGGATTGATGTTGAACCCTGCCACCGGCTCATAAGATGCATATTGTGCGCCAAGCCTTGCCGTCAGCTCCTCAAAATTGGTGCGGTCTTCATCGGTCCACCAATTACGCAGCCGGCCATCACCATCTGATTTAGAGCCCTGGTCATCAAAGCCATGACCGATCTCGTGACCGATCACAGCGCCGATCCCGCCATAATTGACGGCAGGGTCCGCATCGGGATCAAAAAAGGGCGCTTGGAGGATTGCTGCGGGAAAAACAATTTCATTTCGGGTCGAGGAATAATAGGCATTGACCGTTTGCGGCGTCATGCCCCATTCGGTCTTGTCGATCGGCCCGCCAAGGCGACTAATGGAATCCTGCCAGCGAAATACAGAGGCGCTTTTCATATTTCCGTATGCGTCGCCCGGCTCAACGTCGAGTGCTGAATAATCTTCCCATTTATCAGGGTAACCGATTTTGGGAACAAATTTCTCCAGTTTCGCGTGTGCCTCGGCAATGGTCTCGGCGCCCATCCACGGGAGTGTATCAAGCCGCTCGTCAAGGGCCTGACGCAGATTGCTGACCAGCGCGTCCATCTGCTGCTTGCTGTCTTCGGGGAAATGCCGTTCGACATAAATTTTGCCAACGGCCTCGCCAAGCGAGCTGTTTACAGCCGATACGCCGCGTTTCCAGCGTTCACGTTGCTCCGGGATGCCCCGCAGCGCCGTGGAGAAAAAGGCAAAGGTTGCATCATCAAATTCGGTTGGCAGAACAGCCGCATTGGAACGCAAAAGGTGGAAGGTCAGATAATCACGCCATACCGCGACCGGCGTATCGGCGACAATCTCGGCGATGGACTGAATGGCATCATCCTCACGCAGAATAAACTCTTTTTCACCATCCAGGCCATTTGCCGCGAACATAACCGGCCATTCGATGCCCGGTGCAAAAGCCTTGAGGTCGTCAACCGATTTGAGATTATAGGTCAGGTCGCGGTTGCGGCGTTTTGCCGGTGTCCAGTGAACCTCGGCAATCCGGTTCTCAAGCGCAAAAATATCCTGAGCCCGCTCTGCCGCGTTCTCGATCTCTGCCAGCGAAAGCATTTGTGCGATATAGGATTTGTACTGCTCGCGTTTATCGGCAAATTTTTCTTCAAGGTAATAGGTCCGGTTCGGCATGCCGAGACCGGACTGGGTGAGGTATACTGAATACTGGTCCGGGCGTTTCGCATCGACGCTGACATAGGCGCCGACGGGGGAGGCGGCGCGGATATCGGGCCTCGCAAAGGCACGGACAACATCCTGTTTTGTTTCGAGCCCGGCAATCATGGCAAGGTCATCGCTGATGGGGCCGAGACCTTGTGAATTGATGGCGTCGATATCGAGGAAGCTCGAATAGTAATCGCCAATTTTCTGCATCAAAGTGCCCGCTTCAGCATTGCCCGCAGCCGCGTCTTCAATGATAGCGCGGACCCGATTTTCAGATCGTTCGGCAAGGACTGTAAATGATCCGTAAGACGAACGGTCGCCCGGAATTTCAAAACTGTCCATCCATTTGCCGCCGACATATTGGTAAAAATCATCACCCGGATCGATGCCATCGTCGATGTCCTCGGTTTTGACACCCCAGGTCCCCAGTTCGGGCCCACCGTCAGACACCGGCGCCGCTGGGGCTGCCTCTGCGGCGCGGTCGCTCTCGGGTTGGTCGATGCCAACGCCTTCAGCCGCGGTTTCCTCTCCGCCGCACGAAGCCAGAGCCAGGACAAGCAGAGATAGCGCAGACGCGTTCAGAAACTGTTTTTTCATCGGTTCCTCCAAAAATTTTTGTGATGATATCTCGGTTCTTGCCGCAACAATGGCGAAGGCCCTGAAAAAGGTCAGCGCCGCTGCTTTAGTGATGGTTACGCCTATCCCCAATAATAGACAAACAGCGCGGCGCCGACGATGATGTCGATCATGACGCAGAAGGGGATATACCATTGGGGGATGCGCGCGCCGACCCGGTTCTGGTGGTGCACAAGGTCCCAGCCGGCGCGCAGAAAAATCGCAATCGGGATGGCAAGGGGGTGGCCAAGCAGGCCAACAAGCC
>CAYSMJ010000133.1:0-7347 GCA_964432075.1 uncultured Caulobacterales bacterium | reverse complement strand
CCCCGATCTGCTGCCGGGCCGCAAGGACAAGCGCCGGTAGCGTCTGGCCCACGGCCGGAAAAGCCAGCAAAGCGGCCCCACCCGCAAAAACAACACGGCGCCGGGTGAGGTGCTCGTCCTGGTTCGGCATCGAACGAAGGATCATGGGATTTTCCTTATCTTGGAGAAATGCTGAGCGGACGAACTGCCATTATAATATCATGATGACACTGATGATCCCGATATTCCATCTGGCTTATTTCAGCCTTGGCGGCGCAGTCGATTTCCGGCATATGATTTCAAAATCAAGGACCCTGTCGCCGCTCTTGATTTCTTCGCCCCGGCGTTTTTTTTCCAGCAATGCTATCGCTTCAATTGCCATTTCGCGGATTGGCTGGCGCACCGTGGTCAGTGGCGGCCAGACCGATGTTGCCATTGCAATATCATCAAAGCCGACAACCGAAACGTCTTCTGGAACACGAAGCCCCAGCTGGTAGGCCGCGTGAACAACGCCAATAGCCATATCATCATTACAGGCAAAGATGGCCGTTGGCGGATGATCGCTTTCAAGGAACCGAAGTCCGGCCTCCATGCCTGAGAGAACCGTAAATTCACCGTGGGTGCGAAATTCCGGTCGAACGTCAAGTCCGTTGTCGCGAAGTGCTGAAACATAGCCGTTCCGCCGCTTCTCGCTGGCCCGTTTATGATCCGGCGGCCCTTCGATGATCGCGATATCCTGATGGCCAAGACCGATCAGATGTTTGACGATTGCCGCGGCGGCCGCTTCATCATCCATGCTGACACAAAGCCGTTTACCGTTGCCCTTTATCCCGACACAGACGAGATCAAGGCCCGCATTCTCTATTGTTTCAATAACTTCTTCGACCTCTGAAAGCGGTGGCGATATCAATACGGCGTGTACACCCATTTCAAAAAAGCGCTTTTCGATATATTCCGGATCGGTAAGTTCCTCGGCACAATAAGACTGGTCGACCATGACGTGGTGGCCTCGCTCCCGGCAGGCCGTAAGGGCGCCGAACAACAATTCGCTCAGGTAAAAATAGCTGGGATTGGTGTAAATAAGGCCGATATAAAGACTTTGCCCCCCGGCAAGGCTTCGGGCAAGTCCGTTGGGACGAAAATTGAGCGCTTTCATCACATCGAAAATGCGCGCACGCGTCGATGATTTCACAAGGTCCTGGTTATTGAGAACCCTTGACACGGTCATTTTTGAAACGCCGGCAATTTCGGCAACATCGCTGATCGTCGCGCTGCCCCGCCGTCGCAAGTGAGTGTCATCAGTCACGATGTTTCAACAACCAACCTGAAGCCATAACGGAGCAACTCTATGGTTCCTCCGGCGGGTTTCAAAGGTTATGGCCTCCGTTTCATTATCAGATGATCAACATGTGACCCGGACCCCGGTATTTCTGCAATAGATGATCCGGAAATTACAATCCAAGGGCTGCATTACCGGTCACTTTCATCGCTGGATCAGCCTGTCCAATTGTTGGCATGGTGGCCGCATTCTCACCGTTGCACCCCCCAATCGAAGCCGCAGCCTGCCGGTTGAACGGCAGGCCCGCTTTGCGCGTAAATTCTATTACAGCATAATGCGAACGGTGTGAGGATAATTCTGCCTGCAAATTTTGACAATGACATGCGGTAGAATTGCAACAGTGTAGCATTGTGCAGCATCACATGATTTCACTTCTAAAAATTCAACAAAAACAATTATTTAGAAAAAACCAATCCCAGAATCCGGCAGACCCGCCCGTCGTCGCCGATAAGGTTTCCGGCTTAAATTCCCCGGCAAAAGCTGTTTGATACCGGTAACAAAGTGTGGTGTGCTCGGTATCGGAAGACAAGTATAAAGCTGCGCGCAAACATTCTGAGGCGGCAGCGCTAACAATAACAGCTTCATTGGGAGGTTAATATGAAAGTCATGTCATCAAAATTGACTGATCGGCATCTCGGACGGGCTTCCTTGCTCGCCTTGATGGTCGCGGCCCCGTTGGCACCTGTCTATGCACAGGAAGAAACTGAAGACGAATTCGACGACGAAATTGTTGTTACGGTCGAGCGCCGGACCCAATCGCTGCAAGATCTCGCCGGTACGGCAGTTGCGCTTGATGGCGATGCGTTGAAATCGCAAGGCATCCAGAATGTGACCGATCTGAACGGGCGGGTACCCGGTCTTCAGATTGCAAACAATCAGGGCAATATCGAAGTTTATATTCGCGGCGTTGGTTCCTCGAACAATACAGAACTCGGCGACCCGGCAGCAGCGACCCACCTCAACGGTGTTTATGTTCCGCGTCCATCAGGCTTTGGCGCTGCATTCTTCGATATTCAGCGGGTTGAGGTGAATGTCGGACCGCAGGGAACATTGCGTGGCCGCAACGCAACCGCAGGTTCGGTGAATATCATTCCGTTTGCCCCGGGGCTTGGCGTGTTTGATGCGGCGATTGAGGCCTCTTACGGCAATTTCAATGAGTATTCGGTTGAAGGTGTTGTCAATGTTCCTGTTACGGATAACTCCGCCCTGCGCGTTGCTGCCTTCACCCGCGAGCATGACAGCCGCCTAAACAATGTAACGCCCTGCAGTGCAGAATTGGGCTTGAATGTTCCGACGTGTCAGGAAGAGGGCATCGGCGTTGCAGAAGGTGCGGATGATTTCGGTATCCGCGGATCTTACCTGATTGAACCGACCGACCGGCTGACCTTCACCATTGTTGGTGACTATATCACCCAGAAAGGTACCGGCTATACCGGTGTCAACTTCGCCAACCCGCTTGGCCAGGATATTCTTCCCGATGAAATCGAAAATCCGCGGGATGTGATCGGGCGCGGTTTTACCCCCGACGAAGACACAAAACACTGGGGCATCAAAGGTCAGGTTGATTATGACGGGGATGGTTTCAATATCGAGTATATCGGTTCGTGGCGTGATCTTGTTTATGACTATGAATTCGTAACGCCCGCCGCGCCCTTTTACGATGGCGTTCTCGATACGCTAGGCGATCTCGATCTCGACAATTTCTCCCGGGTACGGTTTATCACCGACTCGGAATCACTTGTGCAGGAACTCAGGGTTTTCGGAGACGAGGGTAAACGGCTATACTGGACTGTAGGCGGTTTCTATTTCAATGAAGCCCAACGGACCTTCCTCGGGACGACCGGCGACAGGAACCCGTTTTTTACAGGCGTAGAGTTTAATCAGACAACCGATACTGAAAGTTATTCCTTCTATGCCGATGCCACCTACTCGATCACCGACAAACTGCGTCTGACGGGCGGGATACGGTATACAAATGACACCAAGGAACGTTTTGGGGTCAATGCACGCTACCAGTTCATCACCGGCGGTGCCGCCTTTGCACCAATCGGGATTGGTCATGGTACAGAAGGATTTGAATTCGCAGGGCTCGACAGAACGATCTTCAATCCCGACTTTGATGGCAGTGGTGATCTGAGTGATGCGGAAGTTCTCCAGTTCTTCTTTGACGGCGTCGCACAATTTGGTGCACGGGACGGACTTGACGACATCTTTGGTAATCTGACGATTACGCCGGGTGATGCTCCGCCTGACGGGCGCGCAGTTTGTGCAAACTTTGCGACATCCGGGCCATGCCCGATGGATGGTGTCGCGCCGGATTTTGACGAGCCACCAATTCAGCCGGCCTCTATTGATGGTCTGATCTCATTCGCTGTCCTGGGTGGCAACTCCATCGCGCTGCAAAATGGTCGTTTGAACAACGACTTTATCGACTGGCGTGCCCGCCTCGAATATGATCTGACCGATGACAATCTTGCCTATTTCCTTGTGTCGACAGGCAACAAGTCAGGTGGCTTTAATGATAACATTCCGGGTACTGCAGGATTGGGGGTCGCCTCACCGGTATCGAGTGCCCCGGCTGCGTTTGATACTGATACGCTCGCCCCGACTTTCGGTCCGGAACAACTGACCCTGTTTGAGCTTGGTTCAAAGAACGAATTTGATATGGGTGATGTCGGGGTCAAGCTGAACGCATCAGCATTCTACTACGACTATAACGACCTCCAACTCACAACCCTGACCTCGGTTGCGCAAATTCTGGAATTTAACGATATCGAAGTTCCGGAAGATGACCTTGGCCAGGGCGGTCTTGGCGGTCAGATTGTTGCTTTCAATTTCAACGCATCGGACGCTGAAATCTATGGGGCACAATTTGAGACCGGTCTTCAGTTTCCGGGTGATCTGAATGTCGATGCGACAATTCTCTGGCTGCCCGAAGCACGGGTCAAGAATTCGGTGGAAATTCAGGATGCGCGGTTTCAGGCAGACGTCGATGCCGACAATGCGGTCAACAGATCAATCGAAGGCAATCGCCTGATCCGTACGCCAAAAATTCAGATCAATGGCTCGGTCTCAAAAGCCATCGAGACCAGTTATGGCACTTTTGACGGGATTGTCTCTGTTGGCTATCGCTCATCACAACGCCAGACGATCTTTAACGGGATTGATTTCAATAACCCGGATGATCCGAACCCAAGGCTTGATGATCTTGTCAAGGGATATGTCACCGTCGATGCCGGTGTCGGCTTTTCCTATGGCGATGAAGGCAAATACCGCATTGAAGGCTATGTCTCAAACCTGACCGATGTGCAGGAACCGCAGGCCATCATTATCACGCAGTTTGATAATACGCGCTTCTTCAATACGCCGCGCCTCTATGGCGTCCGGGTTCGCGCCAAGCTATAGTCACATGTTGAGAAGCTCTGGACGGTCGGGGCTTATGCCCCGGCCGTTTTTTGTGACCCAGCGCCTCTTTTCAAGGCCATCGAAGTCAGTAAAGATGGGTTAGCTCCTTGTTTTGCCGCATTTTCTTTACGCAAACCGATTTCCACTTCGCTTGAAAATGCTCCAGTATGAAAGGTGATCAATGACCGACCTAATTCGCAGTGTTCTGGCAGCGCTTTTTCTCCTCACTTCACCAACATTTGCACAGGAACAAAATCCGGACCTCTGGCCACGGGTCAAAAGTCCCTATGCTGACGCTGACGATGTTGAACAGCGTGTGTCTGCGATTCTTGAGAAAATGACTCTCGAGGAAAAAGTCGGCCAGATCATCCAGGCCGAGATCAAATCGATTTCGCCCGACGATGCCCGGAAATATCATATCGGATCTGTCCTGAACGGCGGGGGCTCCTGGCCTACCGGCGAGCCGCTGGGGCCAAAGCTCGGCTGGCTGGCGCTGGCCGATCTTTTCTATGAGGCATCGATGGACACATCGGACGGCAAACAGCCGATCCCCATCATCTGGGGCACAGATGCTGTGCACGGACATAACAATGTCGCCGGCGCAACCCTGTTTCCGCACAATATCGGGCTTGGCGCAATGCATGACCCGGCCATGATGCGTATCATCGGAACCGTGACGGCGCGGGAAGTGGCCGCAACGGGCATCCCCTGGACCTTCGCGCCAACCGTCGCTGTCGCACGCGATGACCGCTGGGGGCGAACCTATGAGAGTTATTCCGAGGACCCTGATCTTGTTGCGGACTATGCCAAGGAAATGGTGGTTGGCCTGCAGGGACATCCGGCGCTTGAAAATGCGTTTTCGGCCGACCGGGTCGTCGCCACATCAAAACATTTTATCGGCGACGGCGGAACGCAAAATGGCGATGACCAGGGCAATACCGTCCTCACAGAACAAGACCTGCGCACCATTCACGGGCCCGGCCATATTGTCGCCATTGGCGCCGGCGTGCAGACGGTGATGGCAACCTTCAGCAGCTGGAATGGGGTGAAAACCCACGCCAGCAAATATCTGCTGACAGATATTCTGAAAGAGCGCATGGGGTTTGACGGACTTATTGTCGGTGACTGGAATGGTCATGAACAGATCCCGGGATGTTCCGCCGGTAATTGTCCGGATGCGATCAATGCCGGGATCGACCTTGTCATGGTGCCAACGGACTGGAAGAGCTTTTACAAATCGACGCTCCGGCATGTAAAACGCGGGCGCATCAGCGAGGCCCGGCTTGATGACGCGGTCCGCCGGATCCTGCGCGTCAAGGTCCGTGCGGGGCTGTTCGACAAAGGTAAACCGTCGCAACAGCCGCTCGCAGGCCGGTTTGACCTGATCGGCCATCCCGATCACCGTGCGATCGCACGCGCGGCGGTTCGCAAATCGCTTGTCCTGATGAAAAATGACGGCGTTCTGCCCTTGCGTCCGGACCGCAAAATTCTGGTGGCGGGCGCCGGCGCTGATAATGTTGTCATGCAGGCCGGTGGCTGGTCGGTCCGCTGGCAGGGCCGGGAAAACAAGCCGGAGGACTTCCCGGGCGCCACATCGATCTTTGCCGGGATCAAGTCAGCCCTGTCGTCTGCGGGCGGCGAAGCCATTCTGTCTACGGATGGCAGCTATACAGACCGGCCGGATGCGGCAATCGTCGTTTTTGGCGAAACACCCTATGCCGAGTTTGAGGGCGACCGGGAAGACGGCGTCGACTATACTGACGACAAGGCGCTGAAAATCCTGACAGAGCTGCAGGCTGCCGGTATCCCGACAATATCGGTCTTCCTGTCCGGTCGCCCGCTCTGGGTGGAGCCGGAAATGCAGGCCTCCAATGCCTTTGTTGCGGCCTGGCTTCCGGGCACAGAAGGCAATGGCATTGCCGATGTTCTGTTCACCGACGAAGAAGACAAAATCCGCCACGACTTCAACGGTAAGCTCTCCTATAGCTGGCCAAAAACACCGGATCAGCACCCGGTCAACAAGGATGACCCGGACTATGACCCGGCCTACCCTTTCGGCTTTGGTCTTCGCTATTCAGCCGATCAGTGACGGGAGAGGCGACTGCGTCGCCACCCTTACGGTGTCCCCTACCCCGCCTCGTTACCGACGCGCGCGGCAAGGGCTGCGGCCATGAATTCGTCGAGGTCGCCGTTAAGGACTGCGTCCGGGCTGGGATTTTCGACCTTGGTGCGCAGGTCCTTGACCATCTGGTAGGGCTGCATGACATAAGATCGAATCTGGTGTCCCCAGCCGATATCGGTCTTTGAATCGGCCTCGGCCTGGGCTTCTTCCTCGCGGCGCTGGAGCTCCTGCTCATAAAGACGCGCCCGAAGCATATCCCACGCAGAGGCACGGTTTTTGTGTTGCGAGCGTTCGTTCTGACACTGAACAACGAAACCGGTGGGCAGGTGGGTAATCCGCACCGCCGAATCGGTGGTGTTGATATGCTGGCCGCCCGCGCCCGAGGCCCGGTAGGTATCGACCCGGCAGTCACTTTCATTCACCTCGATCTCGATCCTGTCGTCAATGACCGGATAGACCCAGACGCTGGCGAAAGAAGTGTGGCGTTTGGCATTGGAATCGA
>CAYSMJ010000132.1:0-7349 GCA_964432075.1 uncultured Caulobacterales bacterium | reverse complement strand
CGGTTTCTGGGCTGAGGGCGTAAGCGGCGTCGCCCGGGCCGGCATGGCCGCTGCCCTGTTCCATCCCCTGACCGGCTATTCCCTTCCGTTTGCGGCGGCGCTTGCCGAGCGCATTGCAGCGGCGCCTGACCCGTCCGGGGCAGTGCTCCACCAACTTACCCACGACTATGCTGCGCGCATCTGGCAGGCGACTTCGTTTTACCGGCTGCTTTCCCGGCTTTTGTTCCGCGCCGCCGAACCCGCCGATCGCTACCGGGTGATGCAGCGATTTTACACGCTCCCCCAGGGGTTGATCGAACGATTATATGCGGGCGTATCTCCCATGCGGGACAAGGCGCGGATACTGGTCGGAAAACCGCCCGTGCCGATCTCGCGCGCGATCCCCTGTTTGTTTGAAGACCGGCCCGAAACGGCCGGGCTTTGAGCCTCATTTGAAAGGACATTCATGACCAGGACGGCAGCGGTAATCGGATCAGGCTTTGGCGGGCTTGCCCTCGCCATTCGCCTGCAATCAGCCGGAATTCAGACAACGGTACTTGAAAAGCGCGATAAACCGGGTGGGCGCGCCTATGTCTATGAAGATCAGGGCTATACCTTTGATGCGGGCCCGACCGTTATCACTGACCCGGCCTCGCTTGAGGAACTCTGGACGCTTTCGGGCCGTCAGATGGCAGACTATGTGGAGCTGCTACGGGTCGATCCCTTCTATCGATTGTGCTGGGAAGACGGCTACGCGTTCGATTATTGCAGTGACGAAACCCAGCTGCTTGACCAGATCCGGCGGAAAAACCCTGCTGACGTCGAGGGCTACAAGAAATTTCATGCCTATTCTGAAGTTCTGTACCGGGAAGGATACGAGAAGCTGGGGGCGGTGCCCTTCCTAAATTTCTGGTCGATGATCAAGGCTGCGCCGGAACTGATCGGTCTGCAGCGTTATCGTAGTGTCTATTCGCAGCTTTGCGACTTTGTAAATGACGAGCACCTGCGACAGGCTTTCAGTTTCCATACGCTTCTTGTTGGCGGCGACCCGTTCAAGACTTCGGCGATCTATGCGTTGATCCACGCGCTTGAGCGCCGGGGCGGGGTCTGGTTTCCGCGCGGGGGCACGGGCGCCTTGATCCGCGGCATGGTAAAGCTGTTTGAGGATCTTGGCGGAACAATCCGCTTGTCAGCGCCCGTTGCAAAAATCGAACAGGAGAATGGTCGGCTGACCGAGGTCATCTGCGAGGATGGCTGGCGCCAGCCTTTCGATGCCGTCGGCTCCAATGCTGACATCGTTCATACCTATGAAAAGCTGCTTGGTCATTTGCCGCGTGGCGGATCCATGGCGCGCCAGATCAAGAACAAGCGCTTTTCGAATTCCCTGTTCGTCGCCTATTTTGGCCTCAAGAACAAAACGCCCTCAGTTGCCCATCACACGATCTTGTTTGGCCCGCGCTATCGCGAACTGATCTCGGAAATTTTTGCCGGTCCAAACCTGCCGGATGATTTTTCGCTATATCTCCATCGGCCAACCGCGACTGATCCCGGCCTCGCGCCCGAAGGATGTGATGCCTATTATGTGCTGGCGCCGGTTCCAAACACGGACAAAGCCGATATCGACTGGGCGGTTGAGGGGCCAAAATATCGTGACCGGATCTATCAATATCTGGAAGATCGTTATATTCCGGGGCTGTCTGAAAATCTTGTCACCTCACGGATTTTCACGCCGGCCGATTTCACGACCGAACTGAACGCCCATGTGGGTTCGGCATTTTCAATTGAGCCGATCCTGACACAGTCAGCCTACTTCAGAATCCACAATCGTGATGATAAAATTCCCAACCTGTATTTTGTCGGCGCGGGGACCCACCCTGGTGCGGGCATTCCGGGGGTTGTCGGTTCTGCCAAGGCGACCGCTGGGCTGATGGTGGAAGACCTTGGTGCATCCACCGGCCAGATCTCTGCAATGGACCCCGTTCGTCAGGCAGCCGAATAAATTATGGATGGGCGAATGACAGACATAGCATTGTCTCGGCACGAGGTGTCTGCCGCACTTGTGGACGCGTCCAGCTTGCAGGAACTCGCTGCCCACGGCCACACGACAATCTCGAAGGGGTCCAAGAGCTTTGCGCTTGCCTCCTTCTTTTTTGACAAGGCGACGCGCGCCGACGTTCAGATGCTCTATGCCTGGTGTCGTCATTGTGATGACGTGATCGATGGTCAGGACCTGGGCGGTGACGCTCCCGATATTGATCTGAGTGCTGATGAACAGGCAAATAGGCTGGCCGGACTTCGACGCGATACGCTGTCGGCCATCGAGGGCAGGGCGGTTGGGCATCCTGCCTTTGACGGGTTTTCGCTTGTTACACAACACCATCATATCCCAAGCGTCTATCCCATGGATCTGCTTGAAGGGTTTGCAAAGGATGTCGCGCGCAATCGTTATGAGACGCTCAATGATACGCTGAGTTATTGCTACGGGGTGGCCGGTGCAGTCGGGATCATGATGGCGATCGTGATGGGGGCAGAACCGGAAAATGAGGCGCTGCTTGACCGTGCTTGTGATCTCGGTCTTGCTTTCCAGTTGACAAATATCGCACGCGACATTGTGGATGACGCAAAGGCGGGCCGTATCTATCTGCCAACAGAGTTTCTTGAAGATGCGGGGCTGGCCGCTGATCCAGTCGCTATTCTTGATCCTGATAATAGGTTTGCGCTGGCGCATGCCGTCAGTCGACTTCTTCAGGAGGCTGATCTTTACTATGCCTCAGCCAGCGAGGGCATTCCCGATTTGCGTCCGCGCGCGGCAGCCGCGATTGCGTCTGCCCGGAATATTTATCGCGATATCGGTCGGCTTATCCGTAATCGGGGCCCCCGGGCCTGGGATGATCGTGCTCATACGAGCAAAACTCGGAAGCTTTGGCTGGCTGCGCGCGGATGCGCCCATGCGATCCCCCTCGCTGCTGTCCCAAGTGGTCGTAATACCCCCGCGCGTAACGGTTTGTGGTCGCGCCCGCGGCGCGAACTGGCCTGCTAGACTGCGTTCACTTTTTGTTCAATCAAAACGCAGTCTAAGTTTTTCAAGGGTCACGCGTTCGAACCCAAGTCGATGGATGGGAACCATCGACGATTACACTTTTTGTGAACGCGCTCTAAGGTTTTTTTTGCAGGATTACACTTGGAAACGTTCCTTGTGTTGCTTTCCGGCATCGGCGATTTCGTCCCATACGGCCTTTGACCCGACCCATATATGGTGGGCGACGCTAAGGCGTTCGCGGCCGTCGCGGATAAGGCCGTCGCGGATGTAAATCCGGGTGGGATCGTTATCGCCGGGCAGGGCTGAGCCACAGGTTCGGCAGAACCAGCATTGCCAGTCGGCGTCCGGTTTCTTCCATGCCGTGATATGATCTTCCCCGCGTCGCCAGCGGAATGCATCATTGGCTGCGAGAACAACGGCGATGCCATTGGTGCCGGTGTAACGTCGGCAGATCGATCAATGGCAGACAACGACATCGCTTATATTCGCATCGATCTCGAAGGCAATGCTGCCGCAATTGCTTTCTCCGTAGGCCATCGGATATTTTACCTGCGTTCCATTGTTTTCGCTTCACGCCACCATTCTTCCATCCGGTCAAGATCGGGGCGCTCGCCGGTTTTCTGTGTATAGGCCGTATGCTGTTCTTCCACATGGCGGAAGCGTCGTCGGAATTTTTCGTTGGATCGGCGCAGGGCGGCTTCCGGATCGATCTTCAGATGCCGCGACAGGTTTGCAAGCACAAACAGGAGATCGCCAAATTCATCTTCAATAGCGTCTACTGATTTTTCCGCCATGGCCTCGGTCAGTTCCGCTGTCTCTTCGCGCAACTTGGTCAGCACGTCTGCGGCCGTCGGCCAGTCGAAGCCGATGCGTGATGCCCGCTTTTGCAACTTTACCGCGCGGGTAAGGCCGGGCAGACCGATCGGCACATCATCCAGCAGGCTTGTTTGGCCCTTGGCTTTGCGTTCTTGCGCCTTCATTTCCTCCCAGGCGCGGGTCTGGTCATCCGCCGAGCGCTGATCTTCCGTTTCAAAAACATGGGGATGTCGGCGGATCATCTTGGTGGTGATCGCTTCGACCACATCCGCAAACCCGAAACTGCCTTCATCCTTGCCAATCTGGGCATGAAACACGGTCTGGAACAGGAGGTCGCCCAGTTCTTCCTTCAAATCCGCCCTGTCCCCCCTGCCGATGGCATCCGCCACTTCATAGGCTTCTTCTATCGTATAGGGCGCAATGGTCTCGAAGGTTTGTTCGATATCCCATGGACAGCCGCCCTCCGGCGCGCGCAAGCGCTCCATGACGGCCAGCAGCGTTTCGATCCGGCGTGCGTCCATATCTGTGGGAGCGGGTTTTTTGTCCGTCATGGCCGCGTCTGTCCTTTGCCGTGTACGATATATTTATAGGTGGTCAGGCCATCGGCGCCAACAGGTCCGCGCGCATGAAGCCGGCCGGTGGCAATACCGATCTCGGCGCCAAGGCCGAACTCGCCGCCATCAGCAAATTGCGTCGAGGCATTGTGCATCACAATGGCGGCGTCGACCTGTTCAAGAAAATTGCGCGCTGCGGCCTGATCGTCGGTAACTATTGCCTCGGTATGTCCTGAGCCATGACGCGCAATATGGCGGAGGGCGGCGTCAAGGCTGTCTACGGCAGCAATCGAAACAACCGTATCCAGATATTCCGTGTTCCAGTCCTCTGCTGTCGCCGGTTCGATGGAGGGGACGACGGCACATATGGTATTGTCGCCGCGCAGTTTGCAGCCATGACCGGAGAGCGACGCGGCGAGCGGGCCAAGAATAGCAGGAATAGCGTCTGAATGGATAAGAATGGTTTCAGTTGCTCCGCATATGCCCGGCCGGCGCATCTTGGCGTTCACTGCAACATTGACAGCCATGGCCGGGTTTGCCGCCCGATCGATATAGGTGTGGTTGATCCCGTCGAGATGGCTGAGGACCGGCACCTTCGCCTCGGTTTCGACCCGGGCGACAAGCGATTTTCCACCCCGGGGAACAATCAGGTCAATCATGCCGTCAAGACCTGACAACATGGCGCCGACGGCTGCCCTGTCTGTGGTCTCAACATATTGGACGCAGGTTGGCGGCAGGCCAGCCGTTTTAAGGCCCTCCAAGATGGCCCGATGGATGGCGCGTGAGGAATGGAAACTCTCCGAGCCGCCCCGCAGGATAACGGCATTGCCGGATTTAAGGCACAGGGAGGCAGCGTCCGCAGTGACATTCGGCCGGCTTTCATAAATGATCCCGATAACGCCGATCGGAACACGGATTTTTTCGATCTCAAGACCGTTAGGCGGGGTCAGCCGATCCAGCACTGTGCCAAGCGGATCGGATTGGGCAGCAACGGTGGTCAGCGCATCGGCGACGCCGTCTAGCCGCTGTGGCGTGAGCTTCAGGCGGTCCAGGAAAGCGCCGCTGGTTCCTTTTTTCCTTGCAGCGGCCATGTCAGTATTATTGGCATGCAGAATGTCATCGGTCATGGTGCGCAGGGCTGCCGCTGCAGCGGTGATCGCCTCGGCGCGCGTTCCGGAATCGGCAATGGCAAGCTGCCTTGCCGCTTCGCGTGCCGCCGCTCCAAGCGATGTCATATGGTTTGTCAGTCCTGGATTATCCGTCATGATCACTACCCTTGTCTGCGCTCCGGTGAAAGGTCAAGCGTGGCAACAGTAGCGCCAGCGTTAGGGCATTACAGGTCGAACGCCGTTTCATCCATGGCGATGGGGGCCGGGGTCTCGGCCATTGGCCGGGCCAGTATCAGAATCCGGGCACGATCCCCATCGAATTTCTCCGTAGTCAGACGCATGACCTGGCGGTCGTCGCGCCAGACAATGCCGTTCAACGCGTCAAGACAGGCCTTGGCGATATTGTCAACATCAAGATGGGATTTGTTGCGATATTGCGAAGTCCAGATTCGAACGTCAAACGGCCCGAAATGCGGACGAACAAAGGCGGCTTCCTGGCGAAGAAAACGCCGTAACTCGCTTTTCAGTATGCGGGTCTTTGTTGTTGCAAGATTGACCCGCACAAGAATGTCATTCCCGCGCGAGGCTATCTGAACCTTGCCCTTGCCGGTAAAAGGGCGAATGTCGGGCGCGGTCATCGTCGCCGGTCAGGTTTTGACAGGGTCGAGCCAGCCCCATTCATCTTCAGTTTCGCCGGTAAACAGCCCAAAGAATGCGTTCTGGATGGCGTGGGTTACGGGCCGGTCGCCGCCACCGGCCCTGTTGACGACCGGGATCTTGTCGACGCTCTTGACCGGGGTGATCTCGGCGGCCGTTCCGGTCAGAAAGATCTCATCAGCTGCATACAGAGTTTCTCGTGGCAGCGCCTGTTCATGAACCTCAAACCCAAGCTTATGGGCCAGGGTGATGGCGGTATCGCGGGTGATCCCTGACAGGATTGAGGAGGCGGCCGGCGGGGTCATGATCCGGCCTTTGTGCACGATAAACAGGTTTTCGCCCGCCCCTTCCGACAGGGTGCCGTCATGGCCGAGGCCAATGCCTTCGGCAAATCCGTGAGATTTTGCTTCCATGGAAATAAGCCGGCTGGACAGATAGTTCCCGGCCGCCTTGACCCCGGCGGGTACGGTGCCCGGTGCCAGACGACGCCAGCTCGACACGGCCACATCAATCCCGTTTTTCAGGCCCTCTTCCCCCAGATAGGCGCCCCAGGGAAAAGCGGCGACAATCAGATCGGTTTCGCAGGCGGTTGAGGACGGCCCCATCTCGCCATAGCCAAGATAGGCAAGCGGACGAAGATAAGCCGAGTCCAGTTCGTTTTCGGATACGACCCGGCGACAGACATCCATGATTTCGTCGACGGTATATTTCATCGGGAATTTATAAACGCTGGCCGAATAAAACAGTCGCTCAATATGCTCGCGATTTCGAAACACGCATATACCCTTATGGCCGGTGTTATAGGCGCGCATGCCTTCAAACACGCCGGTACCGTAGTGAAGCCCGTGGGTCAGAACGTGGGTCGTTGCCTCGGCCCAGGGGATCATTTCCCCGTTGCGCCAGATCAGCCTGGCTTCCTGGATCGGCATGGACGATTTCCCTTCAATTGATTGTTGTCATGCTTTTCCGAATTGGGGTGCCCTTCGTCAAGCGCCGTTTGGCGCGGTTGTGAACTCTTGTGCGCCGGCGCCAATCCCGGCACGAAAGACAGCGATGGACACCAGCACAGATATCCATGTGGGCCGGCTTATTACAGCGGCGCGCCGCTTGGTCCTGAAGGTCGGGTCGGCGCTTATTGCCGATGCCGGGGCGGGCGCGGCGTTGACGGAACGGCTTGCCGCGATCGCGCAGGAT
>CAYSMJ010000131.1:0-7457 GCA_964432075.1 uncultured Caulobacterales bacterium | reverse complement strand
TCAGCGCGCCTCGGAGGAGACGGGATGCACCATTCTCGGAAAGGCCGAATTCCTCAATCCCGGCCAGTCGGTCAAGGATCGCGCAGCGCTTGGCATCATCCGGGATGCGCAAATGCGCGGCGATCTCAAGCCCGGCGGCACCATTGTTGAGGGCACAGCCGGCAATACCGGCATCGGCCTTGCCATGGTCGGTGCTATTCTCGGCTACAAGGTGAAGATTGTTTTCCCGCGGAACCAGAGCGAAGAAAAGAAACAGGCAATCCGCCTGCTTGGCGCCGAGCTGATCGAAGTCGATGCCGTGCCCTATTCAGATCCGAACAATTATGTGCGCTATTCCGGCAGGCTGGCCGAAGAACTGGCGAAAACCGAACCCAATGGCGTTCTGTGGGCAAATCAGTTTGACAATAGGGCCAATCGCAAGGCCCACTTTGAGACCACCGGACAGGAAATCTGGAACCAGACAGACGGCAAGATAGACGGCTTTACCTGTGCTGTGGGCTCCGGCGGCACGCTCGCCGGTGTTACCATGGCACTCAAGGAACATAACAGCAATATACGCTGTGTTCTGACAGACCCGATGGGCGCAAAGCTGTTCAGCTGGGTCAAGGACGGCAGTTTGCAATCGGAAGGGTCTTCCATCACCGAAGGGATTGGCCAGGGGCGGGTTACCGGAAATCTGGAAGGCATGACCTTTGACGATGCCTATCGGGTGGAGGATCGGGAGGCTCTGAATATCATCTTCGGTCTGGTTGAAGAGGAAGGTCTGTGCCTTGGCGGGTCTGCCGGTATCAATATTGCCGGGGCGATCCGCGTGGCAAAAGACATGGGGCCCGACCATACCATCGTCACCATCCTGTGTGATTACGGCAGTCGCTACGCCTCGAAACTGTTCAATCCGGACTTTCTGCGTTCAAAGGACCTGCCGGTTCCCGCCTGGATAGTCTGAATGGTTGCCGCCCTTTCATCTGCCCTCGTCACACCGTCCTGGCTTGCCCAACGCCTTGAGACCCGTGAAATCAAAATCGTCGATGCGACGTGGCGCCTGCCCGGCTCAGGAAAGCCGGAAGGGTATGCGGCTTTTCAGCAAGCGCGTATTCCGGGTGCGGTTCATTTTGATCCCGATAAGATTGCCGATCCGCACTCCCCCTTACCGCACATGGCACCGCCGCCGGATATCTTCGAAACCGCCATGGGCCAGCTGGGCATTTCACAATCCGACACGGTGATTGTTTATGACAGCGACGGGCTTTTCGCATCGCCGCGGGTCTGGTGGACCTTTCGCGCCATGGGTCATGACCGCGTCAGGCTTCTTGATGGCGGTTTGCGGTCCTGGGCCGGCGCCGGTTTTGCAAGCGAGACCGGCGTGCCCCGCGCGCGCCCTGTGTCTGATCCCCGCCCTTATTTGGCGGCGCCTGTTCCCTCGCTTTTTGTCGATGCGGATTCGGTCCGAAACGCCCTTGCCGCACAAGGCACGGTTCTGGATGCGCGTCCGGCCGACCGTTTTGCCGGGTCTGGCGAAGAGCCGCGCCCCGGTGTATTACGGGGACATATCCCCGGTAGCCGGAGCCTGCCGGCAAGCACAGTCCTCGAGCCCTCCGGACGGCTCAAATCGGCAATAGCACTCCGGAAGGTTTTTGCGGAAATCGGGCTCACAGATCCCGCTCAACCGGTCATCACCAGTTGCGGCTCCGGGGTCAGTGCGGCCATCCTCACCCTGGCCTTGAGCGAGGCGGGCTTTCAAAAGCTCGCGGTTTATGATGGCTCCTGGGCTGAATGGGGCGCGCGGGACGCGGATCGATCGCGTTTCCCGGTCGCCCAGAGCGCCATGAAACCATAGTCAAAACACCGCTGGTGGATGTGGTTGGCCCGAGGCGTTCAATGGTGTAGCGCTAGTAATCGTGAGACCAATGCCGACTTCCGAAGATCAACAAGATCTTTTCAGCCCGGACACCCAGCTTGAGGTGACCGTAACATTCTTGCATCAGACAGAACGGCCCGGCCCGCGCACCGTTGTGCGCCCCCCCGGAAATGTAGCCCTGTTGCGCGCCAAAAATCCGCCGATCCATTTTTATCGCTATCTCTATTCGACTGTCGGCCGGCCGTATAACTGGGTCAGCCGGCTGATGCTTGATGATGCGGCGCTTGTGGCGATTATTTCGCATCCGGACGTTCTGATCTATGTGCTTTATGCCGACGGTGTTCCCGCGGGGTTTTCCGAGATCGATATACGCACGCCAAAAACCCCGGAGATCAAATTTTTTGGTCTTGCGCCTGAATTTCTCGGCAAGGGCTATGGCCGCTATTTCCTCGGTCAGATTGTCGATCTGGCCTGGACACCGCGGGAAACCGAGACCCCGGGTCAGGCCGGTCCGGAACGGGTGCGGATTGAAACCTGTTCACTTGACCACCCGGCAGCACTCCCGCTTTATCAAAAATTCGGATTTAGCGTGTTTGATCAGCGGCAAGGGTCCGTTCCGCAGTTGAAAGACTATGCCGGCCCAATCAATGGACGAACAAGAACCCTGTAAGGTTTGCCACCCATTATGGATGAGAAAACAAAACTGATCGCAGCTGGCCGACCCCACGCGAAGCGCCAGCATCCGGTAAATCCGCCCATTGAGCGGGCCTCGACATTCCTGTTCCCAACCTATGAAGATTATCTGAGGGGAGGCCGGGAAATCGCCTATGGCCGTCTCGGCACCAGCACGCACCGTGCGCTTGAAAGCGCTGTCAATGTGCTTGAAGGCGGGTATGAGACGCGGCTGGTCGCTTCCGGTCTTCAGGCCTGTACAACCGCAATTCTGGCTTTTGTCGAGAGCGGCGACCATATTCTTGTTGCCGACAGCGTCTATGACCCGACACGGAAATTCTGTGACAACTTCCTGAAAAAATTTGGGGTACGAACAACATATTACGATCCGCTTGACCTGGAAACGCTTGAAACGCTGTTTGAGGACCGCACAAAAATTGTTTTTTCTGAATCGCCCGGCTCCCTTACGTTTGAGGTTCAGGACTTGCCGGCAATTGCCGAGCTGGCCCATTCACATGACGCCCGGGTCATCGTCGATAACACCTGGTCGGCGGGCGTTTATTACAAACCAATCTCGCTTGGGGCCGATATCAGCGTTCAGTCAGCGACCAAATATCTGATTGGCCATGCCGATGCTCTTCTTGGCACGATCTCAAGCGCCGATGAGCATGCATCCCAGGCAGTTTTCAAAGCGCTTCTTGCTCTTGGGACAAATGTTTCCGCCGACGATGCATGGCTTGCCCTTCGCGGCACGCGCACGCTTCACACACGTCTTGTTCAGCACCAGGATAATGCCCTCAAGCTCGCCCGGTGGCTCGCCAAACGCCCGGAAGTCGAGACCGTGCTGCACCCTGCGTTCAAGTCCTGCCCTGGCCATACCATCTGGAAACGTGACTTTTCAGGCTCAAGCGGCCTGTTTGGGCTTGTTCTCAAACCTGTCATTGCGGACACCATCCCGGCATTCTTTGACCGGTTGCGCCTGTTTGGCATGGGGTTTTCCTGGGGCGGGTTTGAAAGCCTGTGTATCCATGTAAAGCCCGAGAAAAACCGCACGGCGAACGCATGGACATCCCCGGGCCCGGTTTTCCGCCTGCATGCCGGTCTCGAAGCCGTGGACGACATGACGGCTGATCTTGACCGCGCCTTCATGGCCCTTAAACTTGCCGAAAAAAAACCTGAAAAGGTCAGAGCAAAGGGGGCAGCCTGATGCGCATGCCGACAAAAACGATCGGATATCCTGGTCTGGGGCTTGGTCTGGGTCTGGGTCTGGGTCTGGGGCTGGGTCTGATGGCCCTGACAGGATGTGCCACCGAACCCACAACCATGTTGCGCTCGGTGCGCACCGTCCCCGAGGGGGCGGTTGTCAAGTTTGACTATTCGGCCGTCACCTGCATGACCCCATGCACAATAAAGGTATCGCGGCCACTACGGATCACCCTGACAAAAGAAGGCTTTGAAGAAAAACGGCTTTTTGTTGAACCCGGGCGCGGCGATATTGAGGTCACGCTAGACCTGACCGCACCAACCGAACCGGTCGACGAAATTGAATTGCCCGATCTTTAGCCCGGACCCGTAGAATTGATCATGGGCACTCTGATCAAACCAGTCCTCGCGGCAGCCAGCCTGGCGGGTATGGCCCCCGCCTGGGGACAGCCTGATGACGCACCGGGTGCCCCGGTCGATGAAATCACCGTGACGGCAAGCGGTCGGAAGGCGCAGACCGAAACCATCCCGCAAGCCATTGCAGTGATTGATCTCAAGACAATCAGACAGACCAATACGATCAGAATCGGCGATCTTTTAGTCGCCGTGCCGGGGGTTAGCTTCAGTGGTCTGAACGGCCCGCGCGAAATTGTTCAGATAAGGCAGCCCCTCGCCTTTGATAACCGCACCCTGTTTCTCGAAGATGGGGTTCCGCTACAATCCTCGGTCTTTTTCGATCAGTCCGCCCTCGCCTATTCTGTTGCGCTTTCGGCGGGGACCAGCGTCGATGTCTTACGTGGTCCGGGTACGGCGCTTTATGGGTCAGATGCCTTTGCGGGTGTCGTCAATATCAGAACCGGCCTTGAATTCGACAAAGACCGCGCCGTGCTGCGTGCGCGTGGTGGCCAGTTCGGCCTCCATGACTTTACCGCCGATGTCGGGATCAAGGCCGGGGCGGGCCAAAGTGTGCGGCTTGTCGGCGCCTTTCAGGGCGAAGACGGGTTTCGCGATGAAACAGCGTTCAATCGCAGACAGGCTTTTGCCCGGCATGCGCTTGAGCGTCCGGATTTCAGCCTGGCCACAACCGGAACCTATAGCGAGTACAAAACCGAGCCGGCTACGGCAATTCCGTTTGACGAATTCGAAGCGGGGTCAAGAGCCTCGGGCCTGTCGCCCGTGATTGAGCCCGGCACCGCAGACGAAAATGGCAGCTATACGCGCATCCAGACCCGGCTCACCCTGCCCGTCACAAGGGGGATTGAGATTGAGTTTACGCCCTATCTGCGCCGCCAGAAGGTGAGCGCTGCAGCCACCTTTCAGCCGGCAACGGTACCGCGGACAGACGCGCTTGTGCGCACCGCGGGCGCTTTGTTGCGTGGCTATATCACGAACGAAATCCTCGGATCGATCGTTATTGGTCTTGATGCAGAGTTTACCGAATTCTCGCGGTTTACCTTCCAGGCTGTCCCGGACACCGTGGTCTTTGGCAATCTGTTTCGCCAGGGAGTTCAATTTGATTATGACGTCGATTTTCGTGGGCTTTCGCCTTACGCCCAATGGGAAAAAACCTTCGGCCAGCTGACCCTGTCGGCCGGACTGCGCCACGATTCCATTCGCTACCGGCTTGATAATGCGTTGGCGGAGGTTCCGGGCGATGCGCGCCTGCAGGTGGCGGACCGGACAGACAGGTTCGACGCACTCAGCCCGAAAGCAGGGCTGGTGATCGATATCGGGAATGGCCACAGCCTGTTCACCCGCTACGCCCGCGGGTTCCGGATCCCGCGGGAAAGCGACCTCTACGAATTGTCTGCAGATCAGACGGATTTCGACCTGACACCGGAAACGATTGATTCGGTGGATTTTGGCTGGCGCTATGCCAACCGCCAACTGCGTACAGAGATCCTTGGTTACTGGGCCGTATCGCGCGACGGTATCCTGACGGATATCCAGACGGCCGCCGGGAATATATCGGTGAATGGCGGCTCGTCCCGGTTTCGCGGTCTCGAAGCACGGTTGACGACCCGCCTCACCGAAGAACTTGACTGGACGACGAGCTTTGCCTTTCAGGATTTCCGCTTTATCGAGCGAAGCCAGAACCCGGACGATCCCTTTAATGGCAATCTGATCCCGCAATCGCCACGAGCGCTTGCCCAGACCAGCCTGACCTATACCCCGGTCTGGCTTCCCGGATTTGAAACTGCGCTGCGATTGCGTCATGTGGGTAAATGGGCCCTCAATGATGCCAATACACTGTTTACGGATAATGAATTTATTTTGAGCCTGTTTTCCGACTATCGCATTTCAGACCGGCTATCGATAAATGTTCGTGCAGAGAATATCACAGATACACGTTACCCGGTCTTTGCCAATGCACCTGCCTTTGCACCCGGCGGCAGAGCCCGGCCCGGCAATCCACGGACCATTTCAGGTGGCATAGAGATTGAATTTTAGATCGTCCTATTTTTTCCGGTTCGAAAGATCGGCAAGCCCCTCGCGGCCTATGACGCCAAGAATATGCACTCCGGCCAGGAAAACGCCTTTGACCGTACCCGATATTTTGGAGCTGCCGATCCGTCGTCGATAATGAACGGGTACTTCACAAACGCGCAATCCCCGGCGCATGGCTCTCGTCTGCATTTGCACCGTCCAGCCATAGGTTTTGGCGTCAAGATCAAGCTGGTCCAGTCCGCTGCGACGGACTGCCCGGAAAGGCCCAAGATCCGTAAACGGTGCACCCCAAATCCTGCTCATTAGAAAGCAGGCAAGCCGATTGCCAAAACGCTGTGCCAGCGTGAGCGCGCCCGGATCAACCCTGCCAGACAGCCTGCTGCCGATGACAAGATCGGCCCGGTTGCTCAATACCGGTGCCAGAAGAGCCGACAGGTCATCGGGATCGTCGGCAGCATCACCGTCAAGAAATACGATAATGCCTTCGTCGCTGGCCGCAATCCCGGCGAGACAAGCCCGGCCATAGCCCGCCACCGGCTCGACAACCACATGCGCCCCGGCCGCGCGCGCCTTAGCGGCCGTATCATCCGTAGACCCATTGTCAACAACAATGACCCTGTCCACATGACGCAACGCCCCCGCAACAACCCCGGCAATCGCTGCCGCTTCGTCTCTTGCCGGAATGATTGCCACAATTGCGTTCACCAGCATTCTCTCCCTCGAGACCGACTGCGGCCTAGAATGAAGACAAAAACGGGCAACAGGAACTCTATAGGTACAATGACAAAGCTGAAAATTTCCTGCCGGTCGATAAGCTCAAGAGGAAAGCGTAGATAATAAAGGAAAAGAGTAACAGACAGGGCACTAAGTGCTGCGACCGGTATTGCAGGCAGGAAAAACAGAAACCATAGCCCGTACCAGGGATAACCAGCCGGTGCTAACAAGATCATGAGGCCGGTAACAAACAGACATGCTGCAACAGTCTTTTTTGCGCCGCCGACTGAGCGCCTGAAAGTCAGAACCAAAACAAGCACGACGATGATCCCGGCCACTGCCAGACGACTTGTTATCGCTGGGAGGCCCGGAATGACCGAGAGGATGCTATCAAGCACGGGGAAGTACAGGGCGTTTTTCTGCCACGATTGAGCGTAGGCGGATAGCCCACTTGCCGCATCAACACTGGCAACAAAAATATCAGCGCACAGATATGCCGTGATCGCAAGACATGGGCCTGCGAAAGCAAGGGCAAGGCCAGAAAGCCGGAAAAGTGAAATCC
>CAYSMJ010000130.1:6932-7566 GCA_964432075.1 uncultured Caulobacterales bacterium | reverse complement strand
TCCTTTTGCGCACCTGCCGATGTTCGGGTCGTGATTGTCGGGCAGGACCCCTATCACGGGCCGGATCAGGCCATGGGGCTTTCCTTCAGTGTACGAACCGGGATGAAACTGCCACCGTCTCTCAGAAACATCTATCGCGAGATAGAACAAGATTGCGGCAGGCTTGCCGGTGATCGCGCAGATGGTGATCTGACGCGCTGGGCAGAGCAGGGCGTACTGCTTGTCAATACGGCCCTGAGCGTGCGCGCCGGCGAGGCGGGCAGCCATGCGGGGCTCGGCTGGCAGACGATAACGGACGCCGCCCTTGCCGAAATCAGTCATGCGGCACCGGCCTGTGTCTTCATGTTGTGGGGCCGCCATGCTGCGGCCAAAGCCTCACTGGTCGATTGCGCGCGCCATCTGATCCTCCAAGCACCACACCCGTCCCCCCTGTCAGCCCATCGCGGATTTATGGGCTGCGGTCATTTTTCGAGAGCCAATGCCTGGCTTCAAGATAAAAAGTTCCCGCCTATTCGATGGTAAGATGAGTAATATTATGGTGAAGGTGTAGCCGGGCAGGGGCGGTGTTATTTTAAGAGTTGCACCTTTGTTCATCTCTCCCTTGGGAGAGATCGAAATCTATGATTTCGAGTGA
>CAYSMJ010000130.1:0-6832 GCA_964432075.1 uncultured Caulobacterales bacterium | reverse complement strand
CCCCAAATCGGAGATTTGGACCTCTCCCAGGGGAGAGGTGGTCGTGTCGTAACCTATATTCGTCATACCAACTGTCTTTGCGTGATGCGGAATGTCTGACTTCAGGGCGGTGCACCTTTGTTCATCTCTCCCTTGGGAGAGATCGAAATCTATGATTTCGAGTGAGGGTCTTTCATGCTGTCGGCGAATATCGGCGTTCCGGGTTGGCTCCGGCGCTGTCCCTCACCCCAAATCGGAGATTTGGACCTCTCCCAGGGGAGAGGTGGTCGTGTCGTAACCTGTTTTTTTACGAACAGTCATTGCGTGACCGGTTATCGATCTACCTACCTGCCAAGAACGGCTCTTGCGCGGGCGAGGGCCATGATCGGGAAATAGTGCCGGTAGTAATGATAGTTGATCATGAAGGCGCGGCTTAGTTCCACGCCCTGTGACAGCCGGTCTTCAAGGCCCGGATCGGTCAGCTTGATGGCCGCGCCGACGCCATATCCCGGAAAACCAGTGCCCGTATAGTGGGGCTCATCCCATGTGCCATCCTGCTGGCGCTCCAGCAAAAACTGAACACCGCCTTCGATGGCCTCGCGGTCCTGATCACGTGCCGTGGCCGCAAGTCCCATCACGGCCCATGCTGTTTGCGAAGCGGTCTCCGCCCCGCGCGCCATCATTGCCGGGTCGATATAGGAGGCACAGCTTTCGCCCCACCCGCCCGACAGCTGTTGTACGCTGACGAGCCAGTCGGCGGCCCGGGTAATCCAGTCCTGCGTCATGTCTTGACCAAGCGCCTCAAGCGCGGGGAGGACGGCGCCAGTCCCATAGATATAGTTCACGCCCCAGCGACCAAACCAGGCGCCATTGTCTTCCTGTTCCGCCTGCAGATAATCGAGAGCCCGCGCCATGGCCGGGTGGTTGCCACGAAAGCCCAGCTTGCCAAAGGCTTCGACAATATGCGCGGTCACATCCACCGAGGGCGGATCAAGCGCTTCGCCAAAATCACAAAACGGGATCCTGGTGGTTATGGCTTTGTCATTATCCTTGTCAAAGGCGCCCCATCCGCCATTTTTTGACTGCATGCCGATCAACCAGTTGATCCCGCGGGTAACCGCTTCGTCTATACCACGGGATTTCCAGTGGGGATCGTCACGAAACGGCGCAAGGGCGATCAGGGCAACTGCGGTATCATCGGTATCGGGATAAAAGATATTATGATACTCAAAGGCCCAGCCACCGGGCTCAACATCCGGCATCTTGACCTGCCAGTCTCCGGGACGCAGCACCTGCTGGTTGAGCACCCATTGGACGGCCTTGTGTATTTTCTCGCGGTGGCGATCTTCGACCTCGGCATCTTCAAAGGCGAGAAGTGCCAGAACCGTGTCCCAGACCGGTGACACACAGGCCTGTACGAAGGAGGCCTCGCCGATATCGATCCGCCAGTTCGGATCATCAAGGCAGGCAATTGCCTTTGCGACAACCGGGTGATCGTGGGCATAGCCTTCGTTCCAGACCGCCATCAGGGAGTAAATCCAGGGAGGCTGGATACCGCCCCAGCACCCGTCAGCATCCTGGTGCTGAATGATCCATTCCAGACAGCGTTTGACCGTATTGTTGCGCCCCGGCGTCAGGCCCAGCGATTGCAGGCCATGAAGGCGCCGGTCTGCAAAACGGAAGAAATGGTCCCAGAGATCAGCACCCTTCTTTTTCGGCAGGGTATAGTCGAAATTGTCCCGGCCGCCGGGGAAGAGTTCATCAAGCCTGTTTTCAACGGGCAGGGGCCGTGCCGCACGCCGGGCGTTCAGAACCGCGATGGGCATCAGGGTGGCCCGGGCCCACTGGGCAAAATTATAGATCGAGAAGGGGAACCAGGTCGGAAAATGGATAACTTCGACGGGTACGTTCGGGGTCTTTTCCCAGGGCCATTCCCCGATCAGCGCCAGCCAGTATCGGGTAAACACGCGAATATTTTTAAGACCGCCTCTGGCAAAAATCCATTCGCGGGCTTTCGCCAGAGCCGGATGGTAGGGCGAGTGCCCGAGCGAGCGCAGGGCTGCATAGGCCTCGACGGTTGTATTGATGTCACCAGACGGCGCATCATGATAGATATCCCATGAGCCATCCTCGCGCTGGGTATCCAGAAGGGCCCGACCCAGACGCGCGCGGATCGGATGGTCTTCGAGCCCGATAAACCACAGGCACAAAATCCATTCGGCTTCCATGCAGACATTGGTCTGCAACCGCGCCACCCAGTAGCCATCTTCTTTCTGGCGTTCGGCAAGCCAGTCGACAGCCGCCTCTATTGCCCCGTCGAGCCCGGCGGAAAAATTGGAATTGTCCCGCGATCCGGGCGTTTTTCCCTGATCATCAAGCATCGGCGTACCCTTCCTCATAAATCGCCTCTTCGCATGGGCTGAACGGTCGGGCAAGACGCCTGGATTTCATGGCAGGGTCGAGCCGGGGCGCCGCCGCCCTTGAGCTTGGGGTGATCTGCTATACAACTGTGGCAACGTCAGAAAAGGATCGATTTTGTGAAAGCACTTCTGTTTCTTGTCGCAGCAGCCTTGCTGTCGCCATTGTCGCTGCGTGTCTGCGCTGAGGACATGGCGTTGAAAGCCGACGCCCCGATTACCATCGTGATTCATGGCGGCGCCGGGGCGCTTGAGCCGGGACGATACACCCCCGAGGAAGAAGCCGAGTACAAGGCAAAGCTGCGCGAAGCGCTGGATGCAGGCTACGGCGTGCTTGACAGCGGGGGACCGGCCCTTGATGCCATCGTGGCCGCCATCATGATCATGGAGGACTCGCCGCTCGTTAAGGCCGGTCGCGGCGCGGTATTTACAAGCGAGGGCACCAATGAGCTTGATGCGGCCATCATGGACGGTCGCACGGCCAATGCCGGCGCGGTCGCCGGGGTCAAGCGGGTGAAAAATCCCATCCGGCTGGCGCGCTCGGTCATGGAAGATTCCGTGCACGTTATGTTTGCCGGCGCCGGGGCGGAAACCTTTGCCGAAGCACAGGGCCTCGATATGGTCGGACCGGATTATTTTTTCACTCAAAATCGCTTTGACAGCCTGCAAAAGGCGCTGGAGCGCGAACGTGAGGTAAGCCGCAAAGAAATGATCGACGATCCGGTGTCAGTGCCAGCGCTTCCCAAAAAGAAAGGGGCCTGGCTCGACCAGCACCCGGTTGATTTCAAATATGGAACCGTTGGCGCCGTTGCGCTTGACCGGAACGGCGATCTTGCCGCCGGTACGTCGACGGGCGGAATGACCATGAAACGCTGGGGCCGCGTTGGCGATGTGCCGATCATCGGGGCCGGGACCTATGCTGATAATCGCTCCTGCGCCGTGTCTGCCACCGGTCATGGCGAATATTTCATCCGGTTGACAATTGCCCGGGATATCTGTGCACAAATTGAATATGGCGACAAAACCGTTACCGAAGCCGCTGATGATGTGATCAACAACCGGCTTGAAACCCTTGGTGGGGATGGCGGGGTGATCGTCCTTGCACCGAATGGCGACTACGCAATGACATTCAATTCCGCGGGCATGTTTCGCGGTGTCAAACAGGAGAACGCGGCCGCTGGCGTTGCCATTTATGGGGAGCAGGGCGAATGAATTTTGGCCATGTCTATCTATCATCCGATGGCGTTCTCAATCGGAAACAATGGTGGGTCGCGAATATCGGCTTACTGATCATCGCGATATTATTTGTAATTGTGATTGGCGGTGTTTTCGGCGTGCTTGGGATGGATGCGCAGTCGCTGGGCGTGAAGTTCTTCGCTTTGGCTGTCAGTCTGGCGGTTGCGTTCCCCGTTTATAACTTGTCGGCTAAACGGCTGCGGGATCGAGCGAGGCCCCTGAACCTGGCCCTGATTTTCATTCTGCCCGGTGTCGTCAATTCCATACTTCAGTTCCTCGGTCTGACGGGAAGCTATCAGCCTGCGATGGTTTTTGGACAGGAAGCCATGGTTTTTGTTGCCAACGGGCTGGGCAAGGGGCTCGGCTTTCTCCAGCTTGGCATCGGGCTTTGGGCGCTTGTTGAGTTGGGGATCTTGCCGAGCCGTCGGCTCGCCGCCGCGGCAGATTCAGCCCCGCACGCCGGATTTTGACAAATCCGGCTTTGAGTCTCACCGAAAATTCGGTTTCGTCTGTCGAAGACGCCGTTTTCGGGAACCAGAGCGCAGCGTCCATGCGGTAGGTGAGCACCGGAAGCGCAGAAAAAAGGTGTTTGCAGACGGCGAAAACAGATTTTTCAGTCAGACCCTTACAACAGCCCAAGCGTTTTGAAACTGGCCTCGCGATCCTTGCCGATCACGAGGTGATCGTGAATCCGGATATTGAGGGCCTTGGCGGCCTCAGCGATCTGTCTGGTCATCTCAATATCGGCCTGTGACGGGGTTGGATCGCCCGAAGGGTGGTTGTGGACGAGGATCAGCGCTGAGGCGCCAAGCTCAAGCCCCCGTTTGACGACTTCCCGGGGGTAAACCGGCGTGTGATCGACGGTGCCACGCTGCTGGACTTCATCAGCAATAAGAATATTTTTTCTGTCCAGAAACAGAATACGGAACAGTTCTGTCTTTTCATCCGCCATGGCGGCCCGGCAATAGGCAAGCAGGTCCTGCCATGATGCGATAACGGGCCGGTTTAGAATTCGTGCCTGGGTCAGTTTGATCCCGGCGGCGTGGACAATCTTGAAATCCAGCGCCACCCGTTCCGATACGCCCTTTACCTCGCAAAGGCGCGAAACCGGCGCGGCTAGGACTTCGGCAAAACCACCAAATTTTTCGATCAGGCTCTTGGCCAGTGGTTTCACATCCCGGCGCGGGATGGTCCGGAACAAGAGGAGTTCCAGTAATTCATAATCCTGGACGGCATCGACCCCGGCGCGGGCAAAGCGCTCGCGCAACCGCTCCCGGTGGCCGGTCGCATGGGGCGGGGTTGTGGGCGGCGGCGCTGACTGTTTTCGCGTCTCGCTTTGCGGCGTCTGGTCAAAGCCTTCGTCAATATTGCGCAATTCGAAGGCGAATCCGTCTTCCGCGGCTTCGCTGGTCGGGATTTTCCGGGTAGCGTTTGCCATGTCGTCAGCCTGCGGTTTTTGTTCCAGATCACCGAGAAGACGCTCGGTCTCTTCCACAAGCCGGTCAGATATTGACTTTCCGCTCACCGATCAGTCACCATAGGGCGGTTTATCGAGCCCCTGCGGCGAGGCGGTAAAGACCTCGAATCCGTCATCGGTTACAGCAATTGAATGTTCAAATTGCGCCGACAGGCTTTTGTCGCGGGTCACTGCCGTCCAGTTGTCTTTCAGCAGTTTTACATCCGGCTTGCCATCATTGATCATGGGCTCGATCGTAAAAAACATGCCGGTTTTGAGTTCGGTATCCGGAGCACGCTGGATGCCACTGAATTTGTCGCGCACTTCGCCATAATGCACGATATTTGGTGCGTCATGAAAAACCCGGCCAAGCCCGTGCCCGCAAAAATCGCGGACGACAGAAAAGCCTTCCGCTTCTGCATGCGTCTGGATTGCGTTGCCGATGTCACGAAGCGTCCGACCGGGTTGGACGACCTCAATGCCTTTCCACAGACAGGCAAAGGTTACCTCGCAAAGACGGCGGGCTTTGACCTTTGGCTCGCCGACGTAAAACATGCGGCTGGTGTCCCCATGCCAGCCATCCACGATTACAGTGACGTCAATATTGACGATATCGCCGTCCTTGAGTGGCTTTGAGGAGGGAATTCCATGACAGATCACATGGTTGATCGAGGTGCACAGCGTATTTCGATAGCCGCGATAGCCGACACAGGCAGGCAGGGCGCCATGGTCGAGCACGAATTCCCGGGCAAGCGTGTCGAGATATTCCGTTGAAATGCCGGGGGCGACGTGGGCGGTGAGCATATCGAGACATTGTGCGGCAAGCCGCCCGGCAGCCCGCATTCCTTCAAAATCCTCCGCCCGATGAAGTTTGATGTCGTCGCTGCGTCGGTTTGTGGGCGTAGTGTCTGCGAGAACATATGTCATGGAGCTACCAGCGGGTTGGGGTGTATCGAATGAACAAACAAGGGCGGGTCAGCGCGGCGCGACCGGTAAGGCGTGGCGCAAGGTTACGCCACCAAGGGTGATATCGCAATCATAGCAAATGGCCTCAACCCCTGCGGTTCGGGCATTTGCAAAAGCCCGGTGGTAGGCCGGGTCAAGGTCTGGCGCGGTGGAAAACCGCTCGCAGTCGTTGCGCTGGACAATGAAAAGCATAACAGCACGTCGCCCCCGCGCCTTTTCGGCGCCAAGGGCCTCCAGATGTTTGACGCCCCGGGCGGTGACGCTGTCCGGGAATTCGGCAAGACCGGTCTCGCGCTTCAGGTGGACATTCTTGATTTCGACAAGGCAATCAGAGCCATCCGGCCCGTCTTCCAGCAGAAGATCGATCCGGCTGTTATCATGATAGCGCACTTCCCTCCGCAGGGTTGCATACCCCTGCAGCTCGGCAATCTGTCCCTGCTCGATGGCCTCAGCCGCGATCCGGTTCGGATTATTGGTGTTAATTGCGACCAGGGTGTTTTCAACCTCAACAAGTTCCAGCGTTCGCGGCAGTTTACGGTTTTTCGTACGCGCGGTCGAAACCCAGGCCCGCGCGCCCGGCGGGGCCACCCCAAGCATTGATCCGGGATTAGGGCAGTGGACCGTTTCCACAGATCCATCCCCATGCCGCACATCCGCAAGAAATCGTTTGTACCGCCGTTCAAGGATGACTGCGGTGAGATCAGAACAATATTCCATAGGGCGTCTTACGATTTCCGAGCCGGATTGTCCCCACCAAAGACAACAAAATCGCCCCTAA
>CAYSMJ010000129.1:0-7575 GCA_964432075.1 uncultured Caulobacterales bacterium | reverse complement strand
CTGAAGACCCTCAGAGGCCTCACCGTCTTCGAATACGTCAACAATTGCTGGACCAAACAGCCAAAACGCTTCATCAACAATCCAGCCCAGCACTTCCCGGGACTAAACACTTAGGGGATTTGCCGACAGGCTCATCCAGTCATAAATATTTGATTGAAGTGTCTTACCTTGAACACTGCAGAGGAGAAGTTGCCATGACCATTTCCAACACCCTGAGCCGGATGATTCTGGCAATCAGCGCCCTTTTTGTCTCTGCCATGGCCCATGCCGAACCGGTTTTTATGAAACGGAGCTGGGATTATGCACTGAATGGGTATGACACGGTCGCCTATCACACAGCGGGCGTTGCGACACGCGGCTCGACCGAATTTTCGACTGTCCATCTCGGGAAAAGCTGGTTGTTTGCTTCTGCTGAAAACCGGAATCGGTTCATGACCGATCCGGACGCCTACCGGCCGCAATATGGCGGCTATTGCGCCTGGGCGATGGCGAAGGGACAGGGCGCTCCGGGCAGCCCGGAAGTTTGGCATATCGTGAACGCAAAACTTTATCTCAATGTCAGCGCGGGCATCAAGAAACGCTGGCTCAAGGACGTGGACGGCTTCATCCTGCGGGCCGACGCCGAATGGCCTGACTTTGCGAAGGCAGGCATGCCATAAATGTAGCCTTGTATTCAGAGCGCTGACGACACATATTCATATTTGACTGGGCTTTGGTGATGAGGGGCACTCGATGATTAAAAGGTCTCGTATTATACTCTGGGTCACGATGGCCATAAGCGGCGCCCTCGCAGTGCTTGTTTCAAGCCATGCCGTCAGTCTCCAAAACGCGGACCCTGCGGCGCGCCGACAGGGCGTTGTTCTGAGCCTTAACGGTGCGGTCACCCCGCCTGCTGCGGATTATCTGTCGCGGGAGATCAGCAAAGCCTCCGAAGCGGGCAAGGAGCTTGTCATCATCAAGGTCGATACCCCCGGCGGCCTCGTGACCAGCATGAAATCGATCATCAAATCCATTCTTGCCTCGGAAACGCCCGTCGCAACCTATGTCTCACCCCAGGGCGCTCAGTCTGCCAGTGCAGGGCTTTACATCATGTATGCCGCCCAT
The DNA here is from genome assembly GCA_964432075.1 of uncultured Caulobacterales bacterium. GTDB lineage: Bacteria > Pseudomonadota > Alphaproteobacteria > Caulobacterales > Parvularculaceae > CALLPQ01. The sequence continues at coordinate 6,471 of CAYSMJ010000129.1, read as the reverse complement.
ATCTCAGCCATGGCGCCGGCGACCAACACCGGGGCCGCCACGCCCGTGACTATTGGCGGCAGTGGCGGTGGGGAATCGCCATTTGATGAAGAGGATTTTCCGGCTGGAGATCCGGACGATCAAACCGACACCGAGGGAGCCGCCCCTGACCCCGCGGCAGACGAAACGGCAAGCGATGATGAAACCATCGACCGTATCGAAGACTTCGTCGAGACCCTTGATGAAAACCGTCAGGTTTCCGATACCCCGCCCCTTTCCAATGACGATGCCCTGCGGCGTAAAATCATCAACGACTCGGCAGCCTATATCCGGGGCCTTGCGGATTATCGCGGGCGCAACGCGGACTGGGCAGAGAAGGCTGTGCGTGAGGCCGTCAGCATTCCTGCAACGGAAGCCCTCGAACTCGGCGTGATTGATCTGATCGCCAGCGACCTTGATGATCTGCTTGCCCAGATCAACGGCCGAACGGTGCGCATGGCAAACGGAAGCAAAACCATCAATACCGACGGTATTGTGCTGACTGAAATCGAGCCAACACGATTGGAGCGCATGCTCGGCTTCATCGCCGACCCAAACGTGGCCGCCATCTTGATGTCGATCGGTATGCTGGGTATCACGGTTGAGTTGTGGAACCCGGGCTCTGTGTTTCCGGGCATCACCGGCGCCACCTGTCTTGCTCTCGGGCTTTATTCCGCACAGCTGCTCCCGTTCATGTGGCTTGGCGGGGCGCTCATGATCCTCGGCATTCTCGGGATCATTATTGAAGCGTACACACCGACCTTCGGCCTGGTGGGTATCATTGGCTTTATCTCGTTCGGCTTCGGCCTTTACTTTCTGTTCCCGGAAGGATTTCGCGTTTCCAACACGGTGATCCTGGCGACGATGGCCATGTTGGGCAGCATTCTCGCGCTCTTGTTCTTCGCTCTTGTCGGCTCGCGATCCCATGGGCCTTTGATCGGCGAGGACGCAATCCGGCGCCGGGAAGGGGTGGTCGATGAATGGGAGGGCCTTGAAGGCTGGGTTTTTGTTGAGGGCGAGCGCTGGCGCGCCCGATCCTCCCAGCCCCTGCAACCGGGCGACAAGATCAAGGTGACACAGGTTGATGGTCTGGTTCTGATTGTCCGAAAGGCAAGCGCTGGCGGGACACTTTTCTCGCCGATCCGGCAGGAACAGGCCTGAGCTGGGGACAGGCTATGAGCGTCTCTCCTCTCGTTATGGCGGCGTTTTTTATTATGGGCTTCGCGGTTACGGCCTGTATCCTTTTCCTTGAATGGCTGCGCGATGGCATGCGCCGCCTGCGCTCACAACCGGACCATGGCGAAATGATTCTCGGTAATGACATGCGCGGGCGCACTGGCGAAGTGATCGGCCGTGGCCAGCAGCCCGGCATGGTCACTGTCTTTGTCAATGGCGAGCGCTGGCGGGGACGGTTCGCAGACAATGGCAATCCGGCGGAAACGGTTGTCATGGGCGAAAAGGTTAAGATTTCGGGGATAGACGGATTGACGCTGAAGCTCACAAAGTTACCCAAACGGAAACCAAAGTAGCGTATTTTGGCATAATGGAAATCCGGGCGCAGGCTTTGCCGGTCTGCGGGCAGAAGCCCGGACACATCGAGCCGACCAACCGAGGAGAATAGCATGGACGGGTTTGGAATTATCGCGGCACTGATTGTTGGTGCCTTTTTCATCCTTACCAATATCGTCAAAATTCTGAAAGAGTACGAGAAAGGCGTGGTCTTTACACTTGGCCGGGTTGGCCGAAAGGCAGCTGGCCCCGGGATCGTCTTCCTGATCCCCGGCGTGCAGGTCCTGCGCAAGGTGGATATGCGCACCCTTGTCCATGATGTCCCGACCCAGGACGTCATCTCGCGCGACAACGTCTCGGTAAAAGTGAATGCGGTTCTCTATTACCGGGTGACCGATGCCGTTCGCGCTGTTGTGCAGGTTGAAAACTACATGGCCGCAACCAGCCAACTCGCCCAGACCACCCTTCGCTCAGTGCTCGGGAAACACGACCTCGACGAAATGCTGCAGGAGCGGGACAAGCTGAACAAGGACATTCAGGAAATCCTCGACTCACAGACAGAAGCCTGGGGCATCAAGGTGGCCAACGTTGAAATCAAGCATGTCGATGTGGACCCGTCGATGATCCGCGCCATTGCCAAACAGGCCGAAGCCGAACGAGAGCGTCGCGCCAAGGTCATCCTGGCCGAAGGCGAACAACAGGCCGCAACCAAGCTGGCGGAAGCCGCCGAAATTCTTGCCACCTCACAGGGCTCAATGGAACTGCGTTATTTGTCTTCCCTGCAGGAGATCGCCGGCGATCAGACAAACACTATCGTGTTCCCGTTCTCGCTCGATAAAATCACGGACCGCTTCACGAAATAGGGTAAAGCCGCCCGGTCGGTCGGTCCCGTCGCAATAGTCAATCCTGAAAAATGGCCGGATCCGGCCATTTTTTTTTTGCGTGTTGCTGGCTGGTTTGCGTTGCGTCACAAGCGCCTTATAGCAACGGCTTCCTGTTCAACCGGAGCCGTTATGCCGTCTTCCACGCCCATGAATGCTGGCCCGTCGCGCGCAAGGCGGTATTGGTTTGTCGGTGTTGCAAGTCTTTTCACCCCCATTATCGGTTCCAGCAGCGCCCCGGCGCAGGAAGCCGGGGACGAGATCATCGTAACCGGCTCGCTTCTTGCCACAGACGAAGCCAAAGGGCGGGCATCGGCAACGCAGATCCTGCGTACAAGTGCCTTTGACCGGATCGGCGCGACACGGATTGCCGACATCACCGAAACCCTGACTATCAATACGGGTGCCCAGAACAATCCCGATTCCTTCACCCAGGGCTTCACGACAGGGACCTCTAATATCAATCTTCGTGGCCTCGGTGTCGGTTCGACGCTCGTGCTTGTGAATGGACGCCGCCAGGTTCGCAATGCCTCGCCCACCAATGATGGGATTGGCTTTGTTGATACGGCCTCGCTGATACCGCTTATTGCCGTTGATCGCGTCGAAATCCTGAAAGACGGCGCATCACCGATCTATGGTTCCGATGCCATTGCTGGCGTTGTCAATTTTATCTCCCGCGATGGTTTTGAGGGAGCGCGCCTTTCGGGAACCTATCTCACCCATCAGAGCGAAGGCCGCTATGATGAGATCAATCTGCAGGTGCTGGCGGGGACGACATTTGGCCGGCTCAACCTGCTGGGGGCTGTTTCCTATCTCGATCGCAGCCCGCTAACGACCGCGGAAAGGCGGCTCTCACGCCCTGAGGACGACCTGTCGGTTCTCGGCAACCCGGCAGCCTTTTTCGGCGTGCCGGGCTTTTCCGCCGCAACGCCCGTCCTTGATCCGGGTTGCCGGGCCTCAGGCGGACTGCCACAGCCCGCCGGAATCAGCGACCCGGACACAACCGGCATCGGATTTTGCGGCTTTGATTTTGGCGACTTTTTCAACCTTGTTCCACGTGAAGAACGAATACTGAGCTTTGCAAAAGCAAGCCTTCCCCTTTCTCAGGCGATTGGCATAACCGTAGAAGCAGGATTTGCTGATACCTCGTCGGTGCGCGGCAATTCACCTTCTTTCCCGGTTTTGCAGCTTGATAATGCCGTAATCCCGGGCGCGGGTGCGGGCGCTGCGGCAAACCCGTTCAACCTCTTTCCAGGCAACCCGACCCTGACCTTTTTTGGACGGCCAAGCGGTGTCGGTGGCGAGATTTCCCTGAACCGGAATGACAGCCGGACCTGGCGGGTGATGGGAAAGCTCGAAGGCACCTTCGCGCGCGGGCGCTGGGAGGTCGCGCTGACCCGGGCCCGCAATGATTTTACCCTGCGTACGGAAGATACGGTTTTGGATCGGTTCCAGTGTGCGCTGGCCGGTTTCAATGATATCGCTGCCTTGCCCGGGCTGCCAGACACCGATTGCAGTGAGGCCAACAGCGCTCTGACCCTGTTTGATCGGACGCGCCCCGCCACGGGGACATTCTTCAACCCGTTCTCATCCGCCCTCGGCAGCGCCCCAAACAGCCCCGAATTGCTCGACTATCTCAACGAATTTCAGATCCGCGATTATAAGGCAGTCCTGACTGTTGCGGACGCTCTTGTTACACGGGATTTTTTTACCCTCCCTGGTGGTCCGGTCAGGATCGCCCTTGGCGCGCAGTATCGGCGCAATCACCTGGCCCAGACCGTTGACCCGGTGTCGGCCATTGACGGCTTTGCTTTCCTGATCGGCGGCCGGGCTTTCTCTGGCACACAGGATGTGATCGCGGTGTTTGGCGAAACTCAGATCCCCCTGACGCCCTGGGCCGATCTGCAGGCGGCCGTGCGCCATGAGCGGTATGGCACCGCCGAAGGGTGCAGCACGACCGACCCCAAGATCGGGCTTGCCCTGCGCCCAACCGACACGCTGACACTACTGGCAAATTTCAGCCATTCCTTCCGGGCCCCCTCCGTGTTTCAGCAATTCGGCGAGAGCACAGTCCTGCAACAGGTGAGCGATCCCTTTAACGGCAACGCATTTGTCGCCGTCCGGTCACTGGTCACAGAAAATGATGGTGTGCTGATCGCCCGGGCCCTGCAACCGGAAACCGCAACAAGCCTCACCGCCGGGGCCCGATGGCGCCCGCTGAACGCACTTTCACTTGAGCTCGATTATTTCAATTTTGATGTTGATAACGTCATTATACGCACAAATGCCCAGGCTATAATCGATGCTGACCCGTTTGCCCCCGCCATCATTCGCGCCCCTGGCCAGGGCGGGCGCGGGCCGATATTGCAGGTCATCAATGGCTTTGAAAATGCTTCCTCGATCCGCACGGCCGGTCTCGACTTCGCGGCCCGATTCGCGCTTGCCCTTGGCAATGGCACGCTCAGCCCCTCGGTGAACGGGACCTATCTCTTTTCCTACAGGCTCGATGATCCGCTGGCAGGAGCCGTCAATGGCCTGGGTCGGCGGAACTTTACGAATTTTGGCTCACCCGCCCCACGGCTGCGTCTCAACGGGACCATCGCCTGGGAAAGCGGGCCGCATCGGGCAAGCCTGACGGTTCGTCACATCGGTCGTTATCTTGATGACCAGAATGCCCTCAGGACCATTGGATCCGACACCCGGCTTGATTTGCATTATGCCATGGATATGGGGGCCATGATGGGGCGGGGCTCCCCCCTGACGGCAACGATTGGTGTGCGGAATGCGACAGGGACAAGGGCGCCGCAGGTCTTTACCAATGGCGGCTATGACAGCCGCGTTCACGATCCGCGGGGCGCGCGTGTTTTTCTGGGATTGTCCACGGAATTTTAGGAATTCTTCGGGTTTCGCGGTTAGGGTTGGCCTTGATCAATGACAAAGGAAAAAGCCTTGGCGGCGACACACAGCCATGAACACGAGCCCGTTGAGACCGGTTTTTTTGCCGGTCGGCTTCTCTATCGCGACGGGTTGATCCTCGTTGTCGACAAACCCGCCGGGTATGTGGTTCATGCAAAACCGGGGACTGCCGCGGGCCCGTCTGTCCTTGAGCATTATTTTTGCGAACTGCAATTCGGACTGCCCAATCGGCCGGCCCTTGCCCACCGCCTTGATCGTGACACCACCGGTTGTCTGATCCTCGGTCGCCACGCAAAAGCCCTGCGCCGGGTCGGTCAGCTTTTGCAAACCGGGAAGATTACAAAAACCTACTGGACCCTTTGCCGCGGGGTCGCGGAGGCGCGGTCGGGCACAATCGACAGCCCGCTCGTCAAACGAAACCAGCGCGGAAGCTGGCGGATCGAACTGGCAAACGAGATTGATATTGATGCAGGCTGCGCCAAAGCGGCCGCCACCACCTACCGGACCCTTGCGGCTAATGACGGTATGAGCTTGCTTGAATGCCGCCCGAAAACGGGCCGTACCCATCAGCTCCGTGTCCATCTGGCCTCAATCGGATTGCCGATCCTTGGCGACCCGAAATATGGCAATCTTATCGCAACAGACAGGGTCGGGCCGATCATGCTGCATGCGAGGGCGCTGACAATTCCGCTCTATCCGAATAAGGCACCCATTCGTGTCGCCGCCCCGGTGCCGGACCTGATGGCCCGCCTCGTCAGGGACCTGGCACCCGATCTTCTTGACACTGACGATTAATTCCCGATTCCGGGCACGACACTGGCATTCTGGGCAAGATATTGCGCAAGTGGTGGCAGGCCAACGGCTAGCCCAACGCTGATCACCAGACCAATAAACGCCTTGAAGGCGTCTGACCCGACAATCCGGGCCGTTTCCCCGGGGGAGCGGATCTTGTCAATTGTGGCAATCGCAAATTCGCGCCCGGCGATCAGTCCCAGGAAAACCCAGGTCGTCGACATGGGCACGTTGTTGAGTTCCTTGAAGTAAAAAAGCAGCGAGGCATAGGTGAAGTCGATGATCGTCGCCGAGCGGATATCGGTGACGTTGCTTTTTGATTTCAGAATGCGCTGAACCGGGCCGCCCTTGTTCC